>DASPSE010000225.1:0-13884 GCA_035624085.1 Terriglobales bacterium
GTCCAACCGTGGTACGCGCAGCGGAATAGCTTGCGGGAACCGCATCCCTGAGCTGGCGGACCGGCGCGATGACGGCAGACATTGTAAAAACCCCTCAATTTGCCGTGCGCGTTCCGCACCAGCAGCAACGGTTCGGCCTGAAGTTCAGTGGTGAAGAAGTCTCCGGCTTTGGCGAGCTGACTCTGATGACCCACCACCTGCCAACTGCGGGCAAAAATTCTCTCTCGCTCCTGAGTAAAAACCGCTGGATCCGTGTAGAAGTGCGCTGGAACGGACCACGCACGGGAAATATCCGGATCAATGCGCAGGCTGTTCAAGAGGGAGGGCATGGATTAACGGAGAATTGTAGAGGAAGTTTCAATCCGGCAACAGGGGACAGAATATCGGTAGTGAGTCAGCTTGGCCGCTCCATTACCAGAATCTCTCCTGGCTATGCCGGCTCAGGGTTTCCAGCCATAGAAGTCATCGATCCGTGTTACTTCGCGGCGAATCAGCGCGTCGTTCCGGTTGCAGATCGGGATGGTGACGTGATTGCGCGTTCCCAGAGGATCTTGCACGAGATCGTAGAAGTAGTTTCTTCGATTGACCGCATCCGCAATGAACAGCGACTTTCCATTATTGCCCAACACGGCGTAGACCGGCGCGTAACTGGAGACCAGCAAATAGGTGGAACGCAAATACTGCGATTGCTCCTCTTGAGTCTCGGTAAAAAGAGGCCGTCCAAAGAGCTCATTGTTCAGGATCGGACGATGGCCGAGCAGATAATAGAGGCTCGGAGTAATGTCGGTATTGAAAGCAACCTGTTGCGTGTCCCACACCACTTGTTGGCGCATTTGCGGCGGCAAATGAACGATCAAAGGGATTCGGATGACTTCCGGAAAAAGGAAGTCAGAATGGCCGTAGCGGCCGAATTCCCCGTAGGCATCGCCGTGATCTGCGGTCAGAATAATAATGCTGTTGTCGTATAGATCTCGTTGCCGCAGAAAGCGCAGGAACTTCCCGAAAGCGGCATCCATTCTGCGCAACTCATAAATGCTGATTTCTTTGCGGCCACCCTTCATCCGCGACCGCGCCAGCGTGAGGGTGTGAACATTCTGTGGCTGGCTGTAGGCAAAGATCGGCTGGTTCGAGTTCTGGTACTCGGCGATCTTGTTCTCCAGTTTCTCCAGGGTAGAAACAAAATCCAGTTCGCCCCAAGGGGTCTTATCGTTTTCGACTTCGATCACGCTCGACGAAGGCCGGAGAATTTGGCGGAGAATCGGATCAAAACTGATGTAGCTCTGGTAACCGTCGGTATCGAGCAGCTTTTGCAGATTGTTCATGGGATAGAAGGGCTCGATGTACTGCTTGTGCAACTGCATCGCTCCCACCCAGATGGCAGGCTCGGACAGCGCAGTTCCTCCGTAGCGGGTGAATGCGTTTTCCAGCACCACGCTGTCCTCGGCAAAGCGTCCGATTTCCGGCGTGTAATCGACGGCCGAGTTGTAGGGTGAAGTGTAGTCGCGGCGTAAGCTGTCGATGACAAAAAGAAAGATGTTCGGCTTTCTGGCGGGCGACGGCCGCAGATCGCTAACCAGCCCCACATCGCTGGGGCCCACGGTGATGTCCCAGCTGAGGTTGGTGTTCTGCTTGAGAAAATCATAGAACTGCCTATAGGCGTTATTGTTTACCGATTGCGAGAGGATGCCGTAGGAAGTCTTGAACGAAATGTCCTTCCCCGCATAAGCATCCAGTGCGTCCGTCAATGCGGCTTGCGGTTCCGGATTATAGAGAGACAACTGGGCGTAGCGCGCAAACCCGCTGCATCCGCAGACAACTACAACAAGGACGCCGGCGGTTAAAGCTTTCCCGCGCAGAGGAACGGAGATCCTCCGCACAATGAAGAGAACAAAAATCCATACCGCAACGACAGCGATTCTCTGCAGGACGAAATCCCAATCGGTACGGGCAATCCACGCGGGGACCGCGTATGCCGCAATCAACAGACCAAGCACCAGCGTCGCCCAGGCCGCTTTGACTTTAGCCTGCGAGAATGAGTCAGAACCCGAACGCCAGACGCGCATTCTTACGGAAACGGCTGCCGTGTAGAGCACGACCGCGAGCGCCGCCACAGAAGCGAAGATGTCTGCCGCGCGACCTTCGAAGGAAATCGTTGGCAATATGATGATGCGTAGTCCGAGAAAGCATAGCAGCCAGGCAAGCACACAAGCTCCGATCAAGTATGCTCGATGCGGCGAACCTGTTTTGCGGGTCATGAATCTAAGGGCCAGCAGGATTAAGGCGAGCGCAGTAAAGATCACGAGATGAAAGCAAACGCTGGCTCCCAGACCGAGAAGAGTTGTAAGCGCAGGCAGTGCGCTTTTATGCAACACGGCATTTACCGTGGTCTCCGCCGCGAATGAAAGCCAGACTAACAGAGCGGCCAAGGTGGTCGTCTTTAGATCCACGCCTGCGGGTGCTGGCAAGGCCGGGACATTTGCGTCCGCCGGTCTGGCTAGGTCAATCGCAGCCAGCAAAATCAATGGGAAAAAAGAAATGAGACTCCAATAGTAGCTGGGCAGGCCTATGGTCAGGTCCGCCAGAGCTGAATGGCGCCACAAGTAGATACAGCCGGCGAAATTAAGCACGATAAACACGCCTACAGCTCTTCGTGTTGTGGTCTCGCGAAGATCGGGAATTAACGTCACGGTCACGCCGGAGAAAAGCGCACAGTAGAGCAGAGTGTGAAAGTGCACGAACCACGGCAGCCAGCCTAGCAGTGCGTTGTGAATGAACCCGAAGTAAGCAAAAGGAACGTACACCAGCAGGCAATAAACCGCGGTGATCAGAAACAACACACCAAACGCTAGCCGCGAAGTCAGAAAGCCGACCAAGCCGATCGTCCTCAGCCATCCGCGCCGGCACAAAAGCGTCGGCCGCGCGGCGGCTGAAACCGTGTCGCTGGCTGCCATTCCGATTTGGGTCGCAGAACTACCCACGTCACAGGTCCACGGCTAACGGGCCGCACGCGTTCCAAGTCGCAGTCTAGGAATGGCTTGCTCCACAGCACAAGTGACAGAGGTGCCAGAACGTCGGGCGTTTTCTCCAGGCAGCAGATCCAGTGGCGCATGAAGGCAAGCCGCAAACTCTGCCATCAGGGCTGACAGCCGCTGCGGTGCTCCCTAAGGCAGAAGTTTTCGCCGCAGGCAACCTACTCCCACGAATGGACGATTACCTTCGTGCGTTGGCCGCCAACGGAGCATGGCGGAGAATATGTTGTCCAATACGGTTTTCCGAGAAAACACCATCCCAGGGACAAATGCGAAGAATTATTTCTGCCGCGGTTCAGGAGTCTTGCAGTGTCGAGCCAGCCGCTGCCTCGCCGCTCGGCCAGGTCAGCAATTCCAGCAATCAGCCTCTCGTTCGCCTGTTGAGAATCCTGGCCGCAACGCTGCTGGGAACGCTCATTCTGCTTGCGTGGGTAGGGTTGCCGTTTGAACTTCCCTACATCGGTTACGGGCTTGTGAGTGCGTTCGTTTTCCAGGTCGCGATCAGGCCAAGGCGTTGGGAAATTCTCTCTGTCGTGCTTGCCGCCGGCGGCCTGGTTTTATTCGACCGCTTGGTTGTGCACCAGGGGAGCATGGAGGGAATTCAAACCAGCATCTGCTTTGGCATGCTTGGCCTGATGAGCTTTCTAGTATTAGGTTTTAAGGCGGTTTGGGCCACAGGGCCGGAACTGGTAGAGCTCAAGTCAATTCTAATTCCTGCCGCTGGATTCGCATTCTTCATCTTGGGCTCCCAGAATTCATTGAATCTTGCAGGGTTGCTTTTCCCTCGGACTCTGGACCTCTACGCCTACACCTTCGATGGCAGTTTGGGTTTTCAACCGAGTTTCTTGCTGGGACAAGTTTTTAAAGGCTCGGCCTTGGTCGACGCACTCGGGCACTTAACATACTATGGTCTACCGCTTGCCATGGCCCTGATGTACGCGGGGCATCTGAGACGGAATGCGACCGATTCGCTTTCGATCCTCCGTGTTTACTTCGCCGCCGGTCTGGTGGGATATGTTTTGTTCCTGTTCTTTCCAGCTACAGGTCCGGCCTATGCGGCCGGCCCTGCGTTCCCGAATTCCCCACTTTCAATGTCTGCGCTGCATCAATTGACATTGCGGCCCTTGACGGTTTCCGTGAGCTGGCCACGAAATGCCATGCCGTCGCTCCATGTGGCATGGGTCTTACTGATTTGGTTTAATTGCCGGCCATTCGCGCGCTGGATCCGCATGCTGGCCTTCACCTTCGTTCTCATCACTGTTGTCGACACTCTGGGGACGGGTGAGCATTACCTGATTGACTTGGTCGTAGCGTTTCCCTTTGCGGTCGCCATGCAGGCGCTGTGCGCCCGCCCGGCTCGTGGGCAATCCAAGATGTTCCACATCGCCCTTGTGAGTGGAATAACCCTCGTAGTCGCCTGGTTGATTCTATTGCGTTACGCGACAAACCTGTTCTTGCTTACGCCCGTGCTTCCCTGGGTGTTTGTAGTCACGTCCACTGCAATTTCGGTTTGGTGCACGAGATTCGTTGTGCCAGTCGATGAGGACCGCACACCGGAGAGCACTGGGCTGGCCCGCGCTGCAACCGCCAGTTTGTAATGACAGAATCTGTCATTCAGCCCTACAAAATCTGCCAAGTGGCCGGAGCCGGATCGCCGTCGTGGTTGTTACTGATTGTATTTGCTCCCTGAAAACAAAGACCTTCCCGGACGTTAGACCCGGACCCTTCGTAATCTCCGCTTGTGGCCTTCAAAGTGCCAAGATAATCGGCAATCGGTCGATATGACCACACCTTATAACGGAGAGAGAAGGGGAAAACGAGATGCGGAAACAGAAGGGTTTTTCACTGATTGAGTTGCTGATTGTGGTAGCGATCATTCTGATCATCGCTGCCATTGCCATTCCGAACTTGCTGCGGGCGCGTATTGCGGCCAACGAGTCGTCCGCGGTTCAATCCCTCCGCACCGTCAACACTGCGGAGGTCACTTACCAGTCCACCTATCCGAACATCGGATTTTCATCGACTATGACAGCCCTGGGCCCTGGCGCCGGAAACACCGCTTGCGGTACACCGGCTTCCACAGCTGCCTGCTTGCTCGACCCCGTGCTGGCCAATGCGACTGCGGCTGGCACGCCTAAGAGCGGCTACTACTTCACGTATACTCCGGCTTCGGCCGTGGGCGGAATTGTCATCGACTACACCGTCGAGGGCAACCCTGTGTCAGTAGGCCAGAGCGGTGTACGTGGCTTCTGCTCGGACTCGGACGGCGTAATCCGCTACATTAACCCGGGCCCCGCCGCCGTTACCACTACTACCGGTTGCGCGGCATACACGGCTCTGCAATAAGCGTTTGGCGAAGTACCTGGGGGAGGGTACAAGCCGGGAGCAACGGAGCGATCCGTTGCTCCTTAGTTTTTGCTACCAAGACGTGCAACTACGGGAACACGAGAAATCAGATTTCCTCCGAACACCTTCACTGCGCACTTTCGTAACCGGCGCCCGGACCAAAACAAGTCCTCTTGCTGCATGCCGCTGATATTCTTATGCCGAGTTCTTGTGCAAGAACAACCTGACGCATAAGGGAAACCCTCAATACGCCGAACTCCCCTCGCCTGATAACCGGACCTATGAGAGCCAAGTGAGAGAAGCCAACTTCAACGTCGCGTGGCCCTTCTCCTGCAACGCCCGCGAACACGCAGGAAAGCTAGCGGTTTGTGCCGATGGAAAGGAACGGACATATTGCGAGACCCTGACCATCGTACGACGCATTGCCAACTGGCTGAGCGCAGGCGGGAAGGTCAGACCTCGCTATGTTGGCATTCTGGCCTCGCGGAGTTGGGAAGCGTGCGTCGGTATTCTCGGCACGGCGTGGTCGGGTGCAACCTACGTTCCCCTGAATCTGAGCCAGCCCCCTGAGGCACTCGTTCGGCTCCTCGACAGGCTCAGCCTGGATGCCGTCATCGCGGATTCATCTGGAGTGCAACATCTCACGGCGGATGTCATTCCACACCTGCCGCACAAAGTTCTTGTTCCGGAGTCAGAGGTTCCTCACGTAAATTCCGATTGGCGCACATTCGCCGATCTCCCGGAAGAATGCACCTTCGAACCACGGCCGGCAGCGGCGGAGTGTCCCGCTTATGTCGAATTCACTTCCGGCAGCACAGGCACTCCGAAGGGAGTGGTCATTCCCAATGGCGCAGTGCATCACTTTCGCCGGATCATGCAGGAGCGGTATCAAATCCGGCCTGGGGACCGCATCGCCGAAACCGCCGATACCACCTTTGATATTTCTGTATTCAATATGTTCATGACCTGGAATGCGGGAGCTTCGCTGCACGTTATTCCCAAGACGCAAGCTTTGGCTCCCGCAAAGTTCATCCGCGATCATGCTATTACCGTTTGGTTCTCCGTTCCGTCGGTAGCTGCGGCAATGAGCCGCATGAATATGCTTGCGAACGAAGCTTTTCCCACGCTTCGGGTGAGTCTGTTTTCGGGTGAACCTTTGCCGAGCCAGCTCGCCATGGCATGGAAAAAAGCGGCTCCCCATTCTGTTCTCGACAACCTGTATGGTCCCACAGAAGCAACCGTGATCTGCCTGTACGAACGAGTAGGTGAAACACCGAACATCTCCAGAGAACGCGGCATCGTTGCTATCGGAAGGCCGCTGGAGGGCACTGAAGCTGCCGTTTGGGACTCGTCGCACCGCCGCGTGGTACGCGGTTCGAGCGGGGAGTTGGCACTCGCAGGTCCGCAACTTGCGCTTGGCTATCTCAACGATCCCGAGAAAACATCTGCGCGCTTCGTGGAACGAGAGGGCAAGCGCTGGTACCTGACCGGCGATCTTGCCTACCAGGACGAACAGGGCGTGTTTCATCATTTGGGCCGGATCGACAATCAGGTGA
Organism: Terriglobales bacterium; assembly: GCA_035624085.1. Lineage (GTDB taxonomy): Bacteria > Acidobacteriota > Terriglobia > Terriglobales > Acidobacteriaceae > JAFAGX01. Next base: position 6,932 of record DASPSE010000225.1, read on the forward strand.
AGGTTCGTGGTCACCGGGTAGAACTTGAGGAAATCGAGGCTCACCTTCGCGAGGTCTATCGCACCACATCGGCAGTGGCGGTCGCATGGCCGACGGAGTTTGGCGCGGCTACCGGTGTCGTTGCGTTCGTCAGCGCTCCGGGCAAAATACCCGACGAAGCGACTGACGAACTCAGGCGGCGCATGCCGCTTTACATGGTTCCGGGCAGAGTCCACGTGCTGACGGAACTGCCAACCAATTCCAGCGGCAAAGTGGACCGGAAAATCCTGACCCAGCGACTGCAAAAAGGAGAATTTTGACCACCGCCGCTTCGGCTCCCGCATTGGAACGAGCATTACCCGTCTCCGCATCATGGTGGGCGGGGGGAAAGTTCCGTCTCATTCCGCGTTTCGAAAACGACCCGCAAGTCATCGTCTTTGCCCAAACCGTGGCTGGAAAGCTTTTACTTCTGGCAGTATTCGGTCTTGGCTTGAGCCTCCTGGATGGAGGCTGGGCCCTGAAACTGGCCCTGGTCTCGTGCGCGACGTTCTTCCCTCAGGCCAGGCGTGCGGTTGTGACCGTTGGCACGTTGTTGATGACTGACTTCTTTTGGTTCGAGCGGGGCACGCTGGGCACAGTTACCGTCCATTCTGCAGCAGGATTCTCGTGGATCGCAGAATCTGTATGGATCGTTCTGCCTTTCATTCTCCTGTGTGCCGGATTGATGGTGTTGGCGAAGAAATGTCCCCAGAGCCCGGTCGCTCACCGGCCTTTGCTTACCCTCATGGGGATCGGCACCACCTTAACTGCGGCCGCTTGCTACGTGCCGCTTTCCGGGTTCCCACGATTCGCATTCTGGGCTTTTCTCGACACCTTTTGTCTTTACTTCTGGTATCTGGCCTACGCCCTGTCGGATTGCGCGAAACCCCAGGGCGACGGCCTGTTCAGGCAGGCCGGAACCTTGCATGCGTTTTGGGGATCGACGAGCGTTCCCCTTCCCAAGGGCGCAACCCACTGGCGGGCGATAGAAGCCAAGACCCCGGAAGACTTGGCCATAGCCATGGTCAAAGGAGTGAAGCTGGTCTTGTGGTGCGTGCTGCTGACTTATGTCCGGAAATATTATCTACTTCTGATCCACGACAAGCTGTCAATCCCCACGCCGGGTGACTGCATTGGGGCTTTTCAAGCCGGCCAACCCCTGGCCTGGGGCTGGAACTGGCTAAGCTGGCCTGACGATCTGCTCCAGGAACTCATGCGACTCTCGATCTGGGGACACGCTCTGATCGCGACTTGCCGCATGGCTGGCTTCCGCGCACTGCGCAATACCTACGCCCCACTTTCTTCCAGAACCATTGCCGAGTTCTGGAACCGCTATTACTTTTACTTCAAAGAACTGTTAGTGGACATGTTCTTTTATCCGATCTTTATTCGCTGCTTCAAAAGGAACGCAAAACTTCGGATTTTCTTTGCGACGTTCATTGCGGCATCCGTGGGAAACACGATCTTTCACCTCATCCGCAGTCTTCACACCGTTGCTTCCTTCGGCCTGCCACTTGCCCTTCACAGCATCGGGAATTACTTTTTCTACTCGGTTCTATTGGCGCTTGGGATTGCTCTCTCACAAATTCGAAGTCGTAAGCCTACTAGGACTCAGGGGTGGTTTCGGGAGAGAATCCTGGCACCCGCTTGCGTCTTGGGCTTCTATTGTTTCGTGCACGTGTTTGAAGTCGGCTCGCCGATCGCTGGCCTGCGCTATTTTGGATTTCTGCTAAAGGGAAGATAACGCTCAATGAATCAACGCAATCAGATTCGCCGGTTTGTCGCAGAACTACTTCGCCGTAAGGGCGATGAGGCTCCATTTGCGGACTCAGAATCACTGATTCTGGGCGGCCGCCTGGAGTCCATCGATGCCGTGGAGATTGTAATGTTCCTGGAAGGTCGCTTCGGTGTGGACTTTTCGATCATTGGTTTTGATCAGACGCTGATTGATTCGGTCGATCTCATCGCTGCACTCATTGGTGAGCGTGTGGCAGCAGCGGGCTCGAATTAGGTCGAACGGCCCTGTGGCACTAGCTTACTCCCACAGCGGCGGGGGCCAGGGAGTGACGCCTTTACCTTCGTAATCTCTGTATCCTTTACGGCATCTCACTTCCGGACGGGATTTCCATATAATTTCTTACTGAGTACGCGGCGACCAGTGTAGTCTCCGATGGCAACCATAGAAATTCTTGGCCTGGAAAAGACTTACCGCGTCGGCTTCTGGCGCAAGCGGGCAAAGTGTGCCCTGCGCCCGCTGCATTTGAACGTGGAAGAAGGGGAAATTTTTGGTTTTCTGGGACCCAATGGCGCCGGTAAAACCACCACCCTGAAGCTGCTGATGGGGCTTGTGTTTCCCAGCGGAGGTACGGCGCGGATTCTGGGGATGGAGATCAATGATCCCCGCATGAAAGCACAGATCGGGTTCCTGCCTGAGCGGCCCTACTTCTACGACTACCTGACCGCCAGCGAACTGCTTGAATACTACGCTCAGCTATCGGGAGTAGCCGCGCCGGAACGCCGGCGCAAGGTCGCCGAGGTTCTGGGGAGGGTTGGGCTGCAGGACGCGGGCAGAATGCAGTTACGAAAATTCTCAAAGGGTATGCTGCAGCGCGTCGGCATCGCGCAAGCGATTCTGCACGACCCCAGGGTGCTGTTTTTCGACGAGCCGATGTCCGGCCTGGACCCCATGGGCCGCCGCGAAGTTCGCGATCTGATGGAGGAGCTGAAGCAACAAGGAAAGACGGTTTTCTTCTCGACGCACATTCTGTCGGATGCCGAGTCGCTGTGCGACCGGGTCGCGATCATTCATCTAGGCGAGCTGCGCGGAGTGGGCGCAGTGGAGGATCTCACTTCGAGTGTGGAGGGCCAGGTAGAGATAATCTGGCATGGCAGCTCGGTCCCGGCTTCGCTGAAGGCCTTGAGCACCGAATATCACCTTACCGGCGACACCGTCCGCGCCCTGGTGCGGGAAGCAAATCAGGATGCGGCCATCGATGCTTTGCGACGGGAAGGGCTGCGCATAATCTCGATAGTCCCGGTTCGAACCTCGCTGGAAGAATATTTCATGCGCAAGCTCAAGCCGTCGGAGGCCGCCGCAGGAGTGAGGTCATGAGCGCCCGCGTCGTGCATATCGCCACTAACACCTTCCGGGAGGCGGTTCGTGATCGTGTGCTGTACAACCTGATCGCATTCGCCTTGCTCATGTCGGGAGCGGCCATTCTGGTTGGGCAGATCTCGATCGGGATCGAGCAGTTGGTGGTGGTGAATCTCGGGCTTACTGCAGTTTCCGTTTTCGGCGTGGTGATTGCGATTTTCATCGGCATCGGCCTGGTCTCGAAAGAGATCGAAAAGCGCACACTGTACACGGTGCTCTCACGCCCAGTGCAACGCTGGGAATTTATTGTCGGGAAGTTTTTCGGGCTGGCGGGTACGCTGGTGGTAAATACCCTCTTCATGGCTGTTGGCGTATTCGCAGCCTTGCTCTACGTGTCCCGCGGCTTTCAGCGGGCGGACGGCTGGATCCTGGTGGCTTTGTACTTCATCATTTTGCAGTTCCTGATGATGACCGCCATGGCGCTGCTGTTTTCCGCCTTTTCCACTCCGCTGTTGTCCGCGGTGTTTACTTTCTCTTTGTTTGTAATTGGAAGTTTCGCCGAGGACCTGCGCGGCTTCGCCGCCATGGCTCAAGGCACATCGCGCTGGCTGGCAACCGGCGCCGCCTATCTGGTGCCTAATTTCTCTTCCCTCAACGTCATCAGCTCAGTGGCACACCAGCAACCCGTCAGCACACAACTTATTTTCTCTAACAGCTTTTATGCGCTGGTGTACACGGGTATGGCCCTATGCGGAGCGGTCCTGATCTTCGAGCGCCGCAACCTGAAATGAAACCGTCCAGCCGAATTACGCTTACAGCCGGTATTTTGCTTCTGGTGTGCCTAATGACATCGACCTTCGCTCTGCGTCACCTCGACAACATGCGAAAAGGCGCGGCGCCGCAGGAAGTCCTCTACATCTCCTCGCCAAAGGCGGTGAAACGCCTCAGCCTGGGATACGACGGCTTGCTGGCGGATGTCTATTGGACGCGCGCCGTACAATACTTCGGGACGAAACACCATCTGGGCTCGCGGCATTACGAGCTACTGGGTCCATTGCTCGAAATTACCACCACCCTGGATCCTCACCTGACTGTGGCCTACGAATTCGGCGCTAACTTTCTCGCACCTCCACCGCCATACGGCGCCGGCCTGCCGCAACAGGCGATTGAATTGGTGGATTATGGCCTCCGCGATAACCCAAACGACTGGAGGCTTTATTACAACCTGGGATTCATCTACTACATGGAGCTCGAGGATTACCCCAAGTCGGCCGATGCTTTCGCCCGCGGTTCTCAAGTGCCGGGCGCACATCCCTCCCTGAGAGTCATGGCGGCGCAAATGGCTCAACACGCCGGGGAATTGCAAATGGCGCGAATGATGTGGACCACCGCGTATCAGAGCACGCAGGATCGCTATATCCGTGCCAATGCGCTGACCCACCTGCGCGCGCTGCAGGTGGACGAAGATGTCACCAATCTGGAAAAACTGGTTTCCCTGTACCGCGAAAAGACTGGCCGTTGGCCCTCCAGTTTCTCCGAACTCGAGACGACCGGAATGTTGCGGGCGTTGCCCCTCGATCCCCTTGGCCACGCTTACAAATTGGAGCCCGGCGGCAAGGTGGAAGTTCGTGACCCCGATCAGTTGCCATTCATAGAGAAAGGCACACCGCCCGGATACGTTCCGCCAACCCCGAAATTCCTGCCTTCTGACATGGGCGGTGCGTCGTAGCTGTCAATCCGCCCGCGAAGCGGCGGCTCCCGGATAGTCCCGGACTGCGCATGCTTGAGTGGTTCCGGGAAGAAGTTGACCAACGAGGAGCGCTCTTGGCCCTGCGGAACCTCGTCTCGATTCTATGGCAGTTCGTGCGCGAGTCGATGCCTGATCGCCGCCGGCAACGTTATGGTGATGTGGACTATGACTGGGATCGTCGTGTCGATACGACCAGTGCGACGGTTGGCTGGCGTGACCGATTGCTGGGACTTTTGTACTCACCCTATCAGCCCACTGATCCAGCGTTGTTTCACGAGATGATGTCGAAGCTGGAGATCGATTTCGGCCAGTTTGTGTTCATCGACATCGGCTCGGGAAAAGGCCGTGTGCTACTGATGGCGGCGGATTATCCGTTTCGGAGAATCGTCGGTGTCGAGCTGCTCCCGGAATTGCACCGAATCGCGCAGGAGAATATCAAGAAATATAAGAGCGAATCACAAAAATGCTTCGCGGTCGAATCAACCTGCGGCGATGCCCGCGACTTTGTCTTCCCGCCAGAGCCGATGGTGATCTATCTGTTCAACCCGCTGCCCGAAACTGGATTTATCAAATTGCTGGCGAAACTTGAAGGTTCGCTGGACCAAAATCCCAGGCCTGTGTACGTGCTGTATCACAATCCGCTGCTGGAGCATGTGATGAGCGTTGCGAGTTGGGTGCGCAAAATTAGTGGCACGCATCAATACTCGGTTTTCTCGACTAGACCGCACCTTTACAATGAATAGACTAGTTGATAAACTAGTTTGTCAAGAGGTTCTCATGAAGACCGTGGGGGCGTTCGACGCCAAGACTCATCTCAATGCCTTGCTGAAGCGTGTCTCCCGTGGGGAGACGATCCGAATCACCCTCCGGGGTGTCCCGATTGCCATGCTGGTTCCTGCCAATGATAAAAACGAGGTTGATCCGGACCAGCTGGTTCGCGACATTCGCGCGCTCCGCAAAGGTGCAGTCTTAAACAAGACCAGCATTCGGGCGTTAATCGATGAAGGTCGCCGCTATTAAGCGTCTGGTTCTGGATGCGTCGGTCGCCGTGGCCTGGTGTTTTGAGGATGAAAGTGCTCCTCTTGCCGAAAGCGTCCTTGATCTGCTATCGGCGGGAGCTGAGACCTTGGTTCCCGCGATCTGGCCGCTGGAAGTGGCCAACGCCTTGCTGGTAGCAGAACGGCGCAAACGGATCACCACGGCCCAGGTGACCGGCCTGCTGCAACGCATTTCCAAGCTGCCAATTACCGTCGAGTCTATGCCGCCTGCTCACGCGTTCGAACAGGTATTGTCGGTCGCCCGCCAACGTGAACTTAGCGAGTATGATGCCTCGTATGTCGAGCTGGCCTTGCGTGAAGGCCTTCCCCTGGCTACGCTCGACGCCAAGTTGCGGCGGGCAGCCCGCTCGGCGGGCATTGCGCTGGTTGAGTAGGGCTCCCGCTGCCCAGTGATATTTACATTGTGTAAATACAAGCGATGCGTTACAGTTGGGACAAGCGGAAGAACCAGCGCAACATTAGCCGCCACGGGATTGCGTTCGAGGACGCGCAAAAATTTTTGAAGGGCCGACAGTTGAGAAGGTCGACGGCCGTTTTGACTACGGGGAAACTCGCATTTATGCGATCGGTCTGGTGAACGGTCTGGAAATCACGTTGGTCTATACGGACAGAAGCGATGACGAAAGGCGCATCATCTCCGCGTGGAGATCGGAGCCGCACGAACGGCGCTCCTACTGGAAACACATCCAAGACTAAACAGAGCACGGACTGGAACAGGCTGCGACGCCGGACTGATGCCCAGATACGTCGGGGCGTTGAGTCTGACCCTGAGGTACGTCCGACAGATGAGAAGTTTTGGAGAGATGCGAAGGTCGTATGGCCGACGCGAAAAACAGTTGTGACGATGCGGCTGGATACTGACTTGCTGGCATGGTTCCGGCAACAACGCGGCTACCAAACACGCATTAACGCTATTCTTCGCGCTTACATGAAGGCGCATGAGGCTGAAGGACACGACGACCCTGTCTAGGAATTCCATTCCGCTAAGGTTCTTAGCCATCCTGCTTGTGAGCTCGATTTCAACAACGACGCA
>DASPSE010000227.1:0-13972 GCA_035624085.1 Terriglobales bacterium
GATCAGGAAACCCACACATTTACTCACCCATCTCCCAGTTTCCCGGGGTCAGGGCCTTGAGCCTGGTGGTGCGCACGTCTTCGTCTGCCAGCAGCCTGGAGCCGCAGATACGCCATGAGATAGAGGCCATCGATCCAGGTCTGCCGGTATTCGGTGTACGCACTATGAATGAGGTCATCGACGGTTCTCTGGCTTCGCGCCGCTTCTCCGCTGAGTTAGTGGGGGTGTTCGCAGTGGTGGCGCTTCTGCTCGCGTCAGTGGGAATTTACGGCCTCTTGGCCTACATGGTGGGTCAGCGGTCGCACGAGATTGGAGTGCGTATGGCGTTGGGCGCCATGCCCTCAACCATTGGGAAAATGATAGTGAGCCGGGGCGCGGGGCTGGCCGGCATCGGAGTGGGGATTGGTCTGATCTTGTCGGCAATGATTGCACCACTGCTTGCAACCTTGCTGTACGGAGTTCGGCCTATTGATCCGGCTGTGTTTCTGATCGTGCCGCTCATCCTGATGGTGGTTGCGCTACTGGCGAGCTACATACCAGCGCGGCGCGCGGCCAGGGTGAACCCTATCGTCGCCTTGCGCGAGAGTTGAAACAGCAGGACTACCGGACCTTGCAAGCGAATAGATTCTGTGATATTATTGTTCGTCAGTTAGCTAATATAAGAATTGATACTGCAATCAAATGGGCATCGCTCGGTCCGAGTTCAAGCGGCCGAGGACGGAATGTAAAATTGTCAACGCAACGATTAGGTACCATGGGGAAATTTTATGGTCCAGAACAAAGCCCTAGGAAAACAAACGTTAGCTACCAAGACATATACCGACCATAACAAACGGCGCCGGCCACTCAGTATTCCGCTCGATCAGGCGGTCAACTATCAGGCGGAATCGAGCCAGGCGCTCGGTGAAGATTTCCGTAGTGGCTCGGAATTTGTCTATCAGCGTTTCGGCCATCCCACTCTCCGCGCGGGAGGTGAAAAAATTGCAGCCCTCGAAAAAGCAGAAGCAGGGCTTATATTCAGCTCGGGCATGGGCGCAATCTCAACTACGCTGCTGGCTCTGAGCGGGCCGGCACCCGGTCATGTAATTTCACAACGAGACATTTTTGCCCAGACGTTCACATTTTTGAATGAAACTCTGCGCAGTTTCGGCGTCGAAACCGATTTCATTAATGTGCGCAAGCCTTCTGAACTCAAGGCCGCTTTTCACCCAAACACTCGGTTCGTTTACATTGAGTCTCCTTCGAATCCACTGATTGGGTTAACTGACATCGCGGAGGTGAGTTCGATGGCAGCTGAGCGAGGAGTGCCTGTTCTTATCGACAGCACGTTCGCTACGCCGTATCTGCAGAACCCGTGTGAACATGGCGCCAGCCTCGTTCTGCATTCGGCAACTAAATTTCTGGCTGGACACTCTGATGTACTTTGCGGCGCTGTTGCCGGAAAGCGAGAGCTCATTGCGAAAGTTGAGCAGATGCAAATTCTCACCGGGACGATTCTCGACCCACATGCTTGCTGGCTATTACTGCGCGGCATCAAGACACTCGGCGTAAGAGTGCAAAGGCAAGCAGAGTCGGCGCTGGCGATTGCACGCCTGCTTGTCGCCCATACCGAGACCCGGTACGTGAACTATCCATTCCTCGAAAGCTCCCCGGATTGTGCTTTGGCGAAACGTCAAATGCTGGGAGGCGGCGGAGTACTATCGTTTGAACTTAAGGGCGGAAATGCCGCAGCAAAAACGTTTGTCAATGCTCTCGAACTCATTCCGATCGCGACCAGCCTGGGTGGGGTGGAATCGGTCATCGAGATTCCTTTTGATCTGGATTTCAGCGAAGAGGAACTAGGCGAGGCCGCTAACAAAAACGGGGTTTCACCGGGCTTGATCCGATTGTCGGTTGGGATCGAAGACCTGCCCGACCTTCTGGCCGACATCGAAAAAGGACTGTCGGCGGTCTCGGCGATGGCCGAGGTTGAAGATCGCCCAATCGAAGTCGGCTACTGACATCGAGAACGCCGTGAACATTTTGAAGCTGCGATAGGACTACGGTGGGGCCGAATCTTCAGCTTGTGCGTAGAGTTCGCTGATCTGCTTGCGATGTCGTTCTTCAATTACACAGCGGCGTAATTTGAGCGTAGGCGTGCGAGCGCCGTTGTGGGCAGAGAAGTCTTCGGGGACGAGCAACACGCGCTTTAGCTTTTGGAAGCACGCCAGATTCTGGTCTAAATCGGGGCTGAGAACACTAATGATCGATCCCGCTGTTGCAAGAACCGTTAAACACGAGCCAATTCGCAACCGCCTAAAGCAATATTGGTTGACTACTTTCAGCAGCCAACGTCTAAGAAGCCAACTCGATGTTGCTGCGAAAACAAAAGGAGGCATGATGAAGATGAATAAGACATCGTTTTGGATTGCGGTGCTGTCGATTTCGGTCTGTATTGGATGGAGTGGGTCGATGTCGGGCCAAACAAAAGAGGGCGCTGCGGGCGGTGCGTTCGACAAGCTGAGTTCCCTCGCGGGCGACTGGCAGGGAACCGTCGCCTGGACCGGAGAGCAACCCTCCGACATTAGTGCACATTATTACACCACCGGCAACGGATCCGCGGTGGTTGAGGACCTGTCAAATGGCATGACCAGCGTTTATCACCGCGATGGCACAGACCTCAGGATGACACATTACTGCGCTGCTAAGAACCAGCCGCGGCTGAAGGCTACCGCTTTTGGCGCTGATAATAGTGGCATCACTTTTTCGCTTGTAGACATCACCAATCTGAGTTCACCAGAAGCAGGACACGTCGAGGGTCTCGATATGAAGTTTCTAGCGGCCGACCACATTACAATACAGTTCCATTTTGTGAGCCACGGAAAAGTGAAAGACGAACTGCTGGATCTAAAGCGAAAGAACTAAGGGAGCCCTGCCAACGATCGCGAAGGGTCGGTGGTGCGCTTCTACAACAACAAGCGGAACCGCGGAACAGTCGATCAAGGAAGGCAAGCAGGCAGTGAAGATGACCCACCTCACCTGTCACCGCTTCCATTGCAACGAGGTGCGGTTAGCGCTTAGCTTGCTGGCTTTCAATCTGGGCAACTTGGGGCGGCGACTGATGCTGCCTCAGCAAATCGAGAACCGGTCGCTGACGAGTTTGCAACAACGGCTGGTGAAGACTGGCGGACGGCTGGTAAAACATGCATGGTACTGCTCGCTGCTGCTGGCGGAAGGGGATCTGAACCGGTGGCGATTCGGAGCGATGCTGGGGCGGATTGCACTTCTCCCGGTGCCAGCGGGATAGGGAAATACTGCTCAAGTTCGTTTCGGGAAGCCGTTTGTGGTTGGTGGAAAATGGAGAGGTGTTGGCAAGAGCAGCCCGTGAATGGGGTGATTTGTGCTGTCTCGTTGGGGACGTGCAGAGCGAGCGGTAGCAACACGAATGCAAAAGTTTTCACGTTGGGCAGGGCAAGTGGATCGGTGAATGGAGCCGTCTTTGAAGTCAAGAAGGAGATTCCAGTTTGGATATGGCTGCCGACTTAAACTCCGACTACCTTCTCGGCAGCACGAACGAAGAACACGACCGCCTGATTCGACAGGCGGCCATCCTGGATCCGTTGACGGAAATGTTTTTTCGCGCTAAGAGCGCCGGGGGCGATGCGACATGGAAGTCCACGACATGGGTGAATTTCTCAACTACTTCAACAAGGTCCACCAGCGGACCATGCGGGTGGTCGGCGCCATTCCTCCGGACAAGGTCGACTGGCGATTTCGCGCCGATAAGTTTTCGCTGGGAGACCTGGTGCGGCACATTGCCACCGCAAATCGCTACATTTTTGTCGAGGTTTGCCGCGGCAAGTCCTGCGCCTACAACGGCTGCGGAAAGGAACTCGCGGCCACGCACGAGGAAATCGTCGCCTTCAGCGAGCGGCTGCATCGCGAAAACGTCGAAATTCTTTCTGCGTTCGGCAACGACGATCTCAAGCGCAAGTGTACAACGCCTGATGGCAGCTCGATCACGACCTGGAAGTGGCTGCGCGCCATGGTCGAGCATGAGGCGCACCATCGCGGACAAATCTATCTTTACCTTTCGTTGCTGGAGGCGCCAAGCCCGCCGCTTTATGGCATGACCTCGGAACAGGTGCTCGAACGCAGCGTGCACCGAACTCCGTGCCGGCCTACTGCGGCGTCCACTGCACGTGGTTTGTGAACAGCCCGTTGACAAAGCAAATCTGATAGGCAACGACGAGTCCGAAGCCGAGACTCAACAGACCGGAGGCTAATGCCAGCCGGCGAGAGAACTTCTCGCGACCCTTTCCTGCCAGCGTAAAGGCAGAGACGATGCTCATTGTAATAAGCATCATCCCGGCGACCGTGCCCACACCAAAGATCAGCAGGTAAGCAATAGCCCAATGCACGTTGGCGAATCGTGGCCAGGACAAGCAGCGCTAAGGGCCGCTGAGACTACGCAGACTCGGCCTCTTCGGTATCCGATTCACGATGCAGGGACGCTTCTACCCGGACGTGTTTTCCAAGGCAGGCATAACCCTTGTTGTACCCGACGAAAGCGAGCAAGCCTACATTCACAACATTTACGCGAATGAACTCCTCAAGGGCGCTTTCTTGCTCGAAACACGGGAGCGATTGCTGACGATCGTCGACCGACTGGCACGACAAGGGTGCGTGGAAGGTTTGATTCTTGCGGGCACAAAACTGCGGCTGATCCTGCGGGAAGCGAGTTGCAGCGTTTGATTTCTTGATACCGCCGAGATCCATGTGAAGGCCGCCTTGAGACGCTTGTTGTCTTAGCACGATTCGCCCGGATGCGTAGCTGCCAGGCAGTATCTCGATGCTGATGGGCCAAATATATCGAGATCCACGAGACGGCCCTTATATGTTCTGGTGGTCGCGCCGGATTAGATCAGGTATATGGAGCGCGCAAAAAGTGACGCAGAACCCCATAACGACGACTGCTGTTTTCGGTGCTGGTGGAGTCAGCGGCTACTTTGGGGTATGCTCGCCCGAGCGGGTTACCCAGTGGTCTTCATTGCTCGCGGTGCGCACCTGGAAGCAATTCGCAAGAACGGATTGGCCATCCGCAGTCCCAAGGGCGATTTCCACGTCACTCCGGAGCAAGTCACGGATAATCCGGCGGACATAGGTCCGGTCGACGCGGTTATCCTCGGCGTCAAGGCGTGGCAGGTGCTGGGAGCCGCAAAGGCAATGCATCCGCTCCTTGGACCTACAACGAAAGTGCTTCGGCTCCAGAATGGTGTAGAAGCCGCAGACCACTTACAGCAGATTCTCGGTCTACAGCATACTCTGGTCAGCCTCTGTCGAACCTTCAGCCATCATCGCCGCCATCACGCGCCTTTTCCGAACAACCAGCGATGATCCCCGTGATAGATGCATCGATCACAACCTCATCGTTCTGGTTCTTGAACAGCGCATCGGCTTTAGCCCGGTCGCGTTCATCCACTTCAGTAATCGTGAAACACCATTCGATTGTGTCACTGAAATACACCGGCTTTTTTGAAACGGAAATTCATTCTTGATGCCAACCACTCAATCTGCCCCCCCGATCTCAGTGAGTATGCTGCCGATTTAACAATCCATGACAAATCCGGCCCGAAAGATTCTTTACCGCTACAAAGCGATCATCGAATGCACTGGGGTATAGGCCCGGCTGACTTTCGCAAACGTCGCCGTATCTTGTTCCGTGAATGTGCGTGAAACGGAAAAATAGTCGCCTCGCTTCAGCCCCGCAACAGCTCGTTCTCGAATGTATGACATTATCCTTCCTTACGCGACAACTACCGGACGTCCGGCGATGCCAGAGCACTTAGCTGCCAACCGATGCGAACCACCTCTTGCAGGAAAAGCGTAATGTCCTCGTTGGTTGTCCGGTGATTCGCTATGGCGGCTCGAATTACGAATTTTCCATTCAATTCTGTATAAGATGGCACCGCGAATCCTGTTTCGTGCAGGTGGTGTAGTAGCTCACGGTTTAGCTCTGAGATCAGCGGCTCAGAGACACCCTCCGGCGCGAACTGGAAACACACGATGTTCAGGTCTGCGGAAAGCAATTGCAGCTGTGGGTGTTGCACGACTAAGTCGGCGAGAAATCGCGCCTGCTCAACGTTGCGCTCGATTATGCGTGCGTACTTATTGAACCCGTGCTCCTTGAGAGCGAACCAAACCTTCAAAGCGCGAAACGGTCTGGAAGTTTCGATACCGAGGCCAATATAAGGCGTGCCAGAGCCAATGCCTCGTTCTTGCTTCTCCACGTATGCACCCGGAGCCGAGAATGTCATTCTATGATGCCGGGGGTGTCGAGTCAGAAGACACGCGGCGTCGTAGGGGACGTGCATCCACTTGTGGAGATCGAAGGCGATGGAGTCGGCCTTCTCCAGACCAGCCACGATCGGACTGAGGGAGGGCGAAAGCTTCAAGAGTGCGCCGAACGCACCGTCGACGTGAAACCAAATTTGTTCTCGTTCGCAAATCCGCGCGAGCTCCTGCAGGTCGTCGGTCGCACCGGTGCTCACTGTGCCGGCGTTACCAACAACACAGAGAGGGACACACCCCTCCTGACGATCTTTCTCGATGACTGCCACCAGTTCCGGAATCCGTATGCGGAACCTCTCATCAACCGCGATTCGTCTGATAGCATCGGTGCCCAGGCCTAAAAGAACGACAGCCTTTTCGACACTGAGATGAGTTTCTGCGGAACAATAGAGTGCGAGACGATTCGCGCATCCTTGCAGGCCTCCGTTCAATACGCCGTTCCCCAGGATCGCCGTCCGCGCAATCGCCAGTGCGGTGAGGTGCCCGATCGATGTTCCGCTTACGAGAAGGCCGGAGCAATCGGGAGACACACCGATTTTTTCCTTGAACCAGGTCAAGATCTGTTCCTCAACGTAGTTCGGCGATTGATCTGCTCCGAAGACGTTGGAGTTCAGCGCCGCAGTCCACATTTGGTGAGCGATACCCTGAAGCGTCCCAGCGCTAATTACCCAACCCCATGCCCGTGGATGTGCATTCGCGTAGACGTATGGAACAACCAATTTGCGGAAGTCTTCGTACACTTGCTCCGGATCCTGGCCGTCATCCGGTGTTGCCTCTCGCAATGCGTGTTTTACCGGGTCGGGGACGCCGCACCACACCGGCTTCTCCCGAATGCCAAGCATGTAGTCGATCGCGTCATCCAGCGATTTGTGTGCGAGTTGCCGAAAACTGTCCGGGTTCTGCGGGTCGAGAGATTCTGGCGTACTGGAGAACGAGTTTTCTTCCATAAAATTCTTGCTCACATTCCACGACTGGAGGAATAATATCGCAGTTTGATCGGCGGTTTCTCCCATAATATTGCCTCAATGCTGGATATCGTGGTATAAATTGCAAAATGGATGAGATTGATAAGAAAATCCTTTCCGAGATTCAGTGCGATGGTCGCATCAGTGTCACGGAGCTCGCCGAGCGGGTAGGGCTTAGCCTGTCGCCGTGTCATCGACGTTTGCGCGCTTTGGAGGACGACAAGGTGGTCATGGGCTATCGCGCCATACTGGATCCATTAGCTGTTGGAATGAATTTTTCGGCGCTTGTATTCGTGACACTGAGTCAGGGAGATCAAAAGGCGGTGGCCGCATTCGAGCATGCCGTCACGTTGGTCACGCAGGTGGTCAAGGCAGAGCGGTTGTTCGGTACACCTGACTATCTGCTTCAGGTTGTCTGCCAAGATTTACCGGACTTCCAGCATCTATACGATCAGCGCCTTTCACGGCTCCCAAGCGTGCTTCGTCTCACTTCGACGCTTGTCATGAAGACTGTCGTCGCTGACCGCGTCCTTCCGATTTAGCGGCCCCGATGATCCGGCTCTTTCCATTCCTGTTCACTACCATTGTCAGTTCTCTCCTGTTGCTTTCCAAGAGGAGTCGTGCTATTATTCCTGTAGGAAACCTACAGGTTGATGACGATTGTTTACGTGACGAGTGAAGGAGTGAAAAGTGGAACTATTTGAGCCTCTGTGTGACGAGTTTTCTGGCCAACTCGCTCCGGATCGGAGCCACCTATGGCGTGAAGGAATGACCGAAAAGGAGTGGTTCGATGTGGCTCTTAAATGTGGTGAACTGGAACGTTTTTACGATTCGTGGGGCCGACGCGATGCGTTTATGTCCGGTAAGTCGTGTGGAGTGGGAGATTGGCGCGTCATCAAACATGTTATCTTTTTTCCTTGGGAGCGTGCGCTGCAATGCAACCGATGCAAACTATGGACATTGGTCACTGTGCCGTCTTGGAAGTACAAAGTGGACCAACCTCTGTCAGGTAAATAATCGTGAAAGAAAAGCCGGACGTTTTGCAAGGAACGCTCGCCCTGATGGTCCTCAAGACTCTAGATGTCATGGGACCGCAGCACGGCTGGGGAATCGCCCGGCGCATCGAGCAGATCAGCGGAGACCTTCTAGCTGTTAACCAGGGCACGCTTTACCCCTTGCTGCTCAAGCTCGAGCATGAAGGCTCGATTGCCTCCGACTGGGGCGCATCGGAAAACAACCGCCGCGCGCGCTTCTATCGGCTTACCGGGGCCGGCCGCAAGCAACTCCAGGCGGAGGCTCGCGAATGGGAGCAAACCGCAGCCATTATTGCGCGCTTTTTCAAAGTCAAAGCCGAGGATCTGGCATGAGATATCTGCGACGCTTGCTGATTCGCGTGTTGAACTTCACGACGCGACAGAGCGCCGACCAACGCGTGCAGGAAGAGATCGCCGAACATCTTGCATTGCAAACCGAAGAGAATATCTGCGCCGGCATGTCGGCCACCGAAGCGCGGCGCCAGGCCGCAATCAAACTGGGTGCGGCAGAAGCGATCCGCGAGCAACACCACGCCGAGCATAGCCTCCCCATCTTCGAGAATTTCCTCTTCGATCTGCGATACGCGGTTCGCATGCTTCTGAGGTCTCCTGGATTCTCTTTTATTGTGATCGCCACAATGGCGCTGGGCGTTGGAGCGACTACCGCCATCTATAGCGTGATTGACGCCACGCTGCTGCACCCTTTACCGTTCCCAAACCCTGCCGAGCTCGTACACATTGAGGACGACCTTCCCGGCACCGGCGCGCAGGATGTCGGCATCTCCGTGCCTGAGTGGAGAGACCTTGAAAGCTCCGGGATATTCCAGTCCGCATCGATTGCCGGCCACGGCGCAAACGTGAATCTGACCGGCAGTGCACAGCCTTTGCGTCTCAGCTTCAAAGGCGCTACGCCGAATTACTTCGCGGTCCTTGGTGTTGACGCGCAGTTAGGCCGCACCTTCGATCCGCACGATGCCACTCCCGGCTTCAACCTGGAGGTTGTGATCAGTGATGGCGTCTGGAGGAGAGAATTCGGAGCCGACCCGCACATCATCGGAAAAGCTCTGCGTCTGGACGACGACGAGTATCACGTCGTAGGCGTTATGCCGCGCGGTTTTCGCGATCAGGGCTCAACCAGCGAGGAGCAGAATGTGGAGTTGTGGGTGGGGGCAGGCTATGCCGGCCTGCCGTTTCCGCCTCCGCAGCGCAGTTTACGTCTGCGTGGAGCGGTCACCGCGCGGCTGAAGCCAGGTCTCTCAATTGCGGCCGCGCAGGCGCACCTTGACGCGCTAGTTGAATCCCTGAAAAAGCAATATCCGGCGGAGTATCCGGCACAGTCGAAATGGACCGTGCGCCTAATTCCGCTCAGCGAAAGTATGGTCGGCAGCGTTCGCCAATCTCTCATTCTGCTGTTCGGCGCAGTAGGATTGGTTCTCCTAATCAGTTGCGTCAACGTCGCTAATCTCCTGCTCGCCAGGGCCAGTGTGCGAGGCCGTGAAATCGCGGTACGCCAGGCTCTGGGAGCGCAAAGAACGCGCCTCATCCGCCAGCTTCTGACCGAGATCCTGCTGCTGTTCCTGCTTGGCGGAATCGCTGCTTTCGCCATTCTCTTCTGCGCCCAGCGTTACCTGCTGCGGCTGGTTCCAGAGAGCTTGCCACACGTCAACGACATCACGATTGGCTGGGGTGTTCTGGGGTTTGCCGTGGCCGTCTCCGCCACAGCCGGAACCATCTTCGGGCTCGCTCCCGCCTGGCTTATGAGCCGTGTCGATTTGGTCGGTACGCTTCGGCAGGAGGGGCGCGGCTCGAGCGGTTCTCAGCAGCGCTCGCGTGCACGCCAAATTCTGGTCGTCAGTGAATTGGCGCTGTCTCTGGTGCTAATGGTCGCCGCAGGCCTTTTGCTGCGCAGCTTTTGGAACTTGTTCAAGGTGCAGCCCGGTTTCAACCCTGACCACGTTATGGCTATTCAGACCTGGCTACCGGGTCCCAACGATCCCACTACGGACCGCTATCTAACCGCGACTCAGGAATCGGCCCTGGTACGCGAGGTTCTTCGCCGCAGCCAGACCTTGCCGGGCGTAGAAGAAGCGGCCGTCAGCGACCCGGCTGCTCTCCCCCTGGGCCACAACCACGGCGCTGTCGACCTGCTGCCGTTGATCCGGGAAGATCTTGGGGAGGGCATCGAGACGAAGGAGAATCTGGCTCCTGTGATCGGCGGTTCCATCGTTTCGCCCGAATACTTCCATGTATTGAACATACCGCTATTGCGCGGACGCCTTTTCACCGACCAGGATATTGAGGGTAGGCCCGAGGTTGCGGTCATCAATCAGGCCGCGGCACGCACATACTGGCCAAACCAGGACCCGGTTGGCAAACACGTTCGTTTGCGCTCTCCGGTCTCCGCGAGAAACCGCGAATATTTGAACTCTGCCCCGCTGCCCTGGACCACGATCGTCGGTGTAATTGCGGATGCCCGCACCGAATCATTGGGGGATGCTGTAACTCCCGAGATCTACCGCAGCGTATATCAGCACGCCGCCAGAGGCCTGGTTATCTTTCTTCGTGGAGAACTCAATCCCAGCGCTATTCCCGCACAAGTGCGCGAGCAGGTCCAGTCCATCGACCCGGGACTTCCGGTCTTCCATGCTGAGATGCTGGGTGACGTGCTCTCTGCCTCGTTGTCAGTGCGGCGATTCGCGATGGAAATGGTCGCGTTTTTTGCAGCCACTGCCTTGTTGCTTGCTGGGCTTGGAATCTATGGAACCATTTCTTATCTTGTAAATGAGCAAAAACGCGAGATCGCCATTCGCCTCGCGCTGGGCGCGCAAAGAGGCAATATCCTCAAGATGCTACTGAGCCGGGGACTCGGTATGGCCGCCGTCGGCGCAGGGGTTGGGGTAGCTGGCGCGCTCGTCGTCTCTCGTCTCATAGCCGGGCTACTCTACGGCGTCTCGCCTGCCGATCTGCCCACTTTCGCGGGCGTCACCCTTGTGCTTACCAGTGTCACGCTGGCGGCCAGCTATATTCCTGCACTGCGCGCCATGGGCCTCGACCCACTCACGACACTCCACTCCGAATGACTTCCTGGCACTAGAGGACTTATGGAAGCATTTCAAAACGAGAACGCGGCATTACCGTACGCGAGCGTCTGCCACAGACACGACTTCTTCCATCAATTGCTGCAGCAGTCGGCGTGCTGGAGGACACTCGCGGATTTCTCCCATAGGGGCTCGCGCCAACGCGCCCGCGCCGCTGACGGCAGCGATGAATTCGGCTGCAGATGATTAATCGCAGTGGAGACGACCATCCGCTGCATCTACATCGGCACACCTTCGAAGTCACGAACCTCGATTCCAAGCCCATGTCAGGATTGACCAAAGACGTTCTGATTGTGCCGGCAAACGCAACCGCCGAAGTAGACTTCACCGCGGACAATCCAGGTGCGACTCTCTTCCATTGCCACCAATCAAACGCATATGGATTTCGGATTCATGACTTTGTTTCGGTATGCGTGATGGCTACGGTTTCTCCTTCAAATATTTGTCGAGCCATTCCGTGGTGCGGCGGATGGAATCGATCTGGTTCTCGCGCTTCTTGAAGCCGTGACCTTCGTTGGGGTAGTAGTGTGCGTCCACGGTCTTGCCGTCTTTCTTTAGCAAAGCGACCACCTGTTCGGCTTCTTCCTTGGGCACGCGCGGGTCGTTGTCGCCCTGCAATACCAGCAGTGGAGCCTTCACATCGTGGATATAGGCGATGGGGGAAGTGGCCTCATACACTTTCTTGTCCTTCACCGGGTCGCCCAACAGCGCTATTTCGTACTGCTGCAACAGAGGATCAGAGCTTTGCAGCATCGTCTGCCAGTCAATAATCCCGAACAATTCGACCGCCGCAGCCCAGATGTCGGGGGTCTTGCCGATCGCCATCAGCGTCATGAATCCCCCATACGAGCCGCCGGTAATTCCGATTTTCTTCGTGCTGACGTACCCAGTGTCCTGCAAGAACTTCGCGGCGTAGACCTCGTCCTGCAAGTCTCCCCCGCCCAAGTCTTGGTAGTTAGCGCGCTGAAAATCCATGCCATAGCCGGTGGATCCGCGAACGTTGGGCGCAATGCAGATATATCCACGAGAAACGAAAGCCGCGATGCGCGGACTCCAATAAGCCTGCACTTGCCCGGTAGGGCCACCGTGCGGAAGAACCAACGCCGGATTCGAGCCATCGCGCTGCAGATTGAACGGAACCCACATCATCGCGCTGATGACTTTTCCGTCAAAGCTCTTATAGTGGACAACCTGCGACTCCGGCATCGCGGCGGCGTTCAGGCTCGCGATCGCGGTGCGCGTAAGCTGCGTGATTTTCCCCGACGCCAGGTCGTCAATCCAGAAGTCGCCCGGCCTGACCGAACTTTCATGCGAGAGAAGCAAACGGTCGCCTGAAGGCGAAAAAGAACTGGGATATGCGGGGAATGTATTCAGTCCGGCCTCGACCGGAATCTTCTTGGCGCGCAGGGTGGCTGCGTCAACCAGATAGGCATCGGTGAAGCCGTCCGCGTTGACCGTGTATGTAAACGACTTTCCTGTAGGGGAGAAGTCGCCCGCATTCGCCTCCCACTTCGTATCCGTAACCCACGTCAGCTTCTTGCTCGCAAGATCCAGCAAGGCTACGTTCTGATATCCACCTTTCTGGTTGGAAGTTAGAAGCAATGTCTTCCCATCCGGCGACAGGGACGACGCAAAGTTCAAAACCTTGCCTTCATGCGGCGTCAGGTTGGTCGTCTTACCACTGGCCACATCCACGGCGTATACGTCGGCGTCGGTAAAGCTGACTTCAAATCGATTCGCGTAAAGAGTCTTGCCATCAGGACTCCAGGCGACCGATCCCCAGGAGCGATCCTTGGTTTCTTCGCGCGTCAACTTGCTGACCTTGTGCGATGCCCAGTCGAGCAGCGCCAGATCGTAAACCGTTCCGTCCTTCGGCTTGTGGTTCACCACTATCGTTTTTCCGTCGGGAGACCAGCGCGGAGATTCTTCCCGAATGTCAGGAGTATTCGTCAGATTAATGGCCGTGCCGCCCTCGCTGGGCACAGCGTAAATGTCCCACAGTTCGTTCCCGGCTGAATCTTGCATGTAGGCGATCCATTTGCTGTCGGGCGACCACGTGCCGCCATACTGGCGCTCATCGGATTGCACCAGTTGCACCGGCCAACCACCCGCTGAGTTGACCTTCCACAAGTTTTGTCGCCCCGCCATGTCCGTGGTGAACAAGATCTCTTTTCCATCCGGTGACCACGAAGCATTTCCGACGCTTCGGGTGAAGTAGAGATCGTCAATCGGTATCGGGCGCGCCGCTGGGTTCGACGCCGAATTGATGGAATGCGGGTCGGTGAGCATGCGATCATCCGGACCAGATGGTTGAGCGAGCGAGCAAAGACAAGAGTGGACAACCAGGACAGCCGTGAAGAGCAGACGCAGAAATTCCATAGGGACCTTCCTGAATTCGGGCATCATTGTCGTCCTGAGCAGTGGCGGTTGCAAGGGAATTTAGATTTCAGCTTGGTCTGCGGGGCGATCAGCCCTGAGCTTCCATCTCCTCTGCCATCTCGAGCATTTTGGTCACACTGTTCCAGTTGCGGGCAGTGCCGGGAGT
>DASPSE010000237.1:0-4689 GCA_035624085.1 Terriglobales bacterium
GTAAGCTGCCCAGTTGTCCTGAAGAGTCGGCAGAAACGGTTTAGCCGCCAGGTAAGCGCCTGCGAGTACGAACGGCGCCCAGACACCCGACCGCTTCCATCCCGACCAACATGCAGCCACGACTCCTGCCAGTGCGACGAAATAGAGGATTGGCTGATGATTCGCAAACCAAGGCATCCATCCATAAGGAGGTTCCTTGATCACCGCGACGTAGGTGTAGGGAAGAAATGCCAGCAGGCAGTAAACAGAAGTCAGCAAGAGATAAATTCCCCAGCATGCTTTCGCAACGGTGATGAGGCAGGTCCGCAATCTAGTCCCGTGAGATTAAGCCGATACATCATTGTGGTTCCCGGCACACAAGGCTGCAAGGTATCAGGAGTGTAGGGTTGATCTCGGAGATGACGAAAGTCACTCAGGACGATCCAGTGTCGGCTAAAGGCCGGGAGCGGTAGTGTCCTAATTCCGATTGCTTTGCTCTTAGCGGTCCTTTGCGATCTTCGCGGTTAAAAGCTTTTTTCACCGCAAGGGACGCTACGAATTCGCCAAGGTCGCAGAGCGATTCCAAATTAGGACGCTGCCCTGGGAGCGCTGGGTTTGACTTGCCCGCCCCTCATCTTGCCTTCCTCGCGTAAAATGGGCTGCGGCCCGTTAACTCTTATCACCAGAGGATCCATTCATGGCAGAAAAAGCGACTGTCCCGATTTCCGCCACCAGCATTGACTCCGTCCTGCAGGAAGACCGCAAATTCGAATGTCCCAACCATTTTCGTGAACAAGCTCACATCAAGTCCTTAGATGATTACGAGCGCATTTACCGCGAGTCGATTGAGCATCCCGACAAGTTTTGGGGCCGGGTTGCCGAAGAACTGCACTGGTTCAAGAGGTGGGACAAAGTGCTGGAGTGGAATAGCCCCTGGGCCAAATGGTTTGCAGGCGGCCAGCTCAACCTTTCCTACAATTGCCTGGATCGTCACTTGAACACCGGCCGCAAGAACAAAGCCGCATTGATCTGGGAAGGTGAGCCGGGTGAAGTCCGCAGCCTCACCTATCAGCAACTGCACCGTGAGGTGCAGAGGTTCGCGAATGTGTTGAAGTCGCTTGGTGTAAAGAAAGGTGACCGAGTTGCCATCTACATGGGGATGACCCCGGAGTTGCCGATTGCCATGCTGGCGTGCGCGCGCATCGGAGCGCCCCACACTGTTGTCTTCGGCGGCTTCGCGGCCAACGCCCTGGTCGATCGCATTCACGATTCGCAAGCGGTGGCCGTCATCACGCAGGATGGCGCCTACCGGCGCGGCGGGGAAGTGAAGCTGTTTCCCGCGGTCGAGGAAGCTCTGAAATCCTGTCCTTCGGTGAAGCACGTCATTGTCTACCGGCGCACCGGATCGCATATCAACTTGCAGCCCGGACGCGACCACTGGTGGCACGAATTGATGGAATCGGTCTCCGACGAATGTCCGGCCGAACCGCTCGACGCCGAGCATCCGCTCTATATCCTCTACACCTCGGGAACCACGGGAAAGCCGAAGGGTGTCGTCCATACCACCGGCGGTTATTCTGTTGGAACCTATCTCACAACCAAATGGGTTTTCGATCTCAAAGAGGAAGATACTTTTTGGTGTACCGCTGACATCGGCTGGGTTACGGGACACAGCTACATCGTTTACGGTCCGCTGCAAAACGGCGCCACCAGCCTCATGTATGAAGGCGCGCCCAACTTTCCCGAGCCGGACCGGTTCTGGACCATCATCGATCGTCACCAGGTAAACGTTTTTTACACTGCGCCTACGGCGATTCGTACCTTCATCAAGTGGGGCGAGCAGTGGCCAAGGAAGCACCGGCTCGACAGCCTGCGGCTACTCGGGACGGTCGGTGAACCCATCAATCCCGAAGCCTGGATGTGGTACCGCGAGGTCATCGGACGCGAGCGCTGCCCCATCGTCGACACTTGGTGGCAGACCGAAACCGGAATGATCATGATCAGCCCGCTGCCCGGCGCCGTGGCCACGAAGCCCGGCTCCGCCACGCGTCCCATGCCAGGAGTTGTGCCCGAGGTTGTCACCATGGATGGCAAGCCCGTGCCCGACGGCTCCGGCGGCTTCCTGATTATTCGCCAACCATGGCCAGCTATGCTGCGCACCATTTACGGCGATCCCGACCGCTACGTGCGTCAATACTGGTCGCAGATTCCCGGGGTTTATTTCACCGGCGACGGAGCGCGCAAAGACAAAGACGGATATTTCTGGATCATGGGCCGAGTCGATGACGTGCTCAACGTCTCCGGGCACCGCCTGAGCACCATGGAAGTGGAGTCCGCGCTGGTAGCCCACAAAGCAGTGGCCGAAGCTGCCGTCGTGGGCCGTCCTGACGATCTCAAAGGCCAGGCGATTGCCGCCTTCGTCACCCTGCAGCAGGGCCGCCAGCCCACGCCAGAGCTAAAAGAAGAACTCCGCCGCTGGGTGGGGAAAGAAATCGGAGCACTGGCCCGGCCCGACGACATTCGCTTCACCGACATGCTCCCCAAAACCCGCAGCGGCAAAATCATGCGCCGTCTGCTCCGCGAACTGGCCACCAGTGGCGAGGTGCAAGGCGATACCACCACCTTGGAGGATTTCACTGTGATTTCGAAGCTGAAGGAGAGTGACGAGGTGTGAGCCTTAGGATCGACCGAAATTAGGGACTATGTCATCCTGTGCGCCTTTAGCCGCGAAGGATCTTACGTCAGAGTCGGGTCTGCCACTGGGGAGGGCGGGATTGTCTCGGCCCGCTACCCGCCGATGCTGATTCACGTCGCGCGTAGGATTCTTCGTGAGCTGACGCTCGCTCAGAATGACATATGGAAGGCTTACGCCGAATCTCCCGCAAACGCCCACCATCGCTGAGACTCCAAAGTTTGGCTTCGCCCTCTTTTCTTAAACGCGTAAACCTAGCCCGCACTTGGTTGGAACAGGCGAATGGCGGCTCGAAAGGAGCTGATCGGCGAAGCGGGCAGGACTGATCCCGAAGCTACGCTCCGCTTCCCATCATCACGATTGGCATCGTGGGTGTGGGAGATCCCGTCTCTGGCTCGATGGTGATGGCGAAGGCTTTTGCGTCCATCCCCGCAGGCAGCGGCGGATTGATCACCATCGCGCTGCCATGGGCATCCGGCTTGAACATGCCGGCAGGCATGGGCGCACCTTTCATGGGAATCAACCAGAGCTCATACGCTTTTTGCGATGGCGGCATCGGCATGTTGCTAGCAAGGAAGATCAGGCTCGCTCTGTCCTTCACATACATGATTTTGCCCTGAGGCTGAGGTGGCGTTTTCGCCGCTACCAGCGTAACCGTCATCGCGTCAGTTGCCGTCAGAGTGGCGACAATCTCTCTCGCGCGCTGCAGCTCGGTTCGCTGCTGAGCGGAGCGCTTTTCGAGAGTGGCGAGATCACGTTGGAGTCTCGAGCTCTGCAACCAGAAGAACACCGCCACGGCCGCCATGGTCGCCGCCGCGAACGACGGGACCAATGCCCACCAAGGCTTCCGGCCACCAATTCCTGCTCGTCGCCGTTCTCGCGTCACCGCATCCATCAATCGCTGACGTGCCCTGGCTGGTGGCCTCGGCCCGCTGGTCGAGAGCGCAAACAACGCCATATCGCCACGCAGGAGCTCCAGTTCCTGACGGCAGCCCGCGCACTGGTGTAAATGTCTCTCGAGCGCGGCTCGCTCTTCTCCCTGAAGCGTGCCCAACGCATACAGGCTGAGGTCTTCCGCGAATTGCTCGTGCACGCTCATTTTTCAAAAGCCTTGCGCAGTGCCAACAACCCAGTACGAATTCGGGTCTTGATGGTCCCCAGCGCTTCTCCCGTCTTGGCTGCGATTTCCGAATGCGAGAGTCCTTCGAAGTATGCCATCTCCAGGGCCATTCTTTGTGCAGCCGCCATCCCTCCCAGCACACTGCGAACCTTCGCCATCACCACTGCGCGTTCTGCATCCCCCGCTAGATCTGGTTCCACTGAAATCACAACCTCTTCGAGATCGCTCTCCGGGCGCCGCTTGCGCAGCATATCAATCGCGCGATTGCGCGCGATCACCGCCAGCCAGGGCGCAAGATTCCCGCGGCTCGCATCGAACAAGCGCGCATTGCGCCACAACTGCATAAAGACTTCCTGAAGCACATCCTCCGCCGTTCCCGTATCGCCCAGCACACGCAGTGCGACCGCGTAAATAATGCCGGAGTAACGGTCGTACAGCTCGCCCATGGCAGTCTCGTCGCCGGAACGTATCGCCGAAACCAGCGCCAAATCGTTGCGGGCTTGCTTTACCTCAGCACCGGGCAAGACCTAGGTCTCCTTGGAAGTACGCATCGCAACCCCGTCACGGATTGCGCCCGAAAACATAGCAGCAATGGCGGGTTTGGACAAGCGTGGCTAACCGGGCCGTCATCCTGAGGAAGTGGAGCGGTTGGCTTGCGAACGACTCCCAACGAAGAATCCACGCATTCTTGCCGGAGTAGGTCACGCGCGCAAGGCAGTAGAAGCTTCTTGCGTAGAAGCGAGCGCCCGTCCGTACGGCTCCCTACTGCCGGCGCATTGCGACCTGCCGCTCCTCCGGCGTCATCTGATTCCAGAGGACCCGCAGATCGTCCTGCAGCCGCGCGTTGCCTGGATCCCGCTTCAGCGCCATTGCGAACCAACGGTAGGCCAGCGGGAGG
>DASPSE010000240.1:0-10369 GCA_035624085.1 Terriglobales bacterium
GGAGGCGTGGTTGAGCTGATCGGAAATGATGAAATCATCTTTGCCGAGCACGGCCGAGACGGTGCCGGCATTGGCTGCGAATCCCGATTGAAAGACGACGCACGCTTCCACGTTCTTGAACCGCGCGATTTTTTCTTCGAGCTCCATGTGGATTTTCATGGTGCCGGCAATCGTGCGCACGGCGCCGGAGCCAACGCCGTACTTGCGGGTGGCTTCCAGTGCTGCCTCACGCAGCTTGGGATGCGTGGTGAGGCCGAGGTAATTGTTGGACGCGAGGTTGATGACTTTCTTGCCGTCGAAAGTGCAGACCGGTGCCTGCTCGTCCTCCAGCACGCGCAAGCGGAAGTGCGTCCCCTTGGCCTTGAGGTCGTTCAATTGATCAGTGAGATAAGAAAGAGGATTGGTGCGAGTTGCGGTTGCCATTATCGTCTCCAGCAGTTCGTGTCGCGCAGATGCAGGCACCAGTTTAATACCGTGCCGCGACGGCAGGAAGTGTGGGCTGACTCATTCAGTCAGCAAGCTGACCACGATTTCGCGTTCTCGCGGACCATCCAGCTCAATGAGCACGACACGCTGCCAAGTGCCCAGCAGCATCTTTCCGTGCTCGAAGGGCATGGAAACTGATGTGCCGATAAGTGCGGAAAGAATATGATCCGGAACGTGCGCCGGATTATGGGGATGGCGATAGCGGAGCTTGGGAATTATTGCCTCGAACGCATCGAGCATATCCAGATCCGTGCCCGGATCAAGGTCCGCTGTGGTCAACGCCGCGGTGGTATGAAGAATGGACAAGCTGCATATTCCCGTTCCGTCGATGCGCTCCTTGCGCAGCAGATCCTCAATCGCCTCGGTGATGTCTACGACTTCGCGCTTCTTGCGAGTTTTGATAGACAATCTATGCATGTGTTCTGATGCTGGGCAGGCGCCGTGAGAGAACCATGCCGCACCTATAACCCTACTACGCACACGTACCCATTTTTGCAGCAGTTCTCAACATCGCCTGCCTTTATCATATCTGTATCTAAAGTTGCTTCCGGTATCTGGAATGATTAACGGTAAACGCATCGCGGTGGTGCTGCCCGCTTACAACGCGGAAAAGACGTTGGAGGCGACTGTGCACGAGCTGCCGGAACTGGTGGATACCACCATCCTGGTGGACGACCACAGTTCAGACCATACCATCGAAGTAGCTAAACGGCTGGGCCTGCGCTTCTTCGTGCACGACCGGAACTATGGCTATGGGCGCAATCAGCAGACCTGTTATCGCGAAGCCCTGGCGTCGGGCGCCGACGTCATCATCATGGTGCATCCCGATTATCAGTACACGCCGCGGCTGGTGACGGCCATGGCCAGCATGGTGGCCTATGGGGTGTATGACGTAGTGCTGGGCTCACGCATTATCGGCGGACACGGGCAGGCGCTGCGCGGAGGCATGCCGCTGTGGAAGTATGTGGCCAACCGGTTCCTGACGGCATTTGAGAATTTTTTCTTGCGCGTGAAACTGTCCGAGTATCACACGGGCTATCGCGCATTCGGCCGCGAAGTGCTTGCAACACTGCCTTTGCTCGAGAACTCGGACGATTTTGTGTTCGACAATCAGATGCTGGCGCAGTGCGTGCATTTCGGCTTTCGTATCGGAGAGGTTTCCTGTCCGACCAAGTATTTCGAAGAAGCATCTTCCATCAATTTTCGGCGAAGCGTGAAGTATGGGCTGGGCGTGCTGGCCACCACGCTCCAATTTGCGCTACAAAGGCCGGGCGTAGCGCAGTTCAGAATTTTCAACAAGAATGGCCGCCGACTCGATCCCGGCGCCCCCTCGTATTACGCTGCAGGGGCGGCGGTGGAATCGTCGGCGCAGAAATAGTCTGCTGCGCGACTCAGAAGTCTCGACCATAAAGGACGCCGACGCTACTGCTCCCGATTGCGCCCCTTCCGCACAGCGCGTAGCATCTAAGAAAGCATGGCGACTACCACCACCGCGACGCCCAGCCATCCGCCTAAGCTGGTCTTCAGCGAAATCCTGAGCTTCGCCTATGACACATTCTGTGCCAACAAAGTACGTTTCGCGCTTACCGCGTTGGGGATGGTGATCGGCACGGCTTCGCTGATCCTGGTGGTCACCATCGGAATGACCGGCAAGCAGTACGTCTTAAACCAGATTCAATCCATTGGCGCAAACATGATTGAAGCCGAGTACCAGGGCGGCGGGCAGCGCAATGTGACCCCGGACCTGCTCCGGATCGATGACATGAACGCTGTTCTGCAGGAGGTGCCTGGGATCGTGGCGGCGTCGCCGGTCGTTCCACTCGACGACCGGATTCCGATTGGAGGCGGGAAAGAACGCGATCTTCGTATCCTGGGAGTTTTTCCGGAATATACCGCAGTGCGCAACCTGGTGGTCATCTCGGGACGTTTTTTCGACACGCAGGATGCGCAGGCGCGCAACAAAGTCGGCGTCATGCAGCAAAAGCTTGCGGAACAAATTTATGGGTCGGTGGACAATGCCATCGGCAAGGTAGTCAAGGTAGGCGGCTTGCCCTTCACCATTATTGGGACGTTCCGGGAGCGCGTGAATACGTTCGGAATGTCAGAGGTAACGGACAATTCTCTGGTCATTCCTTACACGGTGTCACGTTTCTTTACCGATTCTCCTGACGTCCGGCAGCTTTACTTTTCCGCCGCGGAGCCCTCGATGGTGCTGCCTGTCACCGAGCAGGTAAGAAAAGTGATTCAGTCGCGTCACCGGCCAGAGTCGGTCTATGTCGTTCAGAATCTGACCGAACTGGTGGCCGTCGCCAATCGCACGGCGAATGCGCTGACCATGGTGCTCTTGCTGATTGCCGCGGTTACGCTTCTGGTCAGCGGCATTGGAATTATGAACATCATGCTGGCGACGGTTAGTTCACGGGTTCACGAGATCGGAATTCGCAAGGCAATCGGGGCCACCAGTCGCGAGATTCGCTTTCAGTTCTTATCGGAAGCGATCCTTATCTCTCTTGTCGGAGGCTTCATCGGCGTGGTGATTGGTCTGGCTCTGCCGTTTTCCGTCCGCTTCCTGACCGAATATCGAATTCCCATTTCGGGGTTGTCCGCGATTGTCGCCATCGCCGTGTCTTCGCTCGTAGGCATTCTGTTCGGGACCGTTCCGGCCGCCCGCGCGGCCAAGCTGGATCCGGTGGAGAGTCTGAGGTACGAGTAAACAGCTAACGGCTTTCAGCTTTCAGCCACAGCGCCGTGACCAAAAAAAACTGAAAGCTGACAGCTGATAGCTGATAGCTCAAGAACAAAGCCGGGCTGGTTGGCCCGGCTTCTCTATGTTTGCACCTTCAGGGAAACAACCTGGTTCTGAAGTCCCTGTAGATCCCGTTCAGCTACATCACCAGCGCAAGGTTCTCCAGTTCCTGCTGCAGCACTGGCATGGAACATCCCGACATTTCTACGCGGCCGGCTGCATCCATGGCGGCCTGGGGCGATACCCCGTAGCCCCGACCCATCAGGAACACCTGCAAAACCTCTGCGGCCTCTCTGGAGTCGATGATCCCGCTCTGCAAGAGGTCATTCCGCAACGCCGTTAACTCCGTCACCGAAAACCGTTCTCTCATGGCCGTCACCTCCGACCCTCTACCTGCCCTTACTCCCTTAGACCCCGTCGATGCCGCTTCTGTTACGTGCAATTTGCTTGCCGCAACTCTAATGATCTATCGGCATTCCTGTAGAGGAGCCCCTTAATTTACTTAACCCTTTGTTTTGCCTAAAGTTGTGCCATTCTGCCGCGGCGGAGGAAAAAGCTGGCTATGGCACGAAAGTGGGGTGCAGAATTGTCTCATTGGTTGACACTGTGTGTCTTTGTGGCACAGGAAAGCGCGGATGGCCCAAAGTGGATCTAATGGCAGCTCCGCGAGCCATACTCAGGACGGCTCGGTGACCGCTTCGTCCACCAGCAGAATGGGAATATCATCCCGCACCGGATAGACGCGATGGCACTCGCCGCATTTCAGGCTCTCGCCATTTTCCTTGACCGCAAGCGGCTTCTTGCACACCGGGCAGACCAAAATGTCGAGAAGATCTTGGGGAATCATGCCTGCTATTTTACGCCTTCAGTACCCTGGGCGGAGTGACGGCCGGGCGCGTTGACTTTCACATCCGAGAACGAGTAGATTTTCATCCGGTTCAGTTTTGTTCTTTCTCAGCACCTTTTGGTTCGCGCAACTTCGTCAGCACTGATGAAGAGGGAAGCGGGTGAGAATCCCGCGCTGCCGCGCAACTGTAAGCGAGGAAATTGCAGCCGGTCACTGGGTCAATCCTGGGAAGGCCGGTTGTGCAAGTCGGACAGAGAATTCTGCCCTGACTCGCTAAGCCAGGAGATCGGCGCGAACCGTCAACACTAACCCCTTTCGCGTGTCAAAGGAGGTGTGCCATGCGGTTCTCTCAAGTTTTCGGCAGCATTCTCATTCTTGCCCTGGCAGCTTCAGCCGCCGAAATCAAAATCAAAGTAGTCGATCCGCAATCTGCAGCTGTGAACGGAGCGCAGATCACCTTGTGGAGGCCGGGCGTCCTCGCCCGGCAAAATGGGGGCGCTCCACTCGCCATCGTGAACACCTCGGCTGAAGGACTCGCCGTCTTTCATAACGTCGCGCAGGGTGCCTATCGTGCGCAGATTCTGGCGCCGGGCTTCGCTGTACAGACCGTTGATATTTCTTCCTCTAGCGAACTGACCACGGTCCAACTAAAGCTCGCTCCGGCAGCGGAGACAGTCGTCGTGACCGCTACTCGCACTCCGGTTCCCGGCGAAACCTCGGGATCTCAAGTGGAGAGCTTAAGTGGCCAGGAACTGGAAACCATGCAGCCGGTCGCCGCAAACGATACTCTGCGATTTCTGCCCGGAGCAGTTGTCAACACTGCCGGTCAGCGCGGCGGCCTCGCCTCTTTATTCGTGCGCGGCGGCGATTCCACCTACAACAAAGTGATCGTGGACGGCGTGACCATCAATGAACCCGGCGGAACGTTTGATTTTGGCACGCTGCCTCTGACCGAGGCGGATCACATGGAGTTTTTGCGCGGCACGCAGAGCACGCTTTACGGATCGGATGCCATGACCAGCGTGGTCCAGGTCTGGACTCGCAACGGCAGCACGCCAATTCCCGAACTCCGCTTCGGCGCGGATGGCGGCAACTTCGGCACCGCGAATGGCTACGCTTCGCTCGCTGGTGCTCGCGGCCGCGTCGATTACAACCTCTTCGGTGATCAGTTCAACACGCAAGGCGAAGGAGTGAACAACGCTTACTCCAATTCCTTGCAGGGAGCCAATGTCGGCGTCGCTTTCACCGATCAAGTCTCTCTTCGCGCTCGCTTTCGCCACTCCAACAGCTTCACCGGTTTGCCCGGAGAATGGAACTTCAACGGAGATGCCCTCCTGCCACCCGATCCCAACGAGTGGAAGCAGTTGAATAATCTCTTGGGCAGTACGGAGCTGACCATCACCCAACCTTCCGGCTGGCAGCATCGCTTCAGCGGCTTCGACTACAACTATCGCTATCAGGATGTGAACCTCACCGGAGACGCGGCCCGGGTGGACGATTTTCCCACTCACGCCAGTGACCACATCAATCGCGCCGGATTCGAGTATCAGGGCGATTACCTCCAGCAGAGCTGGGGACATACCACATTCGGTTATCGCTTCGAAGATGAGAATGGCGTGATCGGAGATTTAGATTATCCGCCGTCGGTTCACGGGGTTCGCCTGAACGATGACATTTACGGACAGCAGCAGATCACCTGGAAGCGTTTGTCGGCAGTGGCCGGTGCACGCTTCATCCACAACGGCGCATTCGGCAACACCGGCGTGCCTCGGCTAGCCCTGACTTTTCTTGCATTGCAAGGGGGACGAATCTTGTCAGGAACACGCCTGCGCTTTTCCTATGCGGAGGGATTCAAGGAGCCTCGCTTGGAAGAAACCTTTGCGGGCCCTCCGTATAGCGTGCCGAACCCGACGCTGAAACCGGAGCGAACGCGCGCTTTTGAGACGGGCTTCCAACAGAGCCTCTTTCAAGGCCGCTATTCGCTGGCCGCAACCTATTTCAATAATCTCTTTCATGACCGGATCGACTATGCAACCAACCCGGTGACCTTCATCGGTCAATACGTGAACGTCGACAAATCCTTTGCACAAGGCGCCGAGGTTGAATTCCAGGGCCAAATTCGATCGAGATTATCCTTCAACTCGGCATACACCTACACTTCCACGCAAATCCTGGCTGCTCCCGTATGTACCCCGGCAAATTTCTGCGATCCCACGACATTGGGCGTAGGGCGTCCGCTGCTTCGCCGGCCGAAGCACTCGGCAACTTTGCTGCTGAGTTACCTGGGGACGCGATGGGGAGGCAATCTGCGCGGGAGCTTTGTCGGCCCACGTGCCGATTCTGATTTCCTCGGCTTCGGAATCAATCACGCGCCAGGTTACGTGCGCGCAGACATGGGCGGTTGGTATGTCTTGAACTCGCGAATGACAGCGTATGTCAACATTGAGAATGTGTTGGATCGGCATTACAACGAAGTCGTCGGCTATCCCGCGCTGGGCACAAATTTCCGCGCGGGCATGAGGTTCAGAATTGGAGGAGAATAGGACGCAGCACTAAGCTTTGGTTCTCGTGGTCTTGCGGGAGGCAGCGCTTAGGGCCAGTTCCGGGTCCGGCTTGGGGCCGCGATTGTTGCCATTGTCAGGGCCGCGGCTTCCGACCGGCAGCGCAGCGGCGGAGTGGCTGCCTTCGTACTTGCTGCGAGCCACGAGCAGCTTCTCTAAAGCCTCGTCCTTTAAAGGCTGTTGGCGTCCCAACAGGTGGGTCACCAGCGCGATCTGCGCAAAGTGCTCCACCGTCTCCATCTTCATGTGGGCACGCTCCAGCGTGTCTGCGTAAGCCACCACGCCATGGTTTGACATCAGAATCGCGTCGTACTGCGCGATGAGAGGTTTCAGCGTCTCACACAGTTCCGGCGTCCCCGGAGTGCCATACTTCGCTAGCGGGATGGAGCCGAGTCCAATAACCACCTCACAAACCAGAGGCTGGTCGAGCGCCAGCCCGGCCGCAGCAAACCCCGTGGCGGTCGGCGGATGCGCATGAACCACTCCGTGCACGTCAGGCCGCAGCTTATAGATCATCAGGTGCATGGCGATCTCACTCGACACATGGTGTCGGCCGGCAACCCGACGGCCTTCGAGATCCACGATCACCATATCTGACGGGCGTAGGGCGCCTTTGCTCATGGCAGTCGGAGTGGCGAGAATGTGCTCCTGGTCGAGACGCACAGAAAGGTTGCCGTCGGTAGCGGCCACGTAGCCGCGGTCGTGCAGCATCTTGCCGAAGCGGACAATCTGTTGCCGGGCCTGACGTTCGCTAAACATGGTCTTTCGGAGACGGCTGGGGAGTGGACCGTCCGCGTATGGTAACCTACCCGCCAGTCTAAAACAATCTGTTTATCGGTTCGTGCGTCAGTTTGATTTGTCATCCCGAGCAAGCTGCTTTTGCGCCGCGAGGGATCTGGGCGAGCCGCGCGAAGCGTCGCGGTTTTCGCGACGCATTAATCGTGCGTTGGGCTCGCTTCCTTGGCAAACTGACCCAATACCGTTTACTGCAGCGGTTGTCAAGGCGTTCCGTAGGTACATCTATAATGAGATTGCGTGCTGGTTTCCCAGTTCAACTACCATCTTCCAGCAGAATTGATCGTCCAGGAACCGCTTCCTGATCGGGCGGCCTCGCGATTGCTGCACTTGCAGCGTGGCCCCGGAATCATTCAGGATCGCTGGTTTCGTGACTTTCCTGATCTTCTCCAGCCAGATGACGTTGTTGTGTTTAACAACAGTCGCGTGTTTCCTGCTCGGCTTTACGGCTGCCGCAGTGGGGTTAAGGCCCAAGCGGTGAGTCCGCAGAATCCGGCGGCACGGGATTTTCTAAAGGGCCGGGTTGAGGTGTTGCTGACCCGTCACGTGTCTGAACAGCCTAACGAATGGGAGTGCCTGGTTCACCCTGGTCGGAAGATCGGAGTGGGAGAGCGGTTATTATTTGGCGATAAAGACGAGCTCCAAGCAGAAGTCATAAGCAGAGGCACCTTTGGCGAACGCCGCATAAGATTTCAGCCTGTGTCCGATTTTTTTGGCTGGGTGGAGCGGTTGGGGCACGTGCCTCTGCCGCCGTATATCGATCGACCGGACCGTCCCGCCGACCGGGACCGCTATCAGACCGTCTATGCCCGCGAGCGTGGGTCGGTCGCCGCTCCGACCGCGGGCCTCCACTTCACCCCTGAAACCTTGGAACGCCTGCGGCAGCGGGGTGTTGAGACCGCAGAGATCACGTTGCACGTAGGCCTGGGAACGTTTCAGCCGGTGCGAGTGGATCGGGTGGAAGATCACCGCTTGCATCGGGAGTCGTACACGATCTCAGAAGAGGACGCGGGCAAAATCAACCGCGCCCTGGATGCTGGGCGACGCGTGGTCGCGATTGGAACTACGACAGTTCGAGCGTTGGAGGACGCCGCTGCCAACGGCCGAGTTCAGCCGGGAACTTGCGAAGCAGGTATCTTTATTTATCCCGGCTATCGCTTCCGTGTGGTTGGGGCTCTCCTAACCAACTTCCACCTGCCGCAGTCCACGCTGCTCATGCTCGTATGTGCGTTCGGAGGGAAAGAACCAGTGATGCGGGCGTATCAGCATGCCGTCACTGAAAAATACAGGTTCTATTCTTACGGAGATTGCATGTTCGTGGAGTGATCTTCAACGGATTCGTTCTTAGCATGGTGTCCCGGTCTCATACGAAGGTACACCAAAGCTCGAGTCCCGAGGCCTCTTCGTGCTCCTTCGTGCCCTTCGTGGTCAAAGGCGGACGCCGCCCACTCTTGAGCTGCTTGCTTCGCTCTTATCTTCCAGCCGCCAGGCGGGTGGCCAATCGTTGCGGGAGGTGGGCGGCGAAGATGCGGTCCTGGGCCGACTTGAGATTGTAGGGAACCCGGCAGAAGGTTACGATGCGCGTGTCGGTATCAAAAACCGCGAATCCTGCCCGCCAGTCGCCGTCGCGGGGCTGCCCGACCGATCCGGGATTCACCAGATAGCGCAGCCCCTTCTTTAAAGGCACATCCAAGATCTCGGTTTGGCCTACGGTTTTGTAGGCCGGACGAAAGGCATCGAGGTAACTGTCGTTCGCGGCAAAACTCCCCTGCAGATGAGTGTGCCCAAAAAATGTTACCGGGACGGGAGCAATCATGATCGGCTCAACCGCATCGCGCACACTGACGACGTACTCGTCCTCATCAATAGGCGAACCGTGAACGAACTGGACGTCTGCAACTCCGTCGACCTGTACCGGTCCTTGCGGCAAAGCCCGCAGCCAGTCGAGGTTCTCCGGCGTGAGCTGGATTCGGGTCCATTCTGCCGCAAAAGCAGCCACCGGGTTGAAATCTTTGAGATCCATCAGTCCGCAAGCCGCCTTATCGTGATTGCCGCGGACAAAGATTTTGCCTAGCTGACGCGAATGCTCGATGACCTCGTTGGGGCTGGCACAATATCCGACGATGTCGCCGAGATTGACGGCCGCATCGTGGGCCGGAGCTATTGCCATGCAGGCTTCGAGCGCCTCGAGGTTGCTATGAATGTCGCTGAGAAGCAGAATCCGCACAGGGCTCCTGACAAACTGCCGATTATAGACCTCGGCGCGGTTCTAGGCACGGCCCAGCTTTGCGGCTGGCATGTTTTTCTCCGCCGCTTTCATGTATTCACTACTGGACACCTCGCCCAGTGTCCTGGTGCAACCTCGAGCAAAGGAGGCAGATCGCGGGCGCATGGCGGAACACGAAAATCGCAACGCGGCTCAAACGGACACCCGGGCAACAGCGCCTGTAGCGGTGGCACGCTTCCCTCGATGGTGCGCAGCGGTTGCGTGCGATCAGTCTTCAGAGTCGGCACAGCTTCCAAGAGCCCGCGCGTATAGGGGTGTGCGGGCGCCGAAAAGATATCATGCTTCGATCCCAGTTCGACGACGCTGCCCACATACATCACGGCGACGCGATCGGCCACTTGCGAGACCACCGCCAGATCATGCGAAATGAACAGCATCGCGAGTCCGAATTTGTCGCGCAGTTCGGCCAGCAACGCCAGGATCTGGGATTGAATCGTGACGTCCAGCGCAGTCGTAGGCTCGTCCGCGATCAGCAATTGCGGACGGTTTACTATCGCCATCGCGATCATGACGCGTTGCCGCATGCCGCCCGAAAGTTGATGAGGATAATCGCGGGCGCGGCGAGCGGCGTCCGGAATCGCTACATCCTGCAGCGCTTCAACCGCGCGTTCCCAGGCATCTTTCCTCGTCATTCGTCCATGAACCGC
>DASPSE010000246.1:0-3263 GCA_035624085.1 Terriglobales bacterium
AGCCACGGTGCCCGCTTGTGCCGAAGTTCACCAACTGGTTCGGGTCGCTCACATCTGGCTGGTGCTCGTAGTACTCCTTTTCCATGCGCGAAACATCAATCAGCAACTCCCTCGGCGCAGGCTTGCCAGCGAGCGGCGAAACCCATGCTTCGCCACTGCTCGTCTGAGGCCGTTGTTCTAAGGTATGGGGCATGGTTCCACCTTCCAGATCTCAGTTGTGTATTCGTGAATCGTGCGGTCGGCAGAGAATTTTCCCGAGCTCGCTACGTTCAGGATCGCCTTTTGCGCCCACGCTCCCGGGTCGCGGTAAAGTGCGCCCAGCCGCTCTTGCGCTTCGACGTAGGACTTCAGATCCGCAAGGTGCATATAGCGGTCGCCGAACAACAAGAGCGTATCTCGCAATGCCTCAAACGCTCCCGGCTCATAGTGGCTGAAGTAGTCGGAAGAAATAAGGTCGATGGCAGCGCGAGTCTCGGGCTCGTTTTCATAGTGCCACTCTGGACTGTACCAGGACTGGCTGTTTTCGACCTGTTCCACGGTGAGTCCGAACAGAAACAGATTTTCTTCTCCGGCCTCTTCTGCCATTTCGATAGTCGCGCCATCTCTGGTTCCAACCGTGAGCGCGCCGTTCATCATGAACTTCATGTTGCTCGTTCCACTGGCCTCATAGCCAGCGGTCGAAATCTGATTGGAAACATCACTGGCTGGGATGAGCCTCTCCGCCAGCGACACGTTGTAATCAGGCAGAAAGACGACCTTCATGCGGCCACGCACGACGGGATCACTGTCGATTGTGCCCGCCAGGTTGTTAATAAACTTGATGATGATTTTCGCAAGCCGGTACGCTGGCGCCGCTTTCCCAGCGAAAAAGTACGTCCGCGGCGCCATCTCCAGATCGGGGTTTTCCCGCAGCCGGTTGTAAATGACGATAATGCGCAGCGCATTCAGCAGTTGCCGCTTATATTCGTGAATGCGCTTGATCTGGCTGTCGAAGATCGTGTCGGGATCAACAATTTGCCCAGACGTTCGCTTGAGCCAGCCGGCGAAACGCACCTTCGCCTCGCGCTTCGCTGCCAGGAACGCTTGCCGAAAGGCGGAATCCGCAGCCAGCGGTTTGAGATCGCCGAGCTGGTTCAAGTCAGTGATCCACTTTTCGCCGATCGCAGCCGTAATTACTCGCGCCAGGCTGGGATTCGACTGGAGTAGCCACCGGCGCGGCGTGACACCGTTCGTCTTGTTGTTGAAACGCTCGGGAAACATTTCAGCCAAATCCTTCACGGTTGTCGTACGCAACAATTTGGAATGGACTGCTGCGACGCCGTTAGTGCTGTGCGAACCGACAATCGCGAGGTTGGCCATGCGAATCTTGCGTGGACTCGCTTCTTCCACAAGGCTGATGCGCTCGACGCGTCCTTCATCATCCGGAAAGCGTTTCCTAACGTCGTCGAGCAGTCGACGATTGACTTCATAGATGATCTCAAGCTGCCGGGGAATGAGCGTTTCAAACCATGCCACCGGCCACTTCTCCAGCGCCTCGGGCAGCAACGTGTGGTTGGTGTAGCCCAACGTCTTTGTGGTCAAATCCCAAGCCTCATCCCAGCCCAGATGCGCATCGTCCAGGAGAATGCGCATCAGTTCGGCGACTGCCATGGAAGGATGCGTGTCGTTAAGCTGGATGGCGGCTTTCTCCGGCAACTTTCCCCAGTCGTTGTTGTGCCGCAGAAACCGGCGTATCAGATCTGCCAGGGAGCAAGCGACCAGGAAGTACTCCTGCACGAAGCGCAGCTGTTGCCCGGCTGTAGTGGAGTCGTCGGGATATAGCACACGGGTCAGCGATTCGGCTTCGAGTGTCTCACCCAACGCGCCCACGAAATCTCCCGTGCCAAATTCCTGAAAATCAAAAAAGTCTGCCGCCGCCGCCGCCCATAGGCGGAGGGTATTGATGGTTTTTCCTCCATAGCCCACCACTGGCCGGTCAAAAGGAATGCCGAACAAGGTCGATGGACGACCCGGTATCACCTGCACTCGTCCATCTCGCAGCTTGAACGTCACGTTCAGCTTGACATCCACCTTCTCGTGGTGGCGGCAGATCTCCCACGGATCCCCGTCGCGCAGCCAGTTATCAGGATTCTCCTGCTGCCAGCCCTTCACAAACGACTGTCGAAACATCCCGTATTCGTACCGCAGACCATAGCCCGTGCCAGGCAATTGCATCGTCGCCATCGAGTCAAGGAAACAAGCCGCAAGACGGCCCAGACCTCCGTTTCCCAGTCCCGCATCCGGTTCCTGCTCGATCAATTCCAGCCAATCGATACCGTTCTTTTCGACCACTTCCCTCACTACGGGATCAAGCAGAAGGTTCCTGATGTTGTTGGTCAGCGAACGCCCCAGAAGGAACTCCATGGAAAGGTAGTAAATGCGTTTGGCGTTCTGCTGCTCGTATGTCGTCTTGGTTTTCACCCAGCGCTGCGCCAGAACGTCACGCACAGAATAGGAGACTGCCTCGAAGCGCTCGCGGGCGCTGGCGACCTTCGGGTCGATGGCCCGGTCAAACACCAGGTGCCGGTCGTACAGCCCGTCTTGGGTTCCGGCGAATGGAATCTCTCCCGTTCCATACTGTTGGAGGAGTTTGGTAATGTTCGGTGGCTTCGTCGTCAAGGGAACGACCTTTGCGGGGTCCGGACGTGACATACTTTTTGTGCTCATTCGGGGATCCTCATACGCCATCCTTGGAACCTGGCTGGCGTTCTATCGGAAGAGATGCGAATTCTCGACAAGCGATGACACCAGAAATCAGATCGGCGAAACAATTGAACGTTGGTATCGGCGATACCTTGGTATCGGTCCATCCAACGTCAGCTTATACGGCGGAGGACATGTTTCCGACGTTAGTGACCCCAGCGCGGCGCGCAAGCAATCCCTCCAACTTAAGAGGAACCTAAAACTGGTTTGGATGCTCAAATAAAACATCCAGCGTAGGTGTGCTATGAAGAATTCTTTCTATCGGTCCGTGTGGGTCGTCGTTCTGACGAGCGTAGCCGTGGCTGTAATGTCTGTTGCGAGCGGGGAGACCTTCCCAACGTTCCTCCCAAAGCAGCACCCTGCTCTTGCAGCCCAGATGGTGTCTGCCTCGGGTCTTCCCGCGCTTCACGGCATTGTGGACTCCGCTCGCAATGCTGATCTTCGTTGGTCCGACTTTACTCCCTACAAAACTGAGGTCGCCAAACTTTACGTGTCGAACGGTTACTCTCTGCTTTGGCTTC
>DASPSE010000260.1:0-29389 GCA_035624085.1 Terriglobales bacterium
GAGCGTCACGCGCGAGGTCTGCCAGCGCACGGGCAGCAAGGCGATGCTGAACGGCTCAATTGCGGGGCTGGGCAGCCAGTACGTGATTGGCCTGAAGGCGGTGAACTGCAACACGGGCGATTTGCTGGCGGAGGCACAGGAACGGGCGTCGGGCAAAGAAGCGGTGCTCAAAGCTCTGGATGCTGCGGCGGTCAGTTTGCGGAGCAGGCTGGGCGAGTCGGTCGGTTCCGTGAAGAATTACGCCACGCCGCTAGAGGACGCGACCACACCATCGCTTGAGGCGCTGAAAGCCTACAGCGTGGGGGTGAAGACGGACCACGCGAAAGGGGACGCAGCTGCGCTGCCCTTCTTCCAACGGGCGGTGGACCTAGACCCGAATTTTGCCATGGCTTACAAGTGGATGTCGGTTGCCTACTTTGACCTCAACGAGATCGGGTGGGCAGCCGAAAATGCACGCAAGGCTTACGCGCTCCACGAAAAAGTGAGCGAACGGGAACGGTTCAACATCGACTCAATCTACTACAGCAACGTGACAGGAGAGCTGGAAAAGGACGCGCAGACCATCGAGCTGTGGCAGCAAACCTACCCGAGGGACGGAACCGCTTATGGACACCTAGGATTTGTTTTCGCCACCGTTGGAAGCTGGGAAAAGGCATTGGAGGAGTGGCAAGAGGGCGTGCGGCTGGAGCCCAATCGTTCAGTGAACTATTACCTACTCAGCCTCGCCTATATGAGCCAAAACCGGCTGGATGAAGCGGAGGCGGTGTTCAAGCAGGCGGAGGAGCGCAAGCTGGAGAGCGAGTCCCTCCTCCAGGGCCGCTACTGGCTGGCTTTTCTGAAGGGCGATGCGGCCCGGATGGCACAATTGACCTCAACCGCCATGGGCAAACCGGGCGCGGAAGACCTGTTGCTAGCCATGCAAGCGGACACAGAAGGAGGGTACGGCAAGCTGAAGAATGCCCGCGAGCTGACTAGGCGGGCGATGGAGTCAGCTCAGCACAACGACGCCAAAGAGACGGCAGGCGGATATCAAGCTGAGGCAGCGCTGCGCGAGGTAGAATCGGGAAACCGGGAGCAGGCGCGTGCCGATACCAAGGCGGCAGTGGAGCTGGCCCCGAATCGCGATGTGCGGGCCATAGCTGCGCTTGCCCTGGCGCGTGCAGGTAATACGGCGGGGGCGGACAAAATGGCGGCCGAACTCGACGAGGCCTTCCCACTGAGCACGCTGGTCCAGAGGTATTGGCTACCCACAATCCGAGCGGCCATCGCATTGCAGCGTAAAGACCCGAACCGGGCAATCGAACTATTAAAGGTGGCTAACTCGATCGAACTTAGCTCAATCACGGCCAAGCTGACTATATTCCTGTGCCCAGCCTATGTGCGTGGGGAAGCCTACCTCATGCTCCGCGACGGCAACCGAGCGGCAGCGGAATTTCAGAAGTTCATTGACCACCCCGGAGTAGTGATGAACTTCCCCTGGGGCGCTCTTGCCCGCCTCGGTGTCGCCCGCGCCTATGCCATGCAGGGCGACACCGCAAAAGCCCGCGCCGCCTATCAAGATTTCCTCACCCTCTGGAAAGACGCCGACCCCGACATCCCCATCCTGAAGCTAGCCAAAGCCGAGTACGCGAAGGTGCAATAGTCAACTGACGCTATCAGGCGGGAGCGGGGTTTTGAGCGATATGGGGATGTTACGACTGTTAGCCGTTTGAGTACTCACCTTTACCTGCTTGCCGGAAAGTGCTCGGCGACTCTCAACCCAAAGTAGAAACCTCCGCTCCGATCCAGCAATAACTTCAACATTGCCGAAACATGCAAGTATTTGCATAGTTGACATCCAGTCGGCCTTCGGGAATAATTCACGGCGCGGAGCGCACGATTCCGTCCGTGCGTTTGGCCCACACCGAACACACTCTGACAATGGTACGATCTTCGAGTTCACGCCAGGCGCCACGACCCCGCTCACGACGCTTTACAGTTTTTGCGCCCAACCCGCCTGCGCCGACGGTAGCCAACCTTACGGCGGACTGGTCCAGGACACCAACGGGACGTTCTATGGCACAACCTTTGGCGGCGGGGTCCACGGCGATGGCACG
The DNA here is from genome assembly GCA_035624085.1 of Terriglobales bacterium. GTDB lineage: Bacteria > Acidobacteriota > Terriglobia > Terriglobales > Acidobacteriaceae > JAFAGX01. The sequence continues at coordinate 2,097 of DASPSE010000260.1, forward strand.
ATCTTCAGCCTGTCTGTGGGTCTGGGGCCGTTTGTAGAAACAAAGACTACCTTCGGCAAAGAGCAAGCCAAAATCGGCATACTCGGCCAGGGCTTCGGCAGCTCGTCTGCGGTGAAGTTTGGCGGAGTGGAAGCGACTTCCGTCACTCGCATGGGCACGACATTCATCAATGCCACGGTTCCCTCAGATGCGCTAACCGGACCCGTAACCGTGACGACGACGTTGGGAACGCTGACGAGTAACACAACTTTCAACGTGACACCGACGATCAGTTCGTTTAATCCGCCCACTGGTCCGGTGGGGACAACGGTCACCATCAACGGCACGGGCCTGCTGCAGGCGACAAAGGTAACGTTCTTCAACCGGAAGTCGGTCAAGCCCTCAGTGATCCCAGACACAGAAATCACGGCGACGGTGCCCACCGGCGCAACGACGGGAAAGATCGCCGTGACCACGAAAGGCGGCAGCGCCTCAAGCACGACGAATTTCACGGTAGACTAGCCGCCGTCCCACAGACAGGTTCGGGAGCGACATGGCATCCAACCGCGTCGCCCCGAAACTAAAGCAAATTGCAGGCCAAGCTGGTTTTCAATCGCTATCGACTTGCACAAATGGCGGCTAGACCTGCGACAGTCCCACGACGATGGTCTTCCGGTTGCTGTTAGCAGGCGTGGCTGTTGAAAAACTATTTCGGAATGGTTTCGGCAGAAATTTCCTTTGTAAGTGATTGAATGTTCGTTCGCCCACGACACTAAAATTCGCCAACATTACTACTCTTGTTCCTTTTTCAACAGCCACGCCTGATTGCGTCAGTTGACAACTTATGTGCCGACAGACCAGGCGTGGTTGGACGATTGGCTGCGCGGCTACTGTAGCTTCGCGTACTCGGCTTTGGCTTCTTTCAGGATGGGGATGTCAGGATCGGCATCTTTCCACAATGTCAGAAAGTTGCTGTATTCCGCCCTCGCTTCGGTCCCGTCTTCCGCTACCACATAGGCGCGGGCTAATCCCAAGTGTGCCAGCGAGCCAATGATGTCGTTCACAATAATTCCCGGATGGTCGACAATTTTCTGAAACTCAGTTACTGCCGTCGGGCCTTGCTTGAGTGCGATGTACGCGTAGCCTCGAAAGTACGCAGGATACAGTTGCGGTTCCGGCCCGAATTCATAGGGCAGCGTCACCGCGAGGATCTCAAGGGCTTTGCGGGGATCGCGTGAAAAGATTGCTGCCGCGCGAATTTCCGGCAGCACGCCCAAGTGCGAGGGGGCATATTTTGCGTATTGTCGGCTCAATTCCTCGACTAGCTGATCGGAGTTCGCTGCATCGCCAACCAGCGCAAAAGCCAGGGCGGCGGTAGCGTCTATATTTTTATCTCGGGCTAACGCCAAGGCTTCCTTCGTCAGTCGCGTTGCGGCAACCATGTTGCCGGCCAAAGCCTGATACACGGCTTCATCGGCAATGTATAGAGACGCCACTTCTTTACGATCAGCCGCCTTGGCGGCGTCAATGGCACGGCGCATGAAATCGAGTGATTGCGCTAAATGGCCGCCGTAGGCTGCGGTTTTCGTCTCGCGATGTAGCGCGGAATCTTTCCAATCTGGCTTGCTCATATGCCAAGCTACGTCCTGCTGCATTCCGGCCGTGTCGTGCTCGAGAAAATGAATGTCATAGAGAAGACCATGAACGACAGGGTCATCGGGATAACGCTCCAGAAGATTCGTCGCCGTTGTCTTTGCCTCTGCAACCCGGCCGAGGCGGGTCAGGGTTCCCACAAGGTTGCTGTTAACCGTCTTCTCGTCGGGATCGAGTTTCAGTGCTGCGTTATACGCGCGCAGACTCTCATCGTAAAAGCCCAGCCAACTGCAAACTACGCCCAAACTGTTCAGGGGACCCAGATCGCGTGGATACATCTGGGACCACAACTCGTAGGTTTTTCGTGCCTCCTCCACGTCTCCGGTGACAATGTCTGCGTGATGTGCTTCGATGTAGAACTTCTCTGGTCGGCTTAGCCGGTCGCGCCGCGCATACGCCTTCTCAAGGTTGTCCGAAGCTCGCGTCAGCACACCTTGGTTGAAGTACATGACACCCAAGTGGGCGTAAGCTGTCGCAAAATCGGGATCGAGCGCAACGGCTTGCTGGTAGAACGAAGCCGCTTTGAAACCGTCGTGCAGGGCATACAGTGCGTGCTGGCCGAGGCTATACGCTTGCAATGCCTCCAGAGACGAAGTTGTCACGTTCTGTAGAGGAACGTCATACTTTTGCACCGAGGCGAGCGACTCGCCGAGTTTTTCTCGCATCTCAGCAGCTGCTTTTCCCAAGCTATCGAGAACATGATTTTTGTCACTGGCCTGCACGGCAGCGCTGGCCAGCGAATCTCCACCGGCACAGCTCGTCGCCTGCAAAGTCAAAAGATATCGCGTGCCTACCTGCGCGATGGTTCCTTCGAGGAGGGCTGTACTGCCTGAGCGTTGGCAGACTTCGCGCGCGACCTCGCGTGTCAGCTTCGTTTCGCGCGGGTGAGTCATCAGCGTGAGCGTCTGCGTCACTTTGCGGTCAGAGAGCAGATTCAGGAACGGTGATTGTTCCAGTTGCGCGGCGAGCCCCTGTCGCAGAGTGCCGTCGAAAACCGTATCGCCGGTGGTGTTGTCGAACTCGGCGAGAACGATCGTGTCTTTATTGGTCAGCTTCGGACTGCGGTGAAAATAAACGTATCCCGCGATGGCTGCCAAAGCTACAACCACTGTTCCGCCGAGGACCCATCTTCGAATACTTGTATTGCCCGTTTTCCTAGTAAGCTCCAGCGGACGAGCCTGCACAGCACTCGGTTGGTCAACCACCATCCTCGATTGCGAGTGGTGCTCGATCACCAAGACTTCGTCCTCGGGGATGGTCTTAACCTTTTCTATGAATCGGTATCCGCGGCCGGGAATGGTGATGATGTAACGACGCTCGCTTGCGCCGTTTGCCAGAGTCTTGCGCAGGACCGAGATGTTATAAGTTAGATTGGATTCCTCAACAAACGTATCGGGCCAGACAGCCTTCATCAGTTCATCTTTCAACACCACATCTTCGCTGTGGCGTACCAGCGCAAGAAGGGTCTCGAAGGCCTTCATTTGCAAAGGGACCGGTTCGTGGTCGCGCAACAGCACGCGTTTTTCTGGGTCCAGGCGATAGGGTCCGAACTCGTATAACTGTTTCCCTTTATTGCTCATAGCGCGCCTAGGAAATTTCTAAGAATTTTCTTAGGACTTCTAAGGGCCACCGCTGGCACGATTCTTCCCGTTTTTCAGCGGGCAGCTGCCCGCGGCCCACAGTGACCAGCAATCTATCACGATTCCGGGGGTGGGCAAAGAGGCTGGCCGGAGGGGTAATCGGGCATCGCAGAACTGAGATTACGGTCGAAAGTCACCGGGTTCTGGTTGTGCGTCGGCTTCGTTCCACTTGGGCATGGTGCCCTGAATGTGGTGCCGAGAGGCACATGCTTCGGCCAGAAGAGGCCCTGGGGCTGGCTCGCGGAACTCAGCCGCAGGTGCCTGTTGGTGCCATGCGCCAGGGCTGGCACTTAACTCAGGACCATGACGGTAAGCAGCTGATTTGTCTGGAATCCGTCTTGAGGGAAAGTCTCTCGGGTCTGGAGGGAAGCCAGTCTCCAGAAATTGAGCATAGAAGTTGAAGTCCAAATCGAAAAGCAGGTAGCACTTGCGAAGCAGTTCGGGTTGCGCAATTTTCGCTCACGACTGATTGGGCGGCGACAGCAAATTCATTGAGTGGACGACTAAAAGGAGAAAGTTATGACGAGATTCGATAGAACCATCGTACTGAAAACCCTGGCCAAGGTCTGTCTGTTCACGGCTGCCAGTATCGCCGCCATCGCCCAAGACACCACTTTGCCGCCGGGGCCGGTCACGGTCATCACCCAGGCGGAGTATGAACAAATGGTTCAGGAAGGTGTGAAGTTTTTCCCGGTGACTCCGGCAATCCGTGCAAAACAGAGTGCGCAAAGGCTGGCGCGATATGACCAGAACCAGGCCGTCCTGGCGGACTTCATTGCCAACAACCCAAACCTGCAAGACTTTGACAACATGGTCGAGAGCACTCCGACGAGCTCCAATGTTTTCGAACTGCCCGACGGAGATTACTTTACGCGCATACCCAAGACGAAGGGCGGCACGCAGGCCATCGAAACCGAGGGTCAGGATTCAGTGCTTCAGGACGTTGCCACTTCGATCCAAGCCTCTTCGGATCCGGTTCGCGAACTCGCGCTTTATAAATCGCTGTACTCGGGATACGCGAATCTCTACGGGGAGTTTTGCAGCCCGACGTCCGCCCCAAACCCGGGTTGCGCCAATCTCATTGCCCCGTCCCAATTAGTGAACCCTTCGCAGCTCGGCACCGGTTCGCTGGCGGCGATCAAGAGTGCGCTGCAGACGATCGCCTTGCAAGGTCCCAACATCTACAAAATTCTTCCCGTTAACCCGCTTGGCTCAGGAACCGTTGCGCCCTCCTGCAGCGGGGATGTCGGCGAGAATCTGACCCTCACCGAAAAATACTATGGCGATCAGACCTTGAGTTCGTGCAATAAACCCAATGCCGAGGGCATCCTGGCCAACTTCAGCTGGCCCTATGAGAACCAGCTCACTTGTATAAAGGAACAGGGGCAACGCGGTCTCTGTCACATTTTTGCCTCCGTCTCAGCGCTCGAACAACTTATCGCCAGAGACACAGGCACTTATGTGAACCTTTCGGAGGAGGACTTCGATGAGAATGAGTCGTTAGTCTGGAATCCCAGTTTCTTTCACGACGGCGGAAATCCCCAGACTGACCTGAATAACGCCGAGAAAAATGGCTATTTTTTCGCGTACGAAAACCAATGGGATTACAACCCCTCGCTTTCACGCACACGCGCAACCGGATTTTTGTACTCGTGCAACAATTATCCGTATCCCTCGCTCGAACCAGGATGTTCCGACACTACTCCCCAGGCACCCGAATATTGCGTGCCCGTTTCGTCAACCGAGTATGCATGTTATCTCGCTCTCGCGCCGCTCTCGGGTACGCGATCGCCATATTTGTCCAATGGCGCAGTGAGTACGTTTGATCCATCGCTCCTGGAGTCGGACCCCGGCTTCAACTCCGACATCGTCATAATTGAACTGGCCACCAACAATGCGGTAGTTCTTGGATTTAAGCTTACCTATTTTTTTGGAAACGATGTCGATTCTGGTTATGTTTGGGCAAATTGTGCAGGAAATGGACTCTGTCAGCTCGCCGATCTCTTGACCTCCGAGGGCGGCCACGTGGTGCACATCGTGGCATTCATCTCGAACGAGCAGTTAGCGGCCAACAGCGCGACTTCCTCCATCCCTCCCGATCCTCTCGGTCTCGGCTACTTTGTCATCAAGAACAGCTGGGGAACCTGTTCGGGGGATGACGGTTTCTATTACATGCCTGCCGGCTACCTGGAGGACAGAGCAACCGGCATTTTTGTTGTGAACGACCCCACCGATTAGATGCAGTATGCATAGGTCACCCGGAATCATTGAGAGGACAATCATGGAATCTCTCTAATGTCTGCGGGTCATAAGTAACATCTTCTGGCAGGAACTTCAGAGCGACGAATCGCCGAAGTTCTATCTCCTCCGCCTTGTAAATCACACCCACCGCCGCCACCGAGTTTCTCGACAATTCGGTATGCGAGATGGTCTGCCCGATTATTGGGCTGAAATGTTAGGTCTACAGACGCCGCAAGTCAATGAAAGGCTAAGAGTTGGTTACGTCACGAAGAGTTAGTTGGCGTTAAATCGCCATAACGCTCACAACCTCGAACCGGGGCGACAGCGCAAGCCTATGACATCGCCTCTTTGCGGCCAATGAAACTGAAAGCAGACGAAATGTCGCTACAATCGTCTAATCCGTATGCTTCGCGCTTCCTCCTGGCTGATCTGGATTTTTGCCACTTTGCTTGGTCCTCCTGTCCTGGCAGCGAAAGATTTTCACACCAGCACCGATTGGGATGTCCGTCCTTCGCTGAAGTATGACGCCATTTGCGTGCTCAACGTCCTCAGTGGCGATCCGTATTATCTGCAGTACTACCAAGCCGACTATGATCGTCTTGCGAGACGACTGCGGCCCGAGGAACTCACCGCCTTCGCCAACCTCAGGCAGCGCATAAAAGACGAGCACGGTGGAATCATTTCTGCCCAACTTGCACTTTATTTTTCCACAGTCGATGCGGAATCGCTTGACGATCTGGTGAAGGCGGTCGATGACAGCAGCACGATACAGCGGAATCTCAAAGCGACGCCGTACTACGATGAAGAGAGCTGGAAGGTTTACGACGCGAGCCGTCCCGACCTGAAGGCGGCATTCGTCGCACTCAAGCGAATCCACTTCGAATCCGACTGGGAGAAAGAATCGCAGCCAAAGGTCGAGGAGGCAATCCGTAGAATTTCCGCCGACCTGCCAAAGTACAACATAATCCCGGCAGTTGAATCAGTCTTGGGAACTGCGCGTCCCACGAACCGGATTACAGTCTTTCTTATCTATTACTCTGAGCCGCACGGCATCAAGATCACCGGCCCGCAGTTCCTTACGCACTACTCATATCCGTTTCGGATCGTGTTGCGAAATGCAATCCACGAGATGATGCATCCGCCCTACGATCTGGCTCACGACACCGAGCTTCGCAAGGACATCGACTCGCTGCGCTCCGATCGCTTTCTTATGGATAAGGTCGAGCACCATGACGCTTCGTTCGGCTACAACACGCTTGATGGTCTAGTCGAGGAAGATTGCGTGCAGGCTCTCGAAGAGCTGCTGTCCGAGCGCTTCGCCGTGGGGCACGACGCCCGGAAGTATTGGCACGAGCAGGATGGAGGCATTCACGTTTTCGCAGTGGCGATCTATTCGCTGATCAATGATCGCCATTTCGACTCAGCGCACGAGTCGTTTCCGGTGTTCCTGAAACGCATGTTCCGCGAAGACAGGCTGGCGAACGGGCAGATTGAGCAGCTGAATCGAGCATTCGTCACTGGACAGTAGAGCACCTGAATCAGCGCACCAACAGTTGTTCAATGGTCGTAGGTGGTGGTTGGCGTTAAATCCCCATAGCACTCAAAATGGCCGGGGCGGTTTTGAGCGCTATCGCTGTTCTCGCGTCAGATTGTGGTTACGGTCGGTCGGGAGGCTGACTGCAAATCTCTATAAGAAGTCATTAAGCTCAGGACTTCAGAACCAGATCGCCAGCCATTACGTGGGCGTGAAGTCGGTACTTTCCAGTGCCAAGCTTGTGCACAGAATTGCCGAGCCAGCCCTTCGGATCGCCGAATTGACTCCCGCTGATGTCCCCGAACCTCACGGAGAGATCAACCCAAGAATATTGTTGCGGTTCGCCCACTCCAATGGTCAGGTCTCCACCCGTAAGTTCGAGATCCTTGTCACCGCGAACGCCCTCCACCGTTAGATCGCCACCGCGCAGGCGTGCATACAAGTTGGTCGACACCGGAACTTTGATTGTGACTTGCAGCTCGTTCTTGGGCACACGCGACAACCTCAAGTCCACAGTACCGTTTGCACGCTTAAGTCGAATCTTGATTCTCTTGGCTTGCTCCAGATTCTTGCCATCCACGTGAATGGAAATCTTGTCCGAATCGCTACCTACAACTCGGAAGTCTCCTTCGTGCAGGTGCAAACGAAGATTCGTGCCGCTAGCCAACTCCGCTTCAAAACCGTGATGCACCAGAGAGAACGTCTCTTGTCGCACTTGGCAGAACCCTACGCAGGCAAAGAGCAGGCAAGCCGTCACAACCCTCAAGGCGTTACCCATAAATGGACCTCCTAAAGGTGCAGTACGCTGACAATCGTCAGACGGTTCCTTCGACTTGCGCATCTCTGCACAAACTTATCGTAAGCCTCTAAAGAATCGACCTTTAGGGGCTCAAGGTAATCTTCTAGGTCTCTCAATTGAGGTAACATCCCCCATAGCACTCATCATCACTGACCAGCTAACAGCAAGAATTACGAAACCCCACGTGCTCAGAGCCACGCGTTAGTAAACTACACTTTTCTAACGCTCGGAACCCAGATGCTAAAGAACCAATGTTTATGCGGTTGAAAGGAACCTGTTTTGGACAGGGTTTTCTAACACTCAGAAAACTAATCACATGCGTGTCATCGGGCGCAGGGGTGGTCAGATCGGCGGGAAGCGGCGACTCAAGACCTTTTTCCGAGCAGCTATGTCACGGAAGTCAAGGGCGTTTCTTCCTGGTGGCAGCCTGAGCGGTGCTAGGACGCAGGCTACTTTTCTCAGGTCTTCGGCTTTGCGTTCAGGATTGGCGCCAGTGCCGGCATCCGCAAGTGCCCAACTCGCTTTTAGTACCGCTACGCGGCAGAGCGAATTCGCCGCACCAAATCGGAGCCGGACAATTGCCAGCCAAATCGGCCCGACTCAGGTTGCATCGTTTTCTTCCCCAAATTACAGCGGGCTACTCTCCCGGAACGGCGTTACCGCGAATACCCTGCCTTTCGAGCATTTCAGCATGGGGAGAATGCACAGCATGGGGAGAATGCAATCGGCCCCCCCCGGAACTCGCCAGCCGCTAAGAATATCGCTTGCCACTTCGAAGTGTTGTCGATTTTTGGAGCGAGCCGGAAGCATTTTCTTAGCCAGCTTCTGGACCCCGAGGGTAACCAGTTCGGCTATCTCACGATTCGATAAGGTCTTCAATGCGGCCCGTATATTCGCTACGCACGCTGCTGGTTCGCTCCGGCAACGCAGGCTTTGACACCCATCCGCTGGCAAAGCTGAGCTCATAAGGCTTACCCTTGCCTGTGTTGAAACCCTCACTTTTCGGCCCATGAGAGGCAATTTCAGCCCAGAGCTTGCAAAATGTAAATACTTAAAGATGTGCTGAAACTGGCAGCAAGGATTCCGGCACAGCTGGAAGGCAGTTTTCGGCCACAAAAGTTCGAAAATCGTCTGCTAGGGCCGACCATTCTTCATTCTTGACGCTTTCAAAGATCAGTCGAACACCTTCTTGTAAGTGGGAGTTAGATTTACGCCATCCGTGGCACGTTCAAAAGCACTGATTTCGGCAGTTCGCCTCGTTCCGCTGCATTGCTCGTAACATATAGAAAAGGCGCCTTGCTCGCGAGTGCAAGAATTCCTTTCGCGGTGAGCGACTGATCCTCAACAGGTGGCGTGTCGAGAGAATCCGCCGCGCTTTTCGAGGGCTCGCTCTTGGAGCCAGCACAAAACGCAATAGTTCTCTACCTGCCAACTCGCCGGGTCAGCTGCACCGGGGCAGTATCATCGTCCTCAAACACTCCTGCCCGTTCTTGTGGCTCGAGGTCAGGAAGTTTTTCCAGCAATCGTGCACAGCGATTCCAGCGAAGCATCGCGTCATCGTTGTTTGCGGGACGAATTCTCTCTGCCTCCTCGAAAAAGCGCATGGCGTCATTGAAAAGCCCGGCCACAATTTGCGGCGGACAGCTGGCTCGCATCTGGGCTTTGGCACGCCGCTCGTACAGTATGCCCGTGTAGTAGTGACGTTTGTAGGGGTCAGTGAGGCGTTGAAAAATCCTTTCCACCTCGGTGCAGCGGTCCGACACCTGCCCAGTAAACTGATCGGTCATGGCCAAACCGAGCATGCGCAGCGCCAATTGGTTTTCCGGCTCAACCGCAAGGATGTCGTGGCAGATGGACTCGGCTTCCTCCGGTTCGTTCAGATAGCGGTAGTGCTTGGCCTTGTCCAGAGCCTCGGCAATGCCGCTCTGCGAGATCATTTTCAGTTTGTGTCGCATGCCAACCTCCAACTCAGGCGATGTTTAACAACAGATATCCTGCTAGTACCGTTCCCAGCACGGCGCCGCCGTAACAGGCAGTGAAGATGACTTCGTTGAGATGTTTCACCTGGAGCCCGTCATAAAGGGTGTAGCGAAAGCGGTGCGCCCAATGAAAGAGGGGAAGCGAGCACAGCACGAACAGATAGATGCGCGTGACAGGCATTTTAACCAGCCTCATCAGGTGTTCATAGCTGGGAGGCTGCAGCCATCCCAAAGGAAAGGCAATTCCGAACAAAAAAAGATGCACCGGGATCAGGATCGCCGCAACTACCCCGCCGGCGCTGAACAGCAGCCAGAGGAAGGCTTCGTTGGATTGTCTCTCCATGTTCAACTACCTCAAAATCAGCCAGGCGACCGCAAACGAAACCACCGCCCAGACGATATAGTTTGGCGCTGCCAACAAGAGATCCGGAAGGCGCTTGCCCCGGAACCGGATCGGCATCGCGCTGGGCGCAAGGTTGAACCAGGTGATGGTATGAAAGACTACAAAAAGGAAGCTGACGGTGTTGAGCGCGATCGCGAGCGGTGTTTGCAGCCAATGCTGAAAGCGTGCATAGGCTTCGGGCCCGTTTCGCAAGGCACGTAACTGGAACAGCGTGATAACCACGAATACCGCAACAGCTACACTGCTCAACTCGCGTAGGATGAACTTGAGATACTGCCATTGTCCCAGCCACCAGTACACCGACACGTGGGGCCGATACCATCGGGGATGGAATTCAGTGTATGTGGGCGCGGCTTTAATCGTTGGCTGATTCACGGCGCACTGCCTGGTGACCTCTTGGCTTCACAAAAGCCTTCATCCAATCCAGTACGGCACTGAGCTTGTATTGCTGGATCGCTCCCGCGGGATCAACATGCTTCGGGCACACTCGGGTGCATTCGCCGACAAAGGTGCAGCCCCAGACTCCCTCAGGATGCGCGAGCACGGCCATGCGCTCATCTGCGCCCTGGTCGCGGGAATCTTTGTTGTAGCGCTGGGCGAGCGCGATCGCCGCTGGACCAACAAATATCGGATCCAGCCCGACGACCGGGCAAGCGGCGTAACAGAGGGTGCAGTTGATGCACATGCTGAACTGCTTATAGGCGTCGAGTTGTCCCGGCGTTTGAAGAAATTCGCCCTCGGTTGGCCGCAGATCGTCGCGGCGAATCAGCCACGGCCTTACTTTTTTCAGCTTGGCTAGAAAATCAGTGAGTTCGGTGACCAGATCGCGGACCACCGGAAAATAACGCAGGGGCTCGACCCGTATTTTGTTTCCGTTACGCACGTAGGAGGAAAGGAAGGTGGCGCAGGTCAACTTCGGCTCGCCGTTGACCATCATTCCGCAGCTGCCGCAGATACCCATGCGGCAGGACCAGCGGTAGGTGAGAGAGCCGTCGAGCTTGTCCTTAATGTGATTCAAGGCGTCGAGCACCACCCATTCTTTGTGGACCGGCACCTGGAAGCTTTCAAAGTGTGGCTTGGCATCCTGCTCCGGGGAGTAGCGCGCGATCTCGAGAGTGATGTTATCCGCCATCTTAACTTGCTCGCCGCACTGGTAGCGCCTGAGGTTGCTCTTTGGTCTGCTCGCCATACACACGCTCGCCCGGGGCCCAGCGCGTGATCTTGACCGGCAGGTACTCGACGCGTGAGGAGCCGTCGGCCTGGCGATACACGACCGAATGCGCGAGAAAGTTCTGGTCGTCTCTCGCGGGAAAATCAGTTCGCTGATGCGCGCCGCGGGACTCGGTTCGGCTCAGGGCACACTGCACAATGGATTCCGCCACATCCAGCATGAAGCCGAGTTCCAGTGCCGATTGCAGTTCGGTGTTGAACGTGCGGCTGTGGTCGTCCAGAGAAATGTTGGCAAATCGCTCCTGCAGTTCTCGCAGCGTGTTGCTCGCTTCGGTGACTGACCTCTCTTCGCGATAGATTCCCGCACCGCTCTCGACGCTCTTCTGCATCTGTTCGCGGAGGATGGCGATGCGTTCCCAGCCTCCGGTTTTGCGCAGGAATTGTGTTTCCAGCCGTCTCTGCTCATCGATAGCCTGCGCGACGGTTTTTCCGTCGGGCGCTTTCTGCTCGGCGGCAAACTGCGCTGCGGCTTGCCCGGCGCGTGCCCCGAAAACAAGGCACTCAGGCAAAGAATTAGACCCAAGACGATTGGCGCCGTTGATGCTCACGCAGGCGACTTCGCCGGCGGCGTAAAGCCCCGCAAGCGGAGTGGTGCCGTTGATGTCTGTGCTCACGCCACCCATCATGTAGTGCACGACGGGCCGAACTGGAACCAGTTCTTTGACCGGGTCAATGTTTTGGTACTTGAGGCAAAGCTCACGCACGAAGGGGAGCTTGGCGTTAATAATTTTCTCTCCCAGGTGCCGCAAATCCAGATGAACGACCGAGCCGTAGGGCGTTGGGATAGTGCGACCCTTCTGGTCTTCCTTGACGAAGGCCTGCGAAAGGCGATCGCGCGGCCCCAGTTCCATCGAGCGCAGCACTGGCTTCGGCTCCGGCTTTCCGAGGTTGTAATCCTGCAGGTAGCGGTAACCCTCTTTGTTCAGCATGTAGCCACCTTCGGCGCGCGCGGCCTCGGTGATCAGAATCCCGGTGAAGGGAAGGCCGGTGGGATGGTACTGCACAAATTCCATGTCTTTCAGCGGAGCGCCAGCCCGGTAGGCCAGAGCCATGCCGTCGCCGTTCTTGATGTTGGCGTTGGTGGTGAAGGGAAAGACACGCCCACAGCCGCCCGTGCAAAGGATGACAGCCTTAGCGGTGATGGCCTGAATTCTTCCGGACATCAGTTCTATGGCGACCACACCCTGCACCCGCCCATCGTCCACCAGCAGCTTGGTCACGAACCATTCGTCGTAGCGGGTGATCGGCTCGTATTTCAGGGTGGTCTGAAACAAGGTGTGCAGCATGTGGAAGCCGGTCTTGTCAGCGGCAAACCACGTGCGCCTCTTTTTCATTCCGCCGAAAGCGCGAACGGCAATGTGTCCGTCCGGCTCGCGGCTCCAGGGACACCCCCAGTGCTCCAGCCGCAACAATTCCTCGGGAGCTTCCTTGACGAAGGCCTCGACGGCGTCTTGGTCGCAGAGCCAGTCGCCTCCCGAAATCGTGTCGTAGGCGTGTTCGTCCAGGCTGTCGTCGGGCTTAACTACGCCCGCAGCGCCGCCCTCGGCCGAGACCGTGTGACTGCGCATGGGGTAAACTTTAGAAACAACGGCGATGCGGAGCTTTGGATTGACCTCGGCTGCGGCGATGGCGGCGCGCAGTCCTGCCCCTCCGCCACCCACGAGGAGCACGTCGTGCGACGATCCATCCATGGATTCCCCACTTGCGGCTGTGCCAGAAGGTGCCGCTCTTATCAGGGCGCAAATGGGCACATTGTCCTCCCAACTGGCCTCTAGAAGCAAACGAAATCTGATTGGCGGCCGTTCCACGGGCAGCCAAACTCGCAAAGATGTCCTTCGACCTTGGCACGCTGATCGCTTCCGCACTCAAACTATCAGTTCGGATTACTATTACTAGGTCCTGGCTGCTATCAATACTGGGCGCTGTCTTACACGATTCCAACAGGCCAATGAGATGCCTATAAGACGATCGCCGGTTTCGCGTCGTGAATTTCTTCGCCGCGCCAGTTCTGCGGCGGTGGCTGCACCATTTGTCCTCCGGAGCCGCTACCGGCTTTTTGCCGAAAGTAATGAAGAATATCCGGAGCGCGTAGTGCGGCTGATCCGCGAGGAACTGGTGATTGACATGCTCAATCAGTTCCTGTACCGCAAGGATAAGGAGGGCGTGCTGAATGAATGGCTGTCCCAGCCCGGTGCTTTCAAACGGTCCGAGTTTGAATTCTTTATGAACTCGGGAGTGAATGCAGTCAACTTTGGCCTTGGCGCATCATCGCTGGATGATGCAGAAAAGCTCTTCGCAAAGTGGAACAGCTTTCTCCTCGACTACCCGCAATGGCTGGCGCGGATCAATTCCGCCGATGACTTTGAAAAGATGAAGAGCCAGGGTCGGTACGGCATTATTTTTGGACTGCAATCCAGCGCGCAGTTCGAAACTGTAGATGCCGTCAATACCTGCTACGGCTATGGCCAGCGGATTTCACAGCTCAGCTACAACTTCCGCTCCCTGGTCGCGGATGGCGCGTTCGAGCCACACGATAGCGGAGTAAGCGAGTATGGCCAGCGGGTGATTGAGCGTATGAACCAGGTCGGAATGGCCGTGGACCTGGGACACGCCAGCGATCGCACCAAGCTCGACGCCTGCGAGATGTCCAAAGCGCCGGTGATTCTGTCGCACGGGAACTGCCGCGCTCTGAATCCGGATGCCCCTCGAACTTCGACGGATGAAGCAATTCGGAAGCTGGCCACGCGGGGCGGAGTCATGGGAATTACGTGTATTGCGTTTATGGTCAAGGGCACGGAGCCGGTGACCGTAGAGGACGTTGTGAGCCATTTCGATCACGTGCGCGACCTGGTGGGAATTGAGCACGTGGGAATCGGGTCAGACGCCGGGGTCGAGAGCAATGATCTGGCAGATCCTCAGATACTAAAGGAGATGCTGACGAAGGCAGACCCCCGCTACCACGTTCATGGAACGCACGAAGTGGTCGCTGGCCTCGAAGGACAGAAACGAGTCTATGATCTCACCGCCGCTTTCGTCAGGCGGGGATACACTGATGAGCACCTTCGCCTGGTTCTGGGCCAGAACTGGCGCCGAGTGCTGGGAGAAATCTGGCATGCCTGACAGTGCCTGCCGCTAGCTCCACTCAGCTGAGTTCTATCGCTTATAACTCACTTCAACAAATAGACCAGCACGCGTCCATGGATCTGCCTTCGCAGGCTTCCTCCCGGCCAACTTCAGCTCCGTTTTCCGAATCATTTCCGACCACAAGGAATCCGGATCTGAATTGAAAACCGTGCCGGCGTCCGCCGGAAAAATGAACCACGCCCCCAGTTCCACTTCCTTCCGCAATTGATCGCTATTCCATCCGGCGTAGCCGAGATAAACATGAAAAACGCGAGGGTCAGGTCGAGTCGAAATGGTTTGTTCGAACAGAGTCCTGGCGGAAATCAGGTAAACCCCACTGAAGATCTGCTCGGCCCCTTCGATTCTGGCTGGCGAATGGAACAACGCAAACGTCACTCGAGTGTCGACCGGACCTCCAAGATAGATCGGGTCAGAGCGGCCTTTCGCCGCCTTGAGATCGTCAAGCACGCGAGAAAGCGGGACATGAGTGCGCCGGTTGACAACCAGTCCGACCACACCTTGGGCATCGTAGCGAACCAGCAGAATTACCGTTTGGGCGAAATTCGGATCGGCGAGGCCGCGGCTCGCTACCAGCAACTTTCCAGCAGCCAACCCCTTGACATCTCTGGATTGCACCGGAAAAACGGTGGGCAGTATTTCGCGTCCTCCGGGGATTCCCTCGACGTAGTGCGATCGGTCAGGCTCGTGCGTCGGGCCACACCCGTACCACGGCAACTCATCGGCACTAAGCCTCGGACCGTACGGCCGTACATTCGGGTTCGGTACATCAAATTCCTGGATGCGACGGTCTGACCTTCCGGCAACAAGCATTGCCAGCATTGTGACGAAGCACAGTTTGCCCAGAGACATGACCGCGCCCTTCCTCCTCCAAGCATCCGAGGAGAGTACGAAACAGAAAACAAGCATCGAATGGCCTGCGTCATTCGTAGTCACGGTATCAAACGCGGGAAGCCCAGATTCTGCAGGCGGCATCCGCCGACAGCAATATACTTAAGGTCGCTGCGCTCGCTCAACTGCTCAAATGCAAGCCGTCGTCGAAGCTCACTCTCAGGCCGATTCATCTGACGCTTTTCAACCGAATCGAATATCCGGGCGAAGAGAAAGCGCAAGCTTGCGGGCTCATCAGATGAAGGTTCGCTATCGGGCCACTGATCCCGCCGCGCGCGGCGCAGCTGAGTGCGGTGTGCGCCCAAACAGGATTCCAGTTTCCACCTCAGCCGGCTTCCCATCGATGGCGTACGGTTTAAACTGCCATTGCTCCAGCGCGTCGGTAATCGCCTTCGCCTGATCGGGAAAGGCGCTGATGAGGTGAATGTGTTTTACCTTACCTCGTTTATCAATGATGATCCGGACCGGAACCGGATTGAACCGATGCTCGGTAAAAACCGGATCCACCCGCGCGATCACGTTTTCATCTCGTGCGTAATCCTTGATGCAAACAGGGGAAAGCCCCGCACCGTCTCCTCCTGTGTCGTTGACCTCTGTGGGCAATTTCATTCGGTTCAGGTCCAGCATCAAGCGCTGCAGTAATTTGGTGTTGCGGCTGGTCAGCACAAACTGCACCACGTGGCAGCGGATTTGGATTGCCAGAACAAACCAATGCAGCTCGGCTGCCGGGGACCAATATGCAAAGAAGCTAAGAAAGCGGCCAGCCACCTTAACCAGCGCGGGCGGAGCCTCCGCTTTGTAATCCGCCTGTAAATGGTCCTTTAGGTATTCGGTGAGTTCCTGAGCGTTGGCCGCGGGCAGGGGCGTGAAAAACATATCCTGGGCGGTAATCAACATGCTCGCCGAAGCAGGTCCGTCTTTCGTTGGCGCAGGTCCGATTTGAGCGAGCACATAGCGACCAGTGTCTGAGGGAGGTGGGCCTTCATACTCCTGGGTCCAATCCTGGGGCAAGGTGTAGGTAATTCCAAAGTACGGATCGCTGAAAACATCTTGAACAACTGTCCCACCTTCCGGCACTGGAGTTACGGAATCGCTCGCGCTCGGCCATGCACCCTTCACCAGGATGACTCCCGTCGGAACTTTCGCGAGCGATTGCTGGTTATGGGAGGAGTCCCCGCTGCTCTTGGGAACGCTCTGGGGACTCGGAGCCTGCCCTTCAGCCATTGACAGAACGCACAAAAGCACGAGAAACAATGGATACAACCTGGGATTCATATCGTCCTTCGAGTCGAAACAACTTCAGGCAGGTGGGGCCCAGAGTGTTGACCGTAGATGATTCCTGGAACTTAGAACAGGCTGACGAGACGCCTGAGCGTCTCGTCAGCCACACCCGCAAACAGCTACAGCGAGCGAAGAAAGTCCAACAGTTCTTGCTGCTGAGCAGTCGTGAGTTTGTTGAAGTTGTTGACCACAGTGCTGGCTTCGCTCTTGCTGCTCCTGTGATCCTCGATCGCCGTAAATAGATCGGTGGTCCGGCCATCGTGCAGCAGGAAGATTCGCTGTCCCAAGCCCCACAAGGGAGCCGTGCGGAACTGGTCGCCACCAGCGCTGCCTTGCGAAACGTTATCCGCAAGGCGAGCGCCCATGTTATGGATCTCAAGATCCGAAAACGCATTCACCTGGACGTTGCTGAGTGCGGGCACGAAGTTTGAGACTTGTGTCGTACCGGGACTCGGGTTGTGGCAGGTGGCGCAGCCAATCGAGCTGAACAAAGCACTGCCGGCGGCGATCGAGCTGGCAGGCACCTGGGAGCCATTCAACATGACCGGCCCAGGCGGCGGCGGAGCGAGAAAGCGCATGAAATTGGCAAATGCCGAGACATCATCAAGCACCGCGGCATTCGTGGTCTGATTTGGATTCGACGTGTCTTCCGGATAGCCGGTTCCAGTGAGGTTCAAACAATTCGACGGGAGCCCGGAGGCCTGCTCTTCTTCCGGCAAGGGTCTGTCTTGAGGGAACAACTCATTGCTGACTCCCATCTCCACGTTGTAGGCCTCGCCCGCGAAGATGTGCAGGGATTTGTTCTGTGCCTTCCAGCCGAAACGCGTGATGGTGCCGTCGTTGCCGCTGCGGTTGAAAGTGCCGGCAATGCCAAGTGTGTTCGTGAGATTGTTCGCCTGATTGGTTAACAGCGTCGAATCATCCAGGTTTTCCATCAAGCCAGCGCCAAAGACCGGCGTCGGAATGCGGAAGATCAAATCGTTCGCTGCTAGATAGGCAGCGAAGTTCGGCTGCGCCAGACTGCAACTACCGGCATCAGAACGACCGGTAACGGTGAACAAGTCTTCCACTCCGCCATTGGGAGCCTTGGTGTTGGCCGCTCCAGAGGAGTTGAGGAAGAACGGAGCCCGAGCTTCAAGAGTGGGACCGTTCGCCGTGATGAACGACGGCATGGTGTCGCTGGGAGCGACCCCACTACTGATGAGCAGGAACTGTGGATTGACGGCAGCCCCCGATCCGCCCACCGCGGGTTGCGTGTGACACGAGCTGCACTGATTGGAGTTAAACCGCGGACCGAGACCGGTGTTAGCGGAATTGGAAACTGTTTCCACCTCCTGGAAGCGATTGAAACCGTCGTTGAAAAACGCGGTGAAGCCGTTCGGATCATTCGACGGATTGATGATGGTTGCGCCTGTGCCGCGGCTCGCACTCTGAACACCAGGATCGGTTTGGCTGGATGCCATTCCTGCGAAATACAACCCCGCCAGAGCTAGAACGGATGTGAGTGTAGCTGTCCTGATCACAAGTCCTCCTTTTGCCCTTGAAATTTTGCCCGAAGCAGCGTGAAGGAAGTCCGGTGCCCAGACCAATAGCGTCGCGTCTGAAAAGGCAGACGGGTAGAGGGTTTGGCTCAGACAGTTGTGTTTGCAGGCGCGTCTAAAAGCGCACCCCGGCACTGTCGTCGCGATTCTGGAGACGACCCAACACTCCAGCTCAATTGTGCTTTGCTTGGAACCAACTCGGTGGCACGCTGCTTTGACGGCGAAGTGGGCGGCTACAAGTGTTGCTGGACTCTAGCAAATCCATAACAACAGTCAATCAGGTGTTTACGGTACGAAAAGCTTTTCACATGATACATAGCTGGACCGGCGTTGCACTTGCCTTACGCACAGACCCAACAAGTTTCCTGATTCGTTCTGTGAAGCTAACGGGTCCCTCGCTGTTGCGCCCATGGGCACATGCTGTCAGCGCGGAAAGTGATAGTGGACATCCTGCTTGGAGGGGATAGGAACTCCGTCTCGGGTGGCGGGAATAAAGTGCCACTTCTCCAGTGCCGCCAGAATTTTCTGATCAACCGCAGGTCCGAGGCTTTGCAGCACTTTCATCTCAACGATGTTTCCGACGGAATCGATGGTGATCTCGACGATCACGTCGCCGCTTATCCCATTGAGCAGATCGGGTTGAACCACTGGATCGAAGGAAACTACCGGCAAGGCGGGCCGAACCTCGAAACCCGCCCGTGGACCGTAGGAAAGCGACCCATAGGGTGATCCGGCGGCAGTTCCCTCCGGAGCAAGCGACGACGCAGTTGCATTCCCTTTCTGCATCTTCGCTGATAGCGGTGGCAATTGATGTGTGGGCCGTGGTTTGGCCTGGCGCAAGAATACGCGCGGCGCCGGGTGGGCTTGCGCAATTCCGGTTTGACCTCCGAAGTAAATGCGAGTCAAAGAGCTTCCAGCCTCTCCCTTTGTCACTAGGGATGGAGCCACGAAGATCGGAGCGGGACTGTGCAGAACCCAGCCGAGGAAGAGGAAGTGCGCAATCAGCGAACCACTCAGCGGCGCGGCCTGGCGCTTGGGAATGCCGAAACTGAATTGCGAAAACATGCGTCAACTCGTGGTTAGACGATGAAAGTGGGGCAGGTTACAAGGCTTGCCCACAGATTGGAGTAGTATGCACTGTTTGCCGGCGATCTGCCAGAATCGTTAAGCTCGTTAACATCGGCAAATGGGTTGGAGGGGACGGCCGATACGGCGACATGGCGATGGTTTGCATCTATTGAGCCGCTGGCGGAATCAACATCTAATTGTTGGGCCAGCGATGTTCCCCGTTTATTACTATGGAAGAATCGAGCGCGAGCAGGCTTCTTCGGCGAAAGAGGACGCTCTTTCTGTGTGTAGCAGTTGTTTACTGGCTCGCTAGTTTTATTATCCCGGCCCGGTTGGCAGGCCAGGCGATGGGTGACTCATCGGCACAATCCGTATCTTCTTACACTGGAATGGGGCAAACCGGCAATACCTCGAATGCCGCACCGGGCGGAACTGAACTCTCAATCCAGAGTCCGTACTCCGGGAGCGTCCCAGAGGGCAAAGCCACTCCAGGAGTGCTGCCGCTGTCGTTCAAGGATGCACTTGACCGTGGGCTGAGGAACAATCTCGGCATCCTCCTGCAGAGCGACAGCAGACTGGCTGCGCGCGGCGAGAAGTGGAAGGAACTCAGTGCGTTGCTTCCCCATCTGAACGCAGCGGCAACGCAGAGCGTGGCGCAGATCGATTTCCCGGCATTGGGCTTCCGGTTTAGTATTCCGGGCGTACCGAAAGTGGTTGGACCGATCGGAATTTTCCAAAGCGGCGTGTATCTTAGCCAGTCGGTCTTCGATTTCAATGCCATCGAACGAACCCGTGGAGCGAGAGAAGACGAGAGAGCCGCGCAATATTCCCTTAAGAACGCGCGTGAGTTGGTGGTGCTTGCCGTAGGGAATGCGTATCTGATAACCCTGGCCGGTTCCGCGCGGGTGGACACGGCGCAAGCCGACGTACAAACGGCACAGGCGCTTTACGATAAAGCTGCGGATCAGCAAAAAGCCGGAGTTAGTCCCGCGATCGACGTGCTCCGCGCAAGAGTAGAGTTGCAGAGCCGGCAACAGCAGTTGATCGTAGCGCGAAATGATTATGCCAAGCAAAAACTGCAGCTCGCACGCGTGATTGGATTAGCTCCCGGGCAGGAGTTCACCCTAACCACGCAGGCGCCCTACGAGCCGCTGGCCGCGGCAGGGATTGAGGAGGATCTGCGGCGGGCCTATATGTCGCGTCCGGACTACCTGGCGGCGGTCCTGCAAGTGCGGGCGGCGGAGGCACGGCGCCGCGCTGCTACTGCAGAGCATTATCCCTCAGTAGACATCGCCGGGAACTATGGCGCTGCGGGCGTGAACATTGGCAACTCGCACGGCGCGTTTCAGATCGGCGCCACTTTAAACATTCCTATTACTGCAGGCGGAAAGACGCACGCAGATGTTCTGGAGGCCGAGGCGGCATTGCGGCAAAGCCGTCAGCAAATGGAAAATCTTCGCGGGCAGATCGATTATGAAGTCCGCACGGCTCAGCTGGATCTGACCGCGGCAGCCGATCAAGTCGAGGTTGCGCGCAGCTCCGTTGAGCTGGCAAACGAAACTCTGGTGCAGGCGCGCGACCGCTTCGCCGCTGGCGTGACGGACAATCTCGAAGTTGTCGAGGCTCAGGAGTCTGTGGTTGCCGCAGACGAAAGCTACATCTCCAGCCTTTACGCTCACAATCTGGCTAAGGTCGAATTGGCGGTAGCGGTCGGCTTCGCGGAAGAAGGCGTGAAACAATACTTGCAGGGTAAGTAATCATGGCTCAAGACGTAGATACGGCAGTACGCCAGAGGCAGCCTGAGTCCCGGCCAGACTCTCAAAACCAGCCTGCTCCCTTGCCGACTTCGGAAAGGGACCTGCGCTGGCGGCGATTCCGGGCACGGAGCCCGCGATTCCGCGTGTTCCTGGTCATCGCTGCAGTAGCGCTGCTGGCAGCAGTATTTTTTCTGTGGCGATACTTCGCCAGCTATGAGGACACTGACGATGCCCAGGTCGACGGCCACCTGAACTCGATCAGCGCCCGCATCTCTGGACACGTCTTGAAGCTCCTGGTACAGGATAACCAGTACGTTCAGGCGGGAACCCCGTTGGTGCAGATCGATCCCAAGGATTATCAGGTCGCGCTGGATCGTGCCCAAGCCGATTATGCCGATGCTGTGGCCTTGGCTGACGCCGCGCGCGTCAATGTCCCAATCACTTCGGTAAATACAAGCAGCCAGGTTTCCTCGGCCCAGGCCGACGTCGAGAATGCGCAGGCTGGCATCGCGGCGGCTCGCCAGCAATCCGAGGCGGCCATCGCCCAGTTGGCACAGGCGGAAGCCAACGACGTCAAAGCGCAGGATGACCTGGTGCGCTACAAGCAACTGGTGGACAAGCAGGAGGTTTCACAGCAGCAATACGATCAGGCGTTGGCAGCCGCCAAGGCCGACGCTGCCGCAGTCACTGCCGCGCGCGCGTCCGCGCTGGCTGCGGAGCAACAGGTGCATCAGGCGCAGGCCCGGCTGTTGCAGGCCGAAGCCGAGGTGCGGGCGGCGTTAACCAGGCCGCAACAGGTCGCCGCAATCAAGTCTCGTGCCCAGTCGGCTTTGGCGGAAGTCGATCAAAAGAAAGCAGCGCTCGATCAAGCACAGCTGAATCTTTCCTACACGCTGGTTGTGGCTCCCGTCGACGGGGTCGTAACCAATCGAACCGTCGAAGTCGGACAAAACGTCTCCGTTGGGCAGGAGATGATGCGGGTGGTGAACCTGGATGACATCTGGGTAACGGCAAATTTCAAAGAGACTCAGCTTAAGTACATGCGCGTGGGGCAGCCCGTGGCAATTCATGTGGATACCAACGGCAAGGATTACAAGGGCCACGTGCAGAGCATTGCGGGAGCCAGCGGAGCGGTCACCAGCCTGTTGCCTCCCGAGAATGCAACCGGTAATTACGTGAAAGTGGTGCAGCGCATCCCGGTGAAGATCACTTTCGATGCGGGAGAGACGAAAGAACACGTGCTGCGTCCCGGGATGTCGGTCGAGCCCAAAGTGGGGCTGCGATGAATTCAGATAGGCGCCAGACGGAGACTCTGTACAGAATCATTACGGTCGAGCGGGAATATGGATGCGGCGCCGGTGAGATCGCGCGCCAGCTGGCTGACCGCTTGGGTTGGAAGCTATGGGACTACGCGCTGACGGAGGAAATCGCGAAGCTCGCGAACGTGGAGTGTGCCGCGGTGGAACGGTGTGAGGAACGTGCCGATAACACCTTTCGCCGCCTGGTCAACACGTTCTTGCGCGGCAGCTACGAGAGTCACATGTCTGCTCCAGGAAGAGAACCGTTCAACACCGACCGCTTCGTCGCCGTGGGCCAGCAGGTCATGGAAGATGCCGCCAGAGCCGGCAACTGCGTGATCGTCGGCCGGGGTGCTCCATATTTCCTGCGCGAGCGGGCCGACGCCTTCCATGTCTTTTTGTATGCGCCGTTCCCGGAAAAAGTCCGGCGCCTGAAGTTGCTCGGCAAGAGCGAGCGAGAGGCAGAAGCTTTGCTGGACAATATTGACCGCGAACGCATCGAGTTCGTGAAGCGATATTTCAATGCCGATTGGCCGACGCGATCCCTCTACCACATGATGATCAACACCGCCATCGGAAACGAAAATGTGATCTCCATCATCCTGAACACCATGGGCACATTCGAGCACGGCCCAATTCGAGTGCAGCCGCCTACACATTCCGGTGATCAAATCTCTACAGAGTAAGATTGCGCTGATTACGGGCGCCAACGGCGGCCTCGGTAAGTCTGTCACTCAGGCTTTCCTCGAGGCGGGAGCAACTGTTGCGGGTGTTTCACGAAATATTCGGCAGGCTGACTTCGATCACCCTTCTTTTGTGGCGATGGCCACGGAACTTTCCAGTGACGATGCGGTAAACAGTTTGGTGGATCAGGTTGCCGCGAGGTTCGGCAGGATTGACGTGCTGGCGCATCTTGTCGGCGGGTTTGCTGGAGGTAAGACGATCGCCGAGACCGATGATTCGACCTTTGAAAGCATGTTGGATCTGAATCTGAGAAGCGCGCTCTACGTGTTGCGATCGGTGATTCCGCAGATGCGCCACACCGGAAATGGCAGGATTATCGCAATTGCCAGTCGCGCCGCAGAAAACCCCGGTCCGGGCGTGGGCGCCTATAGCGCGTCGAAAGCCGCGTTGGTGTCACTCATTCGAACCGTTGCCCTCGAAAACAAAGATCGTGGCATCACGGCCAATGTCGTTTTGCCCGGCACCATCGACACGCCTGCCAACCGCAAAGCCATGCCAAACGCGGATACCCGAACATGGGTGCAGCCAACATCGATCGCGTCGCTGATAGTCTGGCTAGCGAGTGAAGCCGGGAAAGACGTGAATGGGGCGGTCATTCCGGTGTATGGCGGCGGGCTGTAAGTCCTGCGAAGCTCTCCTGGTACTCCCTTTCGTAACCGGACTAACTGCACCTTTTTCGCTGCAATTTAACATTCCTGCAATATTCTGGACCTATCATAGGTAAGTCCGGATTTTCACTGGAGGAATGGCAGTTGGGCGCACCGAAGTTTCCTCGTTTTGCCCTACCCTTGCAGGTTGCCGCCGTCTGCTACCGGCGCCAGGGGCAAACGCTGGAGTTTCTGCTCGTAAACACCAACGGCGGAGGCAAGTGGACCTTTCCCAAGGGCACTCCGGAGCACGGCATTTCGCATAGCCAGGCGGCCGAGCGCGAGGCGTGGGAAGAAGCCGGGGTCCGCGGACACATTGAGTCTCGGCACTTTCATCTTTATCTGCACTCGAAAGGTGTGTTTTGGAAGCCGCCGGGCGTGCGCGAGTTTGTCATCAAAGCTTTCTTAATGGAAGTGGAGCAGATGGAACCAGGCCACGAACCGCAGCGCAATCCAACTTGGTTCTTGCCTGAAGATGCAAAGAAAACCCTCGCCAAAGGCCGCGAAGTGAAATATGCCCGGGAGATGCAGGCCGTGATCGAGCGGGCGGTGGAGCATTTAAGCACAGCCAAAACAGTCTCTGTCTCGTAGCCTACTTATCCCACATGTCATCCTGACAGACCGCAGGTCTGGAAGGATCTTGCAAACGCAGGCCGCATAAACTGCAGCCGAGAGGATATTACGTCGTTGAGCTATCCATGACTCCCAACAACGTCATTGGTCATCGACACGGCCGTAAGATCCTTCGCGAGCTTACGCTCGCGTCAGGATGACATGCCCATTGTCTGTCTGCGAACCGAGCCGTCCTTCTTCAAACTACCCCTCTCATGAGACGATAAAACCACGCATGATTCAGCTTTCCTCCGCGGGAAAACGCTACGGTCAGAAGCTCCTGTTTGAAGGAGTGGACTGGCTGATCACCAACCGCGATCGCATCGGCCTGGTGGGCGCGAACGGCACGGGAAAATCCACGCTGCTGAAGATTCTCGGCGGCCTCGAGACACTCGATTACGGCTCGATTAGCACGGCCAAAGGAATCAGCGCCGGCTACCTGCCGCAGGAGGGACTGACGCTGTCCGGACAAACCGTGTTTGCCGAGTGCATGTCCGTCTTTTCCGGTCTGCGCGACATGGAACGCGAAATGGAAGAGTTGACGTCGCGCATGAGCGAAGTGGACCACGCCTCGGCAGAATATGCGCAAGTAGCTGAAAGGTACCACCGCATCCAGCACGAGTTTCAGATGCATGACGGCTATGCCATCGAGGCGCAGGTTGGAAGCGTGCTAATGGGGTTGGGATTCACTAAAGAAGACTGGCATCGCCAGACCGACGAATTCTCCGGCGGCTGGCAGATGCGCATTGCGCTGGCCAAGCTGCTGCTCGAAAAGCCCAACCTGCTGCTCCTCGACGAGCCGACGAATCACCTCGATCTCGAGGCCCGCAACTGGCTGGAAGAATATCTCACTAATTATCCCTACGCCTTTGTTCTGATTTCCCACGACCGTTATTTTCTCGATGTTACGGTCGGCAAGATCGTCGAAATCTGGAACAAGCGTGTTCACTTTTATCCCGGCAATTACGAGCACTATTTGGAGCAGAAGACGCAGCGGCAGGAGCAGCTCGAAGCCGCTTATCGCAACCAGCGCGAGCGCATTGAACAGCTGGAAGTGTTTATCAACCGCTTCCGCTATCAAGCGACCAAAGCCAAGCAGGTGCAGAGCCGCATCAAGGAACTGGAGCGAATGGAGCGCATCGACCTGCCGGAGGAAGAGAAAACAATTCATTTCTCGTTTCCGCAGCCCAAGGCGAGCGGCCGGATCGTAGCGGAGTTCGCCAAAGTGGCGAAATCCTACGGCGAAAAGCAGGTTTTCCGCGATGTGAGCTTCATGATCGAGCGCGGCGACCGCATTGCGCTGGTCGGCGTGAATGGCGCTGGCAAATCCACGCTGATTAAGTTGCTCGCCGGCAGGGAAGCCCTAACAAATGGGGAATACAAGGTCGGACACAACGTGCAGTCAGATTATTTCGCGCAGGATCAATACAAAGAGCTTGACGCCAATGCGCGCATGTTGGATGACATCGGCACACTCTCGCCTCGCTCGACCGAAACCGAGCTGCGCAGCCTGCTCGGATGTTTTCTGTTTTCCGCCGATGAAGTTTTCAAGCGGATTGGCGTCCTCTCCGGCGGCGAGCGTAATCGTTATGCCCTGTTACGCATGCTTCTGCATCCGGCAAATTTCTTGCTGCTCGATGAGCCCACAAACCACCTCGATATGCGCGCCAAAGATGTTCTGCTGGAGGCTTTGTCGAAGTACACGGGAACGGTAGTTTTCGTTTCTCACGACCGCTACTTCATCGATAAACTTGCGACCCGCGTGTTTGAAGTGGGCGATGGCCGGATCGAAGTTTACCCCGGCAACTATGAAGACTATCGCTGGCGAAAAGAGGGCGGTGCAGCGCAATTGCAGGAAAGTATCGAGGCGACCGCGGCGCCTTCCCAGCCCACAAATGGCAAAAAGCCGGCGCTTCAGGCCGAATCTGCAGACGGCAGATCCAAGCGCCTGAATCCAATCAAGCGCAAGCAGATGGAAGACCGCGTGCGCGAACTGGAAGCAGAAATCAGCCGCACGGAAACCGCCATCGCCGATTGCGAAACCGCTCTGCAAACCTTTGTCAGCGCCGAAGAGACTGCAAGGCTGACGCAGGACCTCAAGCAGCATCGCGCCGCACTGAAGAGTCATCTTGCCGAGTGGGAAGAATTAGCCCAGGTGCTCGAGGCCTGACCGTCAGTTTCGCCGCCCGTACAGCATCTTCCGTAACCTCCTCTATCCCCAAAGGTCATGCGATAGTCAGCTTGAAGCTCCACACACCGCGCGTAGCCCGTCTGAACCGCGCTGAACAAGGATGGTCAGAATCGATGTTGCAGCCCGCACAGAACCAAGCCCCGAAAGTCCCCGCTAACCCAACCCCCTACACGCCAGTAAAAGCAGCCAGCCCACCCATGGAGCAGGCCACCATCGGACGAACGGTAGTAATTAAAGGGGACATCACCGCCGCCGAACCGTTGTACATCGACGGCAAAGTTGAAGGCTCGATTCACGTGACTGATAACCGGGTTACGGTCGGTCGTTATGGCAGCGTGACCGCGAATATCGATGCCAGGGAAGTCGTCATTATGGGATCGGTCAAGGGCAACATTCAGTGCACCGATCGTCTGGACATTCGCTGTGAAGGGTCATTGATCGGTGACGTTGTGTCGCAGCGCATCAGCGTGGAAGATGGCGCAATGTTGAAGGGCAGCGTGGAAGTGCGGGTAGGAACGCAGAAGCAGGAAAAGGCCCAAAGCCACGCCAAGCCTGAGGCCAAGGCCAGCGAGCCACCAAAGGCGGCAGCGGCTGCGGCGGGCGCGGCAACATCGGCTACGTTAGTGCCCGGAAGCCACGTAATGTATCGAGAATCCTGACCCTG
>DASPSE010000270.1:0-8834 GCA_035624085.1 Terriglobales bacterium
GCATCCGGACGTCTTCAATATCCTGCTGCAGGTGTTTGAGGATGGCCAGCTCACCGACGGCTTGGGCAACACTGTGGACTTCAAGAACACTATCCTCATTATGACCTCGAACATCGGGGCGCGTCACCTGATGAAACGCGAAGGTCTGGGCTTCCAGTCGAGCAAGGAAGAGATGGTCTCCGAGAAGGTGCACGATCTGGTCATGAACGAAGTCAAGCGCACCTTCAACCCAGAGTTCCTGAACCGCCTCGACGAAGTCATTCTGTTCGCTGCGCTGAGTGAGAGCGATCTGATCCAGATTTTGGAGCTCATGGTTACGCAGCTGAACGCTAATCTGGCGCAGAAGTCGATTACCGTAACGGTGACCGACGAAGCCAAGAAGTGGATCCTTGGACAGACACTCGGCGACCGCAGCTACGGCGCGCGCCCGCTGCG
Organism: Terriglobales bacterium; assembly: GCA_035624085.1. Taxonomy (GTDB): domain Bacteria; phylum Acidobacteriota; class Terriglobia; order Terriglobales; family Acidobacteriaceae; genus JAFAGX01. The sequence goes on from DASPSE010000270.1 coordinate 436, forward strand.
CCGTGCACTGCAGAAATACATCGAGGATCCGCTTTCGGAAGCCTTGATCCAGGGCACGATTACGACCCGGCCGGCGTTCATCGAGGTCTTCCTCGAGGACAACAAGCTCTACTACCGTCCGGTGGATTCGGAGAAAGACCAAGGCGTGCTGCTGTACGAGAATTAAGCACGCGTAGGGCGGACGCCTCGTCCCGCCCGGTCGAGCGCAGCTCGGCAGATCTCAGCCGCCAGCCCCAAGCTGGCGGCTTTTGCCTTTGCGTACACCATTCCCATCGAGGGGTGCCCCATCCGAGCGGAGCGTACTTTGCGACGCTAGGGTGGGAGGCAACCCTGGCGATCCCAAATCCACCGAAAAAGACATAACCAGATATAGTGTTATTCGAGCAACCTTCATGATCCGCCACTTTCTCTCAGTCTCCTTACTCGCAGCCCTCGCGTCAGCCCAGAACCCGCCCGGCCCGCACGACGTCCCCGTAATGGACGGCCAGGCTGGTCCGTGCTCCGTGGCATTCACCGTCACAGACCTCAACGGCGCGCCCGTCTATGACGCGAAGGTTCGCGTCCACATTGAGTACGGATTTGCGGGCGCACGCCGGCTCGATCTCGAAGCTGCTACAAATATCGACGGCAAAACGCAATTCAAAGGTCTGCCGAAGAAAGTGAAGGGCGGTATTCTTTATTTTCACGCCTCGCAAGGGAACCGCGTGGGTTCCGCGACCTATGATCCCGAAAAAGGCTGCAGCGGCGAAAGTGATTCCATTGTCCTCGCGGAAGGCAAGCCTTAGTTTTTGGCCTAAAAGGATTTTCTTTGCTACCCTTGCCCTTGAAAACGAATCTGGAAGAGCACGTCTCAGCAGCAAGATTCCCAGTTCCAAGGAAGGCTCACATGGAAAAAGTCAACGTCGCGCAGAAATTTGCTCAAATCCACGAATACTGGACGCCCTACATTGCTGCTGAGCTCAACGGACAACAGGTCAAGCTCGACAAGCTGAAAGGCGAGTTCGTCTTCCATCATCATGAGAACGAAGATGAGATGTTCCTGGTCGTCAAAGGTCGTTTCCGCATGGAATTTCGGGACCGGCAGGTCTGGATCGAAGAAGGCGAGTTTATCGTCGTGCCGCGCGGCGTGGAGCATCGTCCCGTCGCCGACGAAGAATGCTGGATTCTGCTCTTCGAACCGGCGTCCACCTTGAACACCGGCAATGTGGTGAATGAGCGCACTCTGCGCGAGTTAGAGCACGTGTAGCAGACTCAGATAGGGATGCGCGCCAGGCGGGGATTGAGGGATTTCGGCGTGCGGCTCGAACGGGCCGCGCAAGCGCCTCAACTTTACGGCACGATGAGCCGGCTTCCGACTTCTTCCGGAGTAGCGATGGTCTTCTCCGGAAACTGAGACAGGACGAAATCCAGGAAAGCCCGGGACTTCGGCCTTCCCGAAGTGCGGGCCTGTCCCATACGAACCAAAAACACTAAAGCTTTGAGGACATCCGAGTCGCGCAACCGGGAATATCCCAGGTGCTTCTGCTCTTCCTCGCGATATCCTTTGAGCAGTTCCTGCACCTCTTTGCTAACCGCCTGCTGGCTGATACTGGTGAGCGGGGTTTCATAGTGCAAACCGGAATTTACCAGCGTCTCATGAGTCCTGGCCATGGAGGTCAACGCGGCGATCAGGTCGGCGTCGTTGATGCTGCGGTGCCCGCGCGCAGCTTTGGCTAATGCAAAGGTTAGACCTACGATCAGGTGCTCATGCTCGTAGAGAAACTGGTCCGCGACTTCCACTTGCGGGAACAATGCTGCCTGGTCCAATTCCTGCAATGGGCGCGGCTTTTCATGCACCCGAGCCTGCTGCAAGTACACGCACTCGCTCGGGCAATCGAGGGTTACCTCGCGTTGTTCCCCGCAGCATTGTGGGCAAATGCGGCCATGGACCGCCGGACAGAAGCGCTTCTCTTTTCGCTTTTCGCACAGAGTGCAACTCACTAATTTTTCTCCGGTCGATTCATTATGACACGTGAAAGGGCTGGGACCCCTCCGTGTCCTCTGTGGTCGAAAGACAAAATCATCGGACCATGAAGATACCGAGCCACTAAGAAAGTCTCTCTTTCCCCCGACTCGGAGGGCGATACTCGGAACGCTGCCAGGGCCTTTGAAATAGCACTTTTTGGGGCATCAGACACCGAAAAAGCCGATTTTTGTGGGCTTTTGAGGTTCCTGAGTGAAAAAAACCGCTAAAAATGCGGTTGAAACGCTATTTTTCCACAGGACCTGTGGTATAAGATGCAAATTATCGCAGCAAAAATCAAGCTTACTTCAAAGGAGGATTCATGGCCTCAGGTATGACCAAGACACAACTTGTCCGCACACTTGCCGAAAAGATCGGCACCAACAACAAGACCGCTGCCGCATTTCTTGAGCACCTTACCGATACCGCCATTAAAGAAACCAAGAAGAATGGCGTGTTCGTTGTGCCCGGACTGGGCCGCCTGGTAAAGGCGCATCGCAAGGCCCGCATGGGACGCAATCCGCAGACCGGCGAACCCATTCAGATCAAGGCCAAGACCGTGGTGAAGTTCCGCGTGGCCAAGGCGACGAAAGACGCGATCGCTCCCAAGAAGCCGTAACGTTTCTCCAACGCAAAGGCCGGCTTATTGGCCGGCCTTTTGTTTTCGCTGTGTTGCCAAGGATCGATCGTCACTTCCCGTATTCGTTCTTCACCACCTCCCCGCCCTTCATCACGAATTTCACATGCTGCAGCGTGGTGATGTCCCGCAGCGGGTCGCCATCCACGGCAATGATATCCGCCCACTTGCCTGGTTCAAGCGTTCCGATCTTGTCCGACCAGCCCAGCAGATCGGCGTCATTGATGGTTGCAGTTTGAATGGCCTGCAGCGGAGTCATGCCCAAACTCACGTACACGGCCAGTTCGTGCGCGTTCAGGCCGTGCGGATAAACGGCCGCGTCAGTACCCAAACCGATCTTCACTCCCGCCTCGAACGCCTTTTTGGCGTTCGCTTTTCCGGTTTGTGAAACCATCTCCATCTTTGCCCTTGCATAGTCTGGAAGATTCGCCCGCGCGGCGTTTTCTCTTTGCCAGTCGACGAGATACAGCGTAGGCACAAGATAAGTCCCATTTTTCTTGAGGGTGGCGATGGCGGCATCGTTCATGAGGTGACCGTGCTCGACCGAATCCACGCCGGCCTCGGAGGCCCAGATCACGCCTTGCGCTCCGTGCGCGTGCGCCGCAACTTTCCTCCCCAACCGGTGCGCGTCGGCCACGATGGCTTTCATTTCTTCAAGCGTGTATTGCGAGGCGTTGGGATCATCTCCCTTCGACAGCACACCTCCCGTGGCACAGACCTTAATGAGATCGGCGCCATATTTAATAATCTCGCGAGTTCTGTGCTGGACGTTTTCTATCCCGTCGGCAACACCATCGGATGTGGCGTGATACTCGTACGGAAGTAAATCATTGTCGCAATGACCGCCCGTAATGCTCAGCGCCGGACCGCTGACTAGCATGCGGGGTCCCGGCACGTCGCCGGCGTTGATGGCATCGCGCAGCGCAACGTCGCTATAGCCCCGCGCACCAACATTGCGCACCGTGGTGAATCCCGCCTCTAGCGTGACCCGCGCATTGTGCGCTCCGATGAGCGCCTCGCGCGGAACTGAAACTCCCAGCAGTTCATACCCAAACATAGGATTGAACGTCAGGTGGGTGTGCGCATCAATCAGGCCCGGAAGCACGGTGGCATTGGGCAGGTTGATAACTGTCGTGTCAGAAGGCGCGGAGGAGGCCGCACCGACGCTCACGATTTTGTCACCTTCAATGACAATGGCCTGATCGTTCAGCGTCTTTCCGGTTTTTACGTCCAGGAGATGCGCAGCGCGAACGACTAGATGTTTTGAAAGGGCAGTCGCGGGAGTCTGCGCTAAGACACTGCAGGCGGTTAACAATGCAAGCAAGATCGCAAGAAAATTTCCTTCAGCTCGTTTCATTCGGGCTCCTGACGTGTATGTGCTGAAAACTATCTCATAAATGGTTTGGGCAGGGCACGGCTTCAGCCGTGCCACTTAGGCCCACAGAAGACGCGGGCTTTAGCCCCTGAGGGAACGGTCAGTTTACACCCTCGGTGCATTATCAGATCACCTTTGGCTGATGCGGCACTCGTAGCTCAATCCCCGCCGGGCGAGTCGTTGCTGACGTATTGTTCCAGCGATTCCAATTCCCGGCTCAAGTCTTCAATGCGCCACTCCAGCAGGTTGCGAATCGAGAGCATGCCGAGCAACTTGCCGCTGTTGTCCACGATGGGAAGATGCCGGAAATGGCGCTCGATCATGGTGACGAAAGCTTCGCTGGAGCCGGTTTCGGCCGTCGCTAGTTCCACTGGCGTGGTCATCAAGTCGCGAACGAGCGTCTTTCCCGGATCACGACCGCTCAAGGCAAGTTTGCTGAGCACATCGCGCTCGGTAAAGATGCCTGCCACACGCTGCTCGCTGTCGATTACAGCCACAGCGCCGACGTGACGGTCAAGCATGGTGCGGATGGCATCGGCCACGCTGGCCTCCAAAGAAACCGCCGCTGGTTTGGCATCGCATAGTTCGAGAACGCTCATAACCACCTCCGCTGCCTATGAGGAGCGTTTCCGCGGTCCAAGTTCGGCCGACTGGGGATTCGGGCATTATGACGCTTACGGGGATACTGTCAAGAGATTTATCCGGGATGGTAGTGGGCTACTTTCATTTCGTGGATATTAGGTGTGCAAGCAAGAGGATGCCCGCCGTTTGGACAAGAATAAACCAGGCGAGGAACCACCTCGGGGGAATTAGGGTCCCCGCGTGTTGCACAAAGAAGCTATGAAATAGCGTGTATCTGAAGGCCCAGAAAGGTATCCAGATCAGCGCTAGGCCGAGGACAAACATCTTGACGGCGGTTTGCATGTCGGTTCGAGCCTTCTGCCGCTGTTAACTTCGGCTTACTGCATCACCTTCCCCTCACTCTTAAACACCTTCCCATCCTTCATAACGAACTTACGGGTCATTGTCATCCTGAGCGCAGCAGCCCGAGTCACTTGCGACTCGCGCTGCGCAGTCGAAGTTGAGGCGTTCAGCGGGCGTCTGAGCCCGCTGCCGAAATCCCGAGCGCAGTGAGGGAGCTCCCGATCTCGTGTCCGCGTGCAGCTCCATCCGGTGTTTCCGGGAATGTTCAGCACGAAGATGCGTGCAGGAGAATTCCCCGTGGTGCCGCAGCCGGATGACACGAACACGGGGTCCCTCGACTACGCGAGACGATTCGCCCACGAACCATCCCGCTCCGCTCGGGATGACACAACTAAGGAGCGAGTGCCAAAGCCCATCAGTACTGCACCAGCTTTCCCTCGCTCTTGAACACCTTCCCATCCTTCATCACAAACTGCACGTTTTCCAGGATTTTCACATCGTGTAGCGGATCTCCGTTCACAGCCACGATGTCGGCGTAAGCGCCCGGGGCGATGACCCCAATCTCGCCCGCCATGTCCAGCATTTCGGCCGGACGCGAAGTCGCGCTCTTGATCGCCTCCAGCGGCGACATGCCGAGATCGACCATGCGGGAGAACTCCTGCGCGATCGGCTCACTCCAGGAAATGCCGCCCATGTCAGTGCCAAAGACGATTTTCACCCCAGCGTGCAGCGCCTTGGGAAACGACACTTCGTGCACTGCGACCCGTTTGCGATCCCGCTGCCCATTGGGTGTATCCGCCGGCGCCCAATCGTGGTAATACGCGGCCAGCGTCGGACAATACCATGTTCCCTGCTTCAGCATCTGGGCAATGGCTGCATCGTCCAAGTCAAGCCCGTGCTCGATGGAATCGCAGCCGCCGTCAAGCGCCCGATGCAGTCCAATGCCTCCGTAGGCGTGGCATGCTACTTTCTTTCCCCAGCCGTGAGTTTCGTCAACGATCGCTTTCAACTCTTCCAGCGTGAGCGTGGGCTGCGAAACCAGCTCGCCATTCTTGCCGACCCAGGAGCGATGCGTCATGTACACCTTGATCCAATCTGCCCCATGATCCAGTTGCTCGCGCGCAGCTTTGCGGGCCTCGACTGGCCCATCGATCAGCTGCGCGCCTTTTGGCATGTCCAGCTCTGGGGCGTAGCCTTCCAGCATGTAGCCGCCAGTCGTAGATATGGCGCGCGTCACAACCAACAAGCGTGGGCCGGGAATGTACCCTTTCTCAATCGCCTCTTTGATTCCGACATCGCCATATCCCGCGCCCTCGGTTTCAAGATCGCGCAACGTAGTGAAGCCCTGCTCCAAGGCTCGCCGAACGGAAACTGTAGCTCGAGCCGCGCGCAGCGCCAGCGGAGGATACAGAATGTTGGCATCGTAGCCGCCCTCGGCTGGATCTTCTCCCTGCAAGAAAATGTGAGTGTGCGAATCGATGAGTCCGGGCAGCACGGTCGCATGTGAAAGATCGATGACATTGGCGCCGGAAGGAATCTTCGCGCTGGCAGCATCGGCCACGCTGTCAACTCGATCACCGCGAATCACAATGACCTGGTTATGTTTCACCGTATAGCCGTCAATCAACGTGCCGGCGCGAATGACGGCGTATGAAGCGCTTCCGGACTGACTGAAAGCCATACCCGAAAGCAGGACGCTCAAGAGCGCAAGACACAGTTTTTTCATGGGGTGAAAGTATAAACGAACTACTTGGCGACGATTTGCTCTGTTCGGATGTCAATAACGCCGATGTAGCGTTCGGGAAATCCATCCGGCTCGTACAAAGAGAGATTGTGATGGTCGTTGGGTAAAACAACAGTTTGCGGATCTAGTTGTGAAAGAAGTTGAATCAGCTTCTCTGCCGTGATCCATTTGTCTCGTCCCGTTCCAGTTGCCATTTTCTCGTAGCCCCGTGTTAAAGACCGACCACCGCGTCGGCTTCAATCTCCACCAGCATTTCCGGAGAGATCAGCCGGCTGACTTCGACCATCGAAGTTGCTGGCCGAATGTCACGAAAGAACTCGCCGTGTGCTTTGCCGATCTTCTCCCAATCGCCGATGTTCGTGACGTACATGCGCGTGCGCACGACATCTTTCATGCTGGCGCCCGCCTTTTGCAGAGCTGATTCGATGTTCTTTAGAGTCTGCACCGTCTGGGCATAAGGGTCGCCAACTCCCACGATTTTCCCATCAGGCCCAGTGGCAGTAGTCCCGGCGACGTGAACGTAGTTGCCGACTCGGACCGCCCGGGAATAGCCCACAATCGGTTCCCAAGGTGCACCACTTGATATGTTCTTCCGTTCCACGCCTTCAATACCTCCGTGGCCGATATTCTATCTGGACAGCGAAAAAGCCGGTTTCTTGGCAGCCGACTACAGTGACTGCCAACAAAAACCGGGTAAAACCCTTGTCTTATGCCTGCGTTCTAATTAACTAGCACAAACGTGGGATATCGAAACACGAAAGTCACTTGCCTTTGCGCGAAAGCTAAGGTAAGTATTCAGGCAACTGTGGCGGTGATTCCCGCGTTGCAGGCGGGTTTTGGGAGGTAACCCCGGGATGATTCCAGAGTCGCATCCGTTGCGGCAGCTCTTCTTGGAGCTTGTGGGCCGGCACTACGCGGAGGAAATCGGCCTTCGCGATCCGCTCATTGTCAACTACGTCGCCCACCTGATCACCGAGTTCTGCGAAGTCGAGCAGTTGTTTAAGATTCGCGACACAGCTGGGCGCACGCTAACAGATGTTGGCGAGATGCTGATGGAGTCGAATCCTGTCTATGGACCTGCGCCCTCTTTCGACCGTGAACGACAGGTTCGCAAACATATTGGGGATTACACGCTGTTCTTCACTGGAATGTTCCCTGAAAGCATCAACCACTTCCGGCTCCGCCGCAATCGCCTGGAAAATTTTGTCGACTGGATGAAAGCTGGCAAGGAGAGCTATTACATCGTTTCCAAGTTCGATTGCTTCGAGTACACCAAGGTTGCGCCTCTGTTCGCCAGCCTTTCCAGCCACTTTGAGCAGTGTGTCTACGGCCTCAATCGGGTCAAGAACGAGCTGCAGGAGATGCAGCACCCCATCGTGCGGCGGGCGAATGAACTCCTGATGTAGCAGTTGCCTGATGGAGCACGCGTCTCGCTCCGCCTCCAGACTGATCTCACAACATTCGATAGAAGCTCAACGCCGCATCCCCTTGCACCAACTTCCGGGAGCGGCGCAGCCGCCCAAACGTCTCCCCTGGATCAAACTTCTTCGAGTGCTCTGCGATGACAATGCTCTCCGCCTTCAGCAGCCCTGAGTTCGACATTGCCTCCAAGGCCTGCCGATAGGCTTCCTCCATGCGATATGGAGGATCGAGGAAAACGAAATCGGCCTGAAGGCCGCTGGCATCCAGCTCCCGCAGAGCGCGAATCGAATCTTGC
>DASPSE010000271.1:0-46019 GCA_035624085.1 Terriglobales bacterium
AAAACGTGGTAATCGGCAGGCGAGCGGCCATGGCGTATCAGGTAAATGAGCGCGCCGATGAATACGACCAAGGCTGAGGTCAGAACGCCAGCGCGAAGAAGATTGCCGACGATTTCTTCGATTTTTCGATCGGACCAGGCCATTTCAGATGGTTCCGGTGATTCCTTTATAAATCATTTGCGCGCCCAGAAACGCGATAACCAGGCTGAACACCAAGCGCAAGACTGTGGTTCCTGCCTTCATCAAGAGGCGTGCGCCGAGCAGCGAGCCGGCCAGCACGCCCAACATCACCGGCATGGCGAGTCCGGGATCAACATAACCGCGGCTCAGGTAGACGCCAGCGCTGGCGGCGGCAGTGACTCCGATCATGAAATTGCTGGTGGTGGTGGAGACCTTGAAAGGAATTTTCATGGCCTGGTCCATGGCGAGGACTTTCACCGCGCCGGAACCGATGCCGAGCAATCCGGAGAGCGCGCCCGCGCCAAACATCAGGCTGAAACCTGCGGGCACGCTCTGGACGTTGTAATGCCGGAGTCCTCCTTCTTCAGAAGGGAAACTGCCGTTCATCTTCAGCCTGGTGGCGAGAGGATCGGGCGGAAGGTTACGTTCCGCGCGCGGCCGCGGCTTGTGCGAGAGATAGGCGGAATAAAGCAGCACAACGCCGAAGATGATGGCGAGATAGCGCGTAGGAACCACCGTAGCAAGAAAGGCACCGCAGAGCGCGCCCAGCGTGGTGGCAATCTCAAGAAACATGCCGATGCGGATGTTGGAGAAACCTTCCTTCACATAGGCGGCGGCCGCGCCGGAGGAGGTGGCGATGACCGAAACCAGTGAGGCGCCGATGGCATAACGAATATCTACTTTGAAGAAAATCGTCAGCAGCGGAACGAGTACAACGCCGCCGCCGAGGCCGGTGAGCGCTCCCAGCATACCGGCGATGAATGATCCCGTGGCGACCAGGACGGTGAATTCGAGTGTGTTCATCCCGAAGAGATGAGTTTGCCATATCTGCGCGCCGGGCAGGGCGATGCAGGTTGGCGTGGGAGATTCACTTAGCCAGCGGCTACTGGCGAGCAGCTTTCGCCCGGCCGATTCGCTGGGACAGCAGCTTCTTGGCCCTTTCCAGCTCTCGCCGTCGAGCGGCGGAAAGTCCTTTTCCTGCGCGATTGATGAAATAGATCAGCATGCGCAGGCCGGATACCGGACTCTTGGGAGAGACCTTCTTGGACCCGAGGGTCTTGGCGACGGTGCTTGCGTCTTTGGTAAAGAGTCCTGGAGGCGGGTAGGTGGAAACCGTTTTCACACTTGCGATCCAGCGTTTTGATTTTGATCGCGGCATACAGGCTCTGGTGTTAGAACGTCGCGAGGACGCAGGCTATTCGAAAACGGTTCAGCGCTTCTTTTTTCGGGCGGCAGAGTTGGCCAGGTGGTTGGCTTCGGCGTTGTGTTCGCGACTGACGTGAGAGATGGAGAACTTCAGCGAACGAGCAAGTTTCCGGCAAGTCCAGTTCAGCGAGTACAGCCGTGGGCTGCGACAGGCGTAGACACCCGTCATCTGCTTCACCACGACCTCAGAATCGGAGTAAACATGCAGGGCGCGAGCCTTGAGCAGGACCGCACATTGCAGAGCTTCCAGGAGGGCCAGATATTCGGCGACGTTATTGTCCTGCCAGCCAATCCACTTGGCGATTTTGAGTTTGCCGTCGCGGGCGCCACTGATCACGACCCCAATGCCGGACGGCCCCGGATTCCCCAGCGAACCACCGTCGACGTAGGCAACAAGCGCGGACATTCTCTGCTTGAAATCTGTTTCCACCAAAGATGCTTCACTAACGCGACGGCGTCAAGAGCTTAAGATGGTTCCCTGTGGATTTTGGTTTGCACTTTGGCTGTGGAAATCTGTGTGAAAAAGCCGCCAATAATTTGTTACAGCCCTGTAAATCCATTATGCAGAGTCAATTGCAGTCCACAGAATGCACAGCCCTTAAAGTGATTTTGCACCAATAATGGGCGTTGACAATTGGCCTCGCAGCATTTACTTTTTCGCGCGTCGACGGCTGAAAGGGTTGGCTCAAATAAAATTAGCCAGTCCGAAGTAAGCTGGGTGATCCGCCGGCCGGGGCAACCCGGTGGGCGACCTGACCCGAAAAAACCAGCTGCTCTGCGAGGGGTCGCTGGGGTCAGAACTGCGAAAGCAGTGATTACATCAAGGGCCGTGATGGTGCATGACTCCACGCGGCTGGCTCTCTCGCAGGAGCTGGCGGCTAGAGCATAACCAATATCACGGCCTTTACCTTTTGTTCCGAAATATCTCTCCGCTGCGCGAGGACAATCGAGCCTCAATCGAAAACGTTCTTCCCCCGAAGTTGAATTTGGTTTTCAACAACAACTGTGAATAAGCGTTTGAAAGTGTCTAGCGGGTGCAGGCCTGATGAGGCTTTGACCGGTTTGCACACGAATGGATTCACTCCCAGCATAGGCTGTTGGCAAATGAGAAAGTGATTCTGCAACGCGCGCTCGAGTGGCTTGATTACCGAATGTGCGCTAACGCATCATCAACTGCGCCTGGCTCCGGTTTGCACTCATGCTTGTCAAAATCTGATTGGAGTTGCTGCTTGGCTTTCTCGCTGTCGATTAGAAATTCCTGCCGGGTCCTGAAAGTCAGCCGGCAGACGTCGCAGTACGCGACACTAGGGGTGGTGCCGATGAACCTTACGATCTGAAGATTCCGTTCTGGCATGGCAGCATTGTATCGAATCCAGTTCCGCAGCGACTAAGCCTGCGCTGCAGGGGCAATTATGCGAGGTTGACGTAAATGCTCGAACTTCAAAAGTCCGGCATGCGCCTAAGGTTCAACGCCGGTATCGGTTGCCCCAGGGGCGCGGGTCACTCCTGCGATGCTGCCTGGGCCGGTGCCTCACTCTTCGGCGAACTGCCCAATGCTCTGAGCTGCTGATCCGAAATTCGAATCATCCCGTACAGGGCGACATGCAAGCCGCCCGCTTCGTAGAACTCTGCTTTGTTGATGGTGGTGGAGTCCTGCGCCAGTTCTGGAAGTGTCTCCTTCAGATTCGTAGCCGTTCGTATGGCAGCCAGCAGCGACTCCCGGATCTCATCACGCAGTTTCATTCCAACCTGGTCTGAGCGAAGCAAGTCGCCAGCCCAACCGTCTGCGTCGATGCGGCTGATCTCAGCTGCGAGCTGCAGCGTGTTGTTCGGCTCCAGCAGCGGCGTTAACTTGACAGTAAGCGTGCCGTCTCCCTCGGCCACTTCGTTGGAGATTTCCTGGCCCAGAGACATAAAGCACACCCAGTGCTCAAAATGTAAGCGTGTAACCACGCTGGCCACAGGGTTCTGGCCAGTAAACGCCGCCCAGCGCAGCGAATGTCGCTCTCCGCAGCGTGGAGATGTGTCGAGTCTGGAGCGCAGAATCTCCGCAATATTGTGTTGCAGGTCGGAAAGGTCGGTAGTCATCTCCAGTTTGAATGCGCTTTGGTTGCCTTCTGCAGCGACTTTTGACATCGTTCCGGCAACCGTGATGGAAATCGGTTGCCCCTCAACGTGGATCGAGCTGTCCGTCGGGGGAAGACTAAAGCTGATGTCCTGCGAAACTCCCATTTCTTTTCCGAGGCTCACTTGCAGATCGGCAAAATTCGTGAGCGCATGGGAGAGATTCCTGGCGCAGTCCGAAATTTCTGAGAGGTCCGGATTTGCGTCGCCGGTTCTCTGGTCCAGCCGGGTCGCCTGCTGCGCGAGATCGGAATCCGCTTTCGTGAGTTTTAGGGCGATGTCTTTCAAGCCGGCTTGCTGAGTTTTGGAGAAAGCTTCCAGAAACTGCCTGGCTTCATTGCGGGCATTCTGTACCGCCTGGTAAAGACCATGGCTGGCGCTCGAAAGTTCTACCCCACTGGGTTTGCTCTGCAGCTGTTCGACCAGCGCCTGCAGTCCCTTTCCGGCCGCTTCGCTGCTTCTCACCATCGAGTTGTACGCGCTAACCTGCTCGCTGGTGGCCTGTACTGCGAGAGCGTGATTGAAGTCCTTCAAATCGTCGGTATCGTCCCTGGCAGCCGTCTTGCTCGGACCTCCAATGACCACCCACGGCCGTCGACTGTGCAGTGGAGTGCTTGGCGGTGGGGCCACGGCGCCGTTGTTTTGCGCGGCCGCGATCGCGACTACGCTGAGCAGGCCAGCCAGCAACCATACGATCCAAACGATTTTTCCCATACGCAACTGCTCGTCTGAAGTTTCTTGTGTGGTTATCTCCGGACGAGGCAAGATTGTATCCTCAAAACTGGTCCTGCATGCATCCGAGCACAATTCTTTGCATAGATTTACGAAGATTTACTGGCCCGGCCTGACGGTTCCTGGGAGGACGATGTGGGTGACATGTCCGACGAACATTCGGGATCTCGGAACAGCTCGGAGTTCAAAACCTGTGCTCGGTCGATCTCCGACTGCAACGTAGTTACTCCACCTGTGGGTGGCCCGTGCCTCCATGCTATAATTTATTTTCGCCTGCGGTGTTTTCGAGGCAATCCGGTGATCTCTTCTGGGCGAATCCAGCGCACGAAGATTAGTGGATCAGCGCAATCAAAGTTCATTTACATGAGGTAATTCCATGTCTGGCCACTCAAAATGGGCCACAATCAAGCATAAAAAGGGCGCACTCGACGCCAAGCGGGGCAAGATTTTTACGCGCCTGATTAAAGAAATCAGCATTGCTGCCAAGAGCGGCGGCGATCCGGATACGAACCCGCGTCTGCGGACCGCCATCACCGCCGCCAAGGCGGAGAACATGCCGGCGGATAACATCAAGCGAGCCATCCAGCGTGGGACCGGGGAATTGCCTGGGGCAACCTACGAGGAATTCTCGCTCGAGGGCTACGGGCCGGGCGGTGTGGCGCTGCTGATCGACATCAACACCGACAACCGCAATCGCACGGTGAGCGAAATTCGTCACGTATTCCAGAAAAACGCTGGAAACATGGCAGAAGCTGGGGCCGTCTCCTGGATGTTTCACAAGAAGGGCGACATCGTGATTCCGAAGTCAGCGGCTAAAGAAGACGACCTGATGGCGATCGTGCTTGACGCCGGCGCCGAAGATCTGCGCGATGACGGCGAAAACTGGGAAGTGCTGACCGATCCTTCATCTTATGAAGCCGTCCTGGAAGCCGTAACAAAAGCCGCGATAAAGCCGGTTTCGTCCAGCGTCGCCATGATTCCGCAGAATTACATCAAGCTGGAGGGCGCGGCCGCGAACAGCATGATCCGGCTGATCGAGGCTCTCGAAGAGCATGATGACGTGCAGAGCGTTCATTCCAATTTCGATATCGATCAGAAACTGCTGGAGGAAGTGGCGGGATAATATCTTTACTTCGATCTGAAGCCGCCCCATGCGGGCGGCGTTTTCTTTGATGAATGTGGGCCGTCCGTCTCCGGTCCCCGCTGCATTTCCGTCAAAAGCCTTTAACCGCAAAGTTCGCAAAGGCCGCAGAGAAATGACTCAACGAGCAGCGGCACACTTTCTTAGCGATCTTAGCGAGGACTCTGTGCTCTTTGCGGTTACAAGCTTTTCTGGACGCGAACAGCGGGAAGGTGAGCTTTGCGCCTCTCAATAATTCGCAGCAACACTTTTCAACACTTTCGTGGAAATCGCGTGGAAAACTGCCAATCCGCGATTCTAATCCCCTGACCGACAACTGCTTCTGCATTTTGCACTGGGCGCGTTGCTGGCTCTTTAGTGCTAAGGTAGGCAGCTTAGAGGATCATGAAGCTACGGCTCGATAAGCTCCTCCTGGAGCGCGGTTTGGCTGGCTCGCGCGAACGCGCCCAGGCGCTGATCCTGGCGGGCAAGGTGCTGGTTGACGGCCAGAAGGTAGAGAAAGCTGGCGCCGGCGTGCAAGCTGACGCCGAAATTCGGCTGCTTGGGGAAGACCTGAAGTACGTCAGCCGTGGCGGGCTTAAGCTGGAGAAAGCTCTTGAGCATTGGAAAATCGATGTAGCGGGTAAGACTTGTCTTGATGTTGGCGCCTCTACCGGCGGTTTCACGGACTGTCTTTTGCAGCACGGAGCAGCGCGCGTGATTGCCGTCGACACTGGCCTCGGCCAGATTGACTTCCGCCTGCGGCAGGACCCGCGTGTGCGGCTGCTGGAAAAGACCAATGCCCGCTACCTAACTTGTGAACAGATCGGCGAGGCTGTAGACGTCGTCGTTGTCGATGTTGCCTTCATTTCTGTCACTCTGGTTCTGCCAGCCGTGATCGCCGCTGCGTTTCCAGCCGAGCGCCGAGGTCGGCAACTTGTCGTCTTGGTGAAGCCGCAGTTCGAAGTAGGCCGTCAGCAGGTCGGCAAAGGCGGTATTGTGCGCGATGAGGCTGCGCAGACTGCGGCAGTGGAAAAAGTTCGTAAGGCGCTCCTGGCAGAAGGTTGCACCCGCACCGATGTGATCGAGTCGCCGATCCTTGGCGCCGAGGGCAATCGGGAATTCCTGCTGTACGGAGTCTTCTAAACAGACTTCTGTGTTCTCCGTGTCCTTTGCGGTTCAAGCTTTTCCGGGAACTTCTGTACAATTCTAATTTCAATGGTCAGCAGGAACTCCGCATCCCCGACGCTCAAGTCAGTAGCCATCGTGTCGAAACCGGACAAGCCTGAGTTGGCGAGTATTGTGGCGGGACTTCTCAACTGGCTTCGTCAGCACCGGTATCAGATTTTGGTGGACCGCGAGACTGCGCCGCATGCGCCGGGGATTGAGGTTGTTGCCCGCGAGGAGATGGCTTCCCGCTCGCCCGGTTTTGTTGTGGTGCTGGGCGGAGATGGAACGTTGCTGGCGGCGGCTCGCGCCGTGGCCAAGGCGGGAATCCCGGTGCTGGGGGTGAATCTTGGCTCGCTGGGCTTTCTCACCGAAGTGCCATTGGAGGAGCTCTATCCGACGCTCGAAGGCATCGATGCCGGGCACTGCAACGTGGAAGCGCGCTCCATGGTGCATTGCGAAGTCATGCGCAAAACTTCGCGCGTGGCCGGCTACGACGCGCTGAATGAGATCGTCGTGGGTAAAGGCACCATTTCCCGCCTCAACCATTGCGACGTTTACATCGACGGGGAGTTTGTGTCGGCTTACAAGGCCGACAGTCTGATCGTCTCTACTCCCACGGGTTCGACTGCTTACTCGCTGGCGGCTGGCGGACCGATCGTCATGCCCACGGTGGACGCGCTGATCATTAGCCCCGTAGCCGCGCATTCGCTGACGCATCGGCCGCTGGTGGTACCCAACAATTCCAACATCGAGATCGTGGTCAATACCGGCGCCGACCAGGCTTACCTCAGCGTGGATGGTCAGCTTGGAATCCCGATGTATGACGGAGACCGCGTCTGCTGCCGCAAGTCGGAGCACCAGGTGAAACTGCTGCGCATCCGCGGGACATTTTTCGATGTTTTACGGACAAAATTAAAATGGGGGCAGAGGTAGTTCTCGGTACTGACCGGGGAGATTATGAAATTCGCACTTTCATTCATAGTCATTGCTTTCGCCAGCATGAGCGCTCAATCAAAACCTGCTGCAGATTTGATCGTGAGCCACGCGAACGTCTGGACTGGGGATGACGCTCGTCCCAAGGCTCAGGCCGTTGCCGTGCTTGGTGACAGGGTTGTTGCGGTCGGCTCCGATGCAGATATTGCGGCGTGGCGCGGCCCAAAGACAAAGCTGATCGATGCCGGTGGCAAGCTGCTGCTGCCGGGCTTTAACGATGCCCATGTTCACTTCGTCGATGGAGGCAGACAGCTCGACAGCGTTCAACTCAACGACGTGACCAGCACGGATGAGTTTGTCCGCCGCATCGCCGAGCAAGCCAAGAAAACCCCCAGGGGCGAATGGATTTTGGGCGGTGACTGGGACGAAACCAAATGGAATCCGCCTGATTTGCCAACCAAGGAAATGATCGATGCGGTTACGCCGGATAATCCTGTTTTCGTGAGCCGGTACGATGGCCATTCGGCGTTGGCGAACTCAATTGCGCTGCACCTTGCCGGCATAACCGCGCAGACGTCCGATCCCCCTGGCGGCGCGATCGTACGCGATGCTCAAGGCAATCCAACCGGTGACTTGAAAGATGCGGCGATGGATGCGGTTTACAACATCGTGCCACCGCTTTCGCATGACCAGCGGATGCGTGCGGCGAAGCGAGCCCTCGAGCATGCTGCGTCGCTGGGAGTTACCAGCGTGCAGCACATGAATCCGGAGTACGCCGATATTGCGGTTTACTCCGAGCTCCTGCAAAACGGCGACCTGACCACACGCATCTACGCCGCTCCGCTCATCACCGATGTGGACGATCAGGTCAAGATCGGAATTCGCCACGCTTTTGGCGGGCCTTATTTGCGAATTGGCGCGGTAAAAGCCTACGCGGACGGCTCACTCGGTTCGCGCACCGCTTATTTCTTTGATCCATTTTCGGATCAGCCCGACAACCACGGCTTGCTCTCCAACGAAATGCAGCCGCTCTCCCTTATGCGCGATCGGATGATGAAGGCTGACGCTGCGGGCCTGCAAATTTGCACTCATGCCATCGGCGATCAGGCGATTTCGATGATCCTTGACCTGTACTTCGATGTCGTCAAGGCTCATCATGGCGCCGAGCGGCGTTTCCGCATCGAACACGCGCAGCACATGGCGGAGAAAGATTTTGCCCGCTTCGCACAATTGGACGTGATCGCTTCGGTGCAGCCTTATCACGCCATCGACGACGGACGCTGGGCAGAAGCCCGGATCGGTCATGACCGCGCCAGCCGCACTTATGCCTTCCGAACTTTTCTCAATCACGGCGTGCATCTGGCCTTCGGCACGGATTGGGATGTCGCCCCGCTGAATCCGCTGCTCACAGTGTATGCGGCGGTCACGCGTGCCACGCTCGATGGAAAGAATCCCAACGGATGGTTTCCCGAGCAGAAACTTTCGGTGGAGGAAGCTGTTCGGGCCTACACCGTGGGATCGGCCTACGCCGAGTTCCAGGAGCAGGAAAAAGGCTCGATCACGCCGGGCAAGCTCGCCGATATGGTTCTGCTGAGCGACGATATTTTTTCCATCGATCCAGTCAAGATTCGCAACGTGAAGGTATTGAACACGATTGTTGGCGGCAAAGTGATCTGGGATCCACAGAGAAAAGTTCCGTACTCGACCGCGTACTGACTCCCGTTATCAAGAATTTGTCATTCCGAGGAGCGCAGCGACGAGGAATCTGCATTTCCCGACGGCTTCGCAACTGCAGTTCCCTCGCTTCGCTCGGGATGACGACAAATAGGTCTTGCAGGCCTCATGCTTCTCCACGCAGCAAGTCAGCCACTGTCTCCCGCCGCCGAATCACTTTGACGGACTTTCCATCCACCAGCACTTCTGCTGGCCGAGGGCGTGAGTTGTAGTTGGAAGCCAGCACCATGCCGTACGCGCCTGCGTCCATAATGGCGAGCAAATCTCCTTCCTGCACCACCGGCAACTCGCGATCCCGAGCAAAGAAGTCTCCGGTCTCGCACACCGGTCCGACGACGTCGACTTTTTCAATTTTGTCGGGGCTGCCGTTGACCGGAATGATCTCGTGGTATGCGTTGTATAAGGCCGGCCGCAGCAAATCGTTCATCGCGGCATCGACAATGAGGAATCTTTTTCCGTTGTTGGTTTTCTTGTAGAGCGCTTTTGTGATCAGGGCTCCCGCCGGGCCGACGATCCAGCGGCCAGGCTCGAGTAACAGGTGTAGGTCCAATCCCCGCAGAGGGCCCAGCAGAGCATTAGCGTACTTTGCGACGTGCTCGTCAGGATCGCGTGCGTTCTCATGCTGGTAATCAATACCCAGACCGCCACCGGCATCTACATAGCGGATGCTATGGCCTCGGGCCCGCAATGTCCGCACCAGGTCGGCTACACGCTCCATTGCCGCCACAAAGGGTTTTACGTCCGTGATCTGAGAGCCGATATGCATGCTAACAGCGGCCACTTTCAAACTCTTGCTTTTGGCCGCTTCGCCGTAAAGGCGAATTACCTCGCCGATCGGAATGCCGAACTTATGCTGATGCAGTCCGGTCGAGATATACGGGTGCGTGTTGGCGGGAACGTCGGGATTTACTCGCAACGCCAGGGGCGCACTTCTCTTAAGTCGCGCGGCGCACTCCGCCAGCGCCAACAATTCCGATTCGCTCTCAACGTTGAACAGCAAGATATTGGCTTTGAGCGCGGCTCGCATTTCTTCCAGCGTTTTGCCGACACCAGAGAACACAACCTTCTTTGCCGCAGCGCGACTCACGCGCAGTACGCGCTCCAGCTCGCCGCCCGAGACCACATCAAAGCCACATTTCATTCGCGCCAGTAGCCGCAGAATTCCCAGACTTGAATTGGCCTTCACCGAATAGCAGATGGTATGAGGAACCGCATGGAAGGCGCGGTCAAAGTCTTGAATGCGAGCGCGGATTGCCGCTGCCGAATAGACATAAAGCGGTGTGCCGAACCGTTCCACGAGGCGCGTTAACGGAACCTGATCGCAATGCAGGGTTGAGGGAAGTGTGGCATGCTTGTGCTCGAGCGCGCGATAAGAGAATGGGGAGTGTTCGCCGCGAACGCTCACTTGCGCTTTCCAGGGCCGCCCTTTAGTTGCATCACAACCACAGTCTGATCGTCGAAGGCTTCCTCGCTCCCCGCGTGCTCGGCCACTGCCTCGAAGATTGCGTTGACGACGGCGTCGGCTGACAGATTCGAGCTGGCGGCGATGATTTGCTCCAAGCGCCCGCGTCCGAACAATTCGCGAGCTTTGTTTTGAGCGTCCAGAATGCCATCGCTGAAGAAGACGAACATCTCTCCTGGTTTGGGATTGAAGGCGAATTCATCGTACTCCGCATCATCGAATAGCCCCAGAGGCAAACCCGTGGCTTCGATAATCTCTGTCTTGCCATCATGACAGTACACCGGCCTGGGTAGGCCGGAGTTGGCAACGCGCAGGTTTCGCCTCTGATCGTCCCACACTGCGTAGATCAGCGAGACAAACTGGCCATCGATGCGGCGCTCACCGAGAGAGAAATTCACTGCCGAAAGCATTTCCGCCGGTGCCGGTTCGATGGGCGCATGAGAGCGGAGAATGCCGCTGACGAGCGCGGCGTAAATGGCCGCTGGCGCGCCCTTGCCGCTGACGTCGCCCACCACGATCGCGGTGCGCGAGAGGGAGTAGCTCATAAAGTCATAGAGATCGCCGCCGATGGCCCGCGCCGGCACAAACTTGGCGGCGACGTCCAAATTTGTGATCTTGGGCAGACCGTGCGGCAGCAACCGGAATTGCAGCTCCCGTGCCATCGCCAGATCGCGCTCCAAACGCTGCTCCTGCTGAGCGATCTGTGCGTAAAGCTGAGCATTCTCGATCGCGATCGCCACTTGTGCTGCCAGGGTGGTGACCGTACGTTTGTGGTCGTCGGTGAAGAAACCGCGCCGAGTGTGCTCAAGATCCAGCACGCCAATTACTTTGTCCTTATAAATCAGCGGCACCGCCAGCTCCGACCGCGTTTCGGGATTGAGTGCGATATAGCGCGGATCTTTGCTCACGTCGGGCACCAGCACTGCTTCTTTGTGCTGCACGGCATACCCCACCACGCCCTTTCCCAGAGTGGCGTCATGCTTGATGTGAATGTTCTCGCGAAAGCGCAGCGAGAAGCGGTGCTGCAGCTTCTCGCCGGTCGAATCGAGTAACAGGATGCTGAACATCTGGTAGTCAATCAACCGGCTCAGCAACTCAGCGATGCGCTTCAGCAGTTCGTCAAGGTTGAGAATCGACGTGAGTTCGCGCGCGATCTCGTTCAGCAGAACTAGGGTACGTGCCTGGCGCGTGGTGCGTGTGTAGAGGCGCGCGTTTTCGATTCCGACCGCCATGCGGGAAGCGATCAGCATCAGCAGCCGCTTATGTTCTTCAGTAAAGTAATCGGGCTGTCGCGACTCCAGATCAATCACGCCAATCAGGCGATTCTTGACGATGAGGGGCAAGGCCAGCTCGGAACGAACATTCGGAACAGCCGAGATGTAGCGCGGATCCTTAGTGACATCGCCGACCAGCACCGGCTCACGGCGCTCGGCCGCCATTCCCGTGACGCCCTGGCCAACTTTGATTCGTGTGCGCTCGGCCACTTCCCGCGAATATCCGACCTGGAACCGAATCCGTAGCTCGTGAGTTTTCTCGTTCAACAGGAGAATAGCGAAGATTTCATAATCGATGACTTTGCGCACCAGTTCGGCCACGCGGCGCAGCGTGGTGTCCAGATCGAGCGTGGTATTGACCACGTCCGCCACTTCCAGCAGAAGCGGATCTATCTTGGATTGGAAATCGGACTCAGTGGCTACGGTTCCCACGCTCCTATGATATCAGCCGATGCGCGGACTCTTGGCTTTCTGGCGCCTGTTCACCGGGAAAGCGCGTTTTAGCAGGTTGGCGCTATCATGTTTCGTCATGGACCATGCCCATTACTACTTCAAGCTGATTCCGCCGCGGCCGACTTTTCCGCACGATATGAGCGAGAAAGAAAAGGCCTTAATGGAAGAGCATGCGGCTTATTTCCAGCAGCAGTTCGAGGCTGGCAAACTCCTGCTCTATGGCCCGGTCATGGCGCCTCACGGCGCGTTCGGTCTTGGAATCCTGGAGGTCGCAGGGGAAGCTGACGCCCGGCAGTTCGGTGAAAACGACCCGTCAGTCCGCGCTGGCATGAACCGTTTCGAGTTCCATGCCATGAAGGTCGTCGCTTCGCGTGCGAAGACATAGGCACGGCGTGCCTCGAGTGGAGCTCTAGCTTTCGCGTGGCACTATGCAGATGTCCGGTAAATTGCGATACCTTTCCGCGTAATCCAGGCCATATCCCACCACGAATTCATCGGGAATTTTGAATCCGACGTAATCAGCCTCGATCGGCTGCTTTCGTCGAGACGGTTTGTCGAGCAGGGCAGCGATGCGCAGCGTCTTTGGCTGATGCGCCATCAGAATCTTTTTCAGATAAGAGAGCGTAAGCCCGGTATCCAGAATGTCTTCGACCAGGATTACATTCCGGTCTTTCATCGATTGATCGACGTCTTTGGTCAGCCGGACTTCGCCGGTCGAGTCCCACCCGCTTTTGAGCTCCTGAGCCGGGCTGGGGCGGTTGCCGTAGCTGGAGACGCCGATGAAGTCGAAGGTCGAATCCAGTTGCACATGGCGTGCCAGGTCGCTGAGAAAAATTGCCGCACCTTTGAGCACGCCGACAAAAATTACCGCCTGGCCGGAAAAATCGCGGGTGATCTCCGCGCCCATGGCGGCCACGCGTTGCGCAATCTGATCGTGTGGAATGAGGATTTTCAGTTGGTTCACGGCGAACCATATTAAACTAAGCACTCAGCACTTAGCACTCAGCATTTAGCCCTGAAGGTGTCGAGCGGATTCAAGCGACGACCGTGTTTAGCTAATTGCTAAGAGCCAGAAGCCAGAAGCTAGGAGCTAGCACCAATGAATCTGAACGGCCTCAAACTTACGTGGTTAGGTCATGCCACTTTCCGCGTGGAAACTCCCGGCGGGAAAACTATCCTGATTGACCCGTGGGTCATGGGCAATCCCATGTGTCCGGCAAATGAAAAGAGCGTTAAGCAGGTTGACATCATGTTGTGCACGCACGGCCATTTCGACCATATTGGAGACGCGGTTGAAATCGCTAAGAAGCACGATCCCAAGGTAGTGGGCATTCCGGAACTCTGCGGCTGGCTGCAGAAAAAGGGCGTCAAGCAAACCGCAGAGATGAACAAGGGCGGAACGCAGACTGTGGACGACATCAAAGTCACCATGGTGCACGCCGACCATTCCTGCGGCATCCAGGATGGCGATCAGATCGTTTACGGTGGCGAGGCCTGTGGCTACGTTGTCGAGTTTTCCAATGGCCTCAAGATTTACCACGCGGGCGATACCAACGTCTTCGGCGACATGCAGATCATCCGCGAACTTTACGCGCCAGACATCGCGATGTTGCCCATTGGCGATCACTACACGATGAGTCCGCGCGAGGCCGCTTATGCCTGCAAGTTGCTGATGCCGAGGACCGTCATCCCCATGCACTTTGGAACTTTTCCGGTGCTGACGGGAAGGCCTGAACATCTCAAGAAGCTGGCGCCCGGTGTGGAAGTCCGTGAGATGAAGCCGGGAGAGACAATTGGTTAATCGGCAATCGAAAAGACGATGCAAATGACACCACTTCAAGACAAGCCGGACTGGCGTATGGGCGGTATCACCGCTGCGCCGGTCGAAGACTATCTCTATTCCCTGATCCCTCCCCGTGACGAAGTGCTCGCGGAGATGGAAGCGGAAGCGGCAAAGCGAAATGTCCCTATCGTCGGGCCCGTGGTGGGCCGCATTCTGCATCAAATGGCTCTTATGACCGGCGCGAAGACCGTCTTCGAGATGGGCTCAGCTATCGGCTATTCGACGATCTGGTGGGCGCGCGCGATCGGCAAAGGCGGTCGCGTATTCTACACCGACGGCGATCGCAAGAACGCCGAGCAGGCGCGCAAATATTTCGAACGAGCCGGCGTGGCCGACCGCATCAGCATCGCGGTGGGCGATGCGCTTGAGCTACTTTCCGAGCACAAACAGGAATTCGACATCATCTTCAACGATGTCGACAAAGAAGACTACCCGCGTGTCTTTCGTATCGCCATTCCGCGGCTACGCAAGGGCGGGCTGTTCGTGACCGACAATGTTCTGTGGAGCGGTAAAGTTGCGCAGAGGAATCCTACTGAAGTTCGGACAAAAGCAATTCTGGAATTCAATCGCCTTCTCTATAACTCGCCGGATTTGTTTACGACCATCGTGCCGGTGCGGGATGGGTTGGCGGTCGCCATCAAGAGGTGAAGCTGGTTCACAGCAGAGCTTTCAAGTTCTTGTCATTCCGAGGAGCGGAAGCGACGAGGAATCTGCAGTTGTAGCAGCACGGCCTCTCGAAAGTCTCAGATCGACTTCACCGGGATCATCGTCAAATCCTCGACCAGCCCGACTTCCTTCTGCAGAAATGGTTCGGCGTAGGTCACGCCGCCCAGCATCCCATAAAAACGCGCCATCGCTTCTACGCGAGACCGAATTTCCGCCTGGGCAGGAAAGAGATCTTTCCCCGCTTCCTGATCGCTGAACTGCGTTTTGTAAGCCATGAGCGATTGAAAGCGAGTTTCGAACTGATCGGTAATATCCACGACAAAGGTCGGCCGCACATCGTAGTAGAGCGTGGCGTAGATGATTTTGAATGGCCGATGCGGTGGCAGCGGGTCAGCGGAGAGTCCCTGCCTGGTCAGCGCAGCCTTGGTGAGTCCAGCCAGGAAACACGCCTCGTATCCCAAAACCGACGCTGTGTAATGATCGGGATGGCGCCCTTGCCAGTAGGGAAGAATAACGACGCGCGGACGTTGTTCGCGAATCACGCGCGCCACTTTTAGCCGGTTCTCCCATGTGTTTTCCACACGGCCATCGGGAACGTCGAGAGCCAGCCGCCAAGAGATCTGCAGGAGCGTGGCCGCTTCTTCCGCTTCCCGGCGACGGTCTTCCGCCGTGCCGCGGGTTCCCATCTCACCCTGCGTGAGATCGAGAATGCCGGTGCGATGGCCGCGCTGCGCCATCTTCAGGAGAGTGCCTCCGCAAGTCTGCTCCGCGTCGTCACGGTGGGCAGCGATGGCGAGAATGTCGAGTGGAGGGGCAGGCATGTCCGCCGAAAAAGAATACAGGCATGCTGGAAGCCAGGCAACAGCCTCTACGCTCGGAAGCATCGGTCTGACGATATTGCTATCTCAGAATGCATCGAACACAATAATAGGAACTTTTACGATAGTGGGGACGTAGAGGAAATCATGCGGACATGGCGGGCAGGGCTTTTCGTCTTGATTTTGCTCTTCGGGCAGGCGTTCGTCCTGGCTCAGGACGGCGCCACTCCAGCGTCGACCAGCGATTCGAAACCCACCACTGAAGCCGCAGCCAAACCCGCTGTCCCATCCCTGCCGTCGGTCCCGGCAACGCTCACCCAGGATCAGATCAAAGAACTCATCCAGAAGGTGGCCGACAACGACATCCAAAACGACAACAAGCAGCGCGACTACACCTACATCGAGCACGAAGTCCACAACCGGCTGGATGGCAAAGGGCAGACAAAGTCGACCGAGACGAAAACCTACGAGATCCTGGAGATTTATGGCGAGCAGGTGGAGCGGCTGATCGAGAAAGACGACAAGCCACTCCCGGCGAAAGAGGCGGCCAAAGAGGAAGAGAAGATTCAGAAGCTCATCGACAAGCGCGAGAAGGAATCGCCGGAAGACCGCAGGAAGCGCGAAGCGAAGGAAGAAAAAGATCGCGAAGAGGATCGACAGTTTGTACGCGAGATTGACGACGCTTACAACTTCGCTCTGGTGGGTACAGAACTCGTGGGAGGGCGCGAGGCCTGGGTGATCGCGGCCGAGCCGCGTCTGGGTTTTGTTCCGCATATGAAATACGCGAACTTTCTGCCCAAGTTTCACGGACGGGTCTGGATCGATAAGACAGATGTGCAGCTGGCAAAGATGGATGTGGAGTGCCTGGACACGGTGGCTTGGGGAGTGTTCCTGGCGCGCTTCCACAAGGGGTCGCGTTTCATGCTCGAGCAGACGCGCGTGAACGATGAAGTATGGCTGCCCCGTGAGCTGTCGGTAAAGGTCGATCTCCGGCTCGCCTTGCTTAAGAACTTTCGAGTGGACGTGGAGCAGACCTTCCGCGATTACAAGAAATTCCGCGCGGATGCGAAGATTGTCGGTATCGGAGAGGTGCAGGAACAAAAGTAGGCTCTAGTCCAGGCTGCCCTGCTCCAGCACCACATTTTCTCGCACGATCAGCCGGTGGGCGGCCATTTCCTTCAACGTTGGCAGAACCCGGTTCACGTGCTCGTCCGTGTCAACGAAGATGATGATGACTGGTAGTTTGCCGCCGGCGTCCACCAAGTGAGTGGTCTCCACGCGATGGCGTCCCAGAAATCCTGCAACCGCGTGCACCGCCGTCGCAGCGTAGACGTTTTCCTTTCGAAGGTAGTTGAGAATTTCCACGTGCAGTGGGCGGTGGTGCCACTGATCGGCTTCATTGAGATACATGGTGACCTGTACAGCCATCGCGTTTGGCATTTTACAGCACCCTCGCCAGAGCCATACCGGCCAACACGGCCAGCAGGCACAGCAGGTTATTGCTCAGAATGTTGGTACACATCAGCAGCCACTGGCCTTGCTCGAAGTAAGCGATGCTTTCGTAGGCGTAGCTGGAGAACGTGGTAAATGATCCGCAAAAACCGACGGCGACCAGCAACCGCCAGCGCGGGTCAACGAACACCCGCTCAGTAGTCCAGATGATGAAGAAGCCGACAATCAGGCTGCCGCTCAGGTTGATGAACAGCGTGCCGTAGGGGAATACAGGCCCGAGCAGCTTTGCGGAGTATCGGCTGATGAAGTAGCGGGCGTTGGCGCCGACGATAGCGCCGAGAGAAATCAGCAGCAATTCGTTCACGATGGAGTTCCTTCTACCAGAGTCGTAGGAGTTATCAGCCGGGCGGATCAGCTCAACCGGCGGTTATGGCGAACTCCATCGCCGTAACTATTTTTACCACAGAGGACACGGAGCGCACAGGGAATTTGACTTGGGTGCCCGCGCCTACGTCTATTTCTTTCGCTCTACCAAATAATGCGCCAGTGATTTCAGTGTCTCGGCCCTCGTGCCGAAGCTCTCCAGCGACGCCAACGCCTTATCCACCAGCGCATCGGCCTTTTTCAGTGACTCCTCCACTCCAAACAGCGCCGGATAGGTAGCTTTTTCAGCTACTGTGTCTTTGCCCGCGGTCTTGCCGAGTTGCTCCGAGGTTTGCGTTACGTCGAGCACATCATCGACGATCTGGAACGCCAGCCCGATGGATTTGCCAAAACATCTCAGCTTCTCGACCGCTTCATCGTTCGCGCCAGCATAAAGGCCCCCACTCACCACGCTGGCCGTGATGAGAGCGGCGGTTTTGGAGCGGTGAATGTACTCCAGGGTTGCGAGATCGGGTTCTCGGTGCTCGGCTTCCAGATCGACCACCTGGCCGCCGATCATGCCTTCGATGGTGCCCGTTCCGCGGGCAATTTCTTCGATAATTCGCGTCCGAGCTTCAGCCGGACACCGCAAGTGGGCCAGAACTTCGTACGCCCGGGTTTGCAGCGCATCGCCAGCCAGAATCGCGATCGCCTCACCAAAGACTTTATGGCAAGTGGGACGGCCGCGGCGCAGGTCATCATTGTCGAGAGCCGGGAGATCGTCGTGGATCAAGGAATAGGTATGCAACATCTCCAGCGCCGCCCCCAATTCCTCGATTCCTGGGGGAAGGGAATCGGCCAGCATCTGCCCCGCTTCCATGCACAGAATCGGCCGCAGGCGTTTGCCTCCGGCGAATACGCTGTGTCGCATGGCCTGGTGGATCGAAACGGGAAACTGGCTTGCAGCGGGCAATAGCCGCTCCAGCGCCGTGTCAGCGAGATCCTGACCTTGCTCCAGCGTAACCTTGAGCATGACGGTGAGTATAGCAAGCGCACTGGCGGTAGTGACTCAACGCGAAAATCGTCTTTAGAGTCGTGTCCGCAGAAATTCAACAATAAGGTAGCCGACTCCTGCTGCTATGACAGCGATCTTGAAATTGGCAGTAGTGAAAATGTCCGAGAGTGCCCAGAGCAGCCCCTTTTTTTGTCCCATGCCGGAACGTTCAAACTCTCCCATTAGCAGGTTTGTGTAAAACAGAAAGAGAATGAAGCCGACTTCGATGAACATTCTCCAGCCGCTTTTTCTCATTATCGCGCGATTATAAATCGAAGCGACAACTCACTGGCATGTCATGGGTATCTGTATACATGGGAAAGAACTTAAGCGAAAAGTTCACAAAAGCTACGCGAAGGACGCAAAGGAAGGCTCAGCTTCAGAAAAAAATAACGGGGCCGTAGGCGTCCTTGCGTTCCAGAAGTTTGATCAAGCCGCGGCGGAATGTGCGCTGGCGCCATTTCTCAGCGCCGCGCGCACAATGCCAGTGGTGTCGGTTGAAGGGCAAAGGTCGCAGGCTCCGGCAGTCAGCGCTGCCGTCCACATCTGTTCGTCGGCGCAGCGATGGGTACAGACGATGCAGGCTCCGGGAAAGTCGCGGGACAACCCTTCGACGTCCGACAAGCTGGCTTTCTCCATGTCGAGAATGGCCACGCTGGCCCGATGCTTAGCGATGCTGGTACGGACTTCACCCACCGACCCCACCTGGTGAATGGCACGAAACGAATTGCCCAGAGCGGAAACGAGAGACTTCGCGGCCGTGGGATCGCATGGGAGGAGGATCACATCTTGCAGCTGCATACGTCCTCCGGCTTCTACCGCTTTTCACGGTACTCTGTGGCTGTGGCGGCTCCCACGGGCGTAAGAGCGGTCACAGGCGTTAATGCTTACGAGCGGCGAGCCACCGAGGACGGCGCTATTTCCGGCCGGACGGGACCTCGGCCACGGGCTCAAACGACTCAGCCTGGAGTTTCCCATTCTGCTTCAACAGAATTTCCACTTTGCCTTCCGCTTGTTCCAGCTCTTTCCGGCAAGCGGACGAAAGCTGCATCCCTTCTTCGAAAAGTGTCAGGGATTTTTCCAGAGGCACTTCGCCTTTTTCCAGTTCCTGGACAATCTTCTCCAGACGCTGGAGGCAGTCTTCAAATTTCGGCAAAGGAACGACTCCTTCGGCATATTGTAATCTACGTTACAAGGGGGTGTGTCCAGCAAAAAGTGCGGCATTAACGAAAATTTACAAAGGCGCTATGCCGAAGTGGAACGAAAGCTGCCAAGCGCCTCCAGCACATCCACGGCTGAGGCATATCGCCCCAGGGGTGCGCTGATCTGAGCGCCCTGCACCATACCACGAGTAGCGGTCAGCATCTCGCGGGCAATGGCAATTCCTTCTTCGCGGGCGGCCTCCGGTGTCGGCGCGCGTGTCATGCGTTCCAGAATGGAATCCGGAACCGATACCCGTAACTCGTTCTTCATGAATTCGGCATTGCGAACGCTGACCAGCGGCCAGATTCCCACTACGACGGGGATGCGGCAGTGTTCGATGCGCCGCAGGAAATTCTCCAGCAGGCCCAGGTCGAACACCGGCTGCGTGACCACGTATTCCGCCCCCGCCTGCACTTTGTATTCGAAGCGTCGGATTTCTTCATCGATATTGGGAACACCCGGATTGGCCCCCACGCCGATCACAAATGCCGTGCCCACCCCCAGCGGGTTATCGCCTATATCCCGGCCGTGATTCAGGTTGCGAACAATGTTCACCAGGCCGATCGAATCCACGTCGAACACGGCAGTGGCGTCGGGGTAATTTCCCATCTTTGGCGGGTCGCCGGTGATGCAGATCAAATTCCGCAGGCCCATCGCCGCCGCGCCCAGCAAATCTGATTGAATACACAGCACATTGCGGTCGCGGCAGGTGTAATGCATGATGGCCTCGATGCCGACTTCCTTTTGCACCAGCAGCGAGAGCGCCTGATTGCTCATGCGCGCCGAGGCGCGCGGACTGTCCGGAATATTAATCCCGTCCACCCCAACCGATTTCAGGAAGCGCGCCCCTTCAATCTCCTTGCGGACATCGGTACCCTTCGGCGGAACAATCTCGACCATAGTGACGAATTCGCCGGCAGCGATCTTCGCGCCCAACCGTGACCGTTTTTCGAGCGCTACTTCGGGAGCAGAAATAGGCTTGGCTGGCGGGGCTGCGACCGTGGCCACGGCGGTTTTGCCGCGCGCTTCACCCACCCGCAGCGCCGACTTCATCACCCGGATGTGAGCGGGAGTGGTTCCGCAACAACCACCCACCAGGCGCACGCCTGCGGCCACGAATTTGCGGGCATAACTCGCCATATATTCCGGCGAGCAGAGATAGATGTTGCGTCCTTCCACCGACCGGGGAATTCCGGCATTGGGCTGGGCTGCCAGCGGAAGCGAGGTTAATGCTCGCATGCGTTCGATCCCATCCAGCATCGCGACCGGACCTACGCTGCAGTTGCAGCCGATAACATCTGGTCCCCATTCCTCCAGCTTGGGGGTGAAAACTTCGGGATTGGAGCCATCCTGGCAGTTCCCGTCTTCGTCGATGGTCACCTGCGCCACGACGGGAATTTTCGGGTTCACCTCGCGCGCCGCTAGAACGGCCTGGTGAAGCTCTTCCAAATACCCAAACGTCTCAAGGATTAATAGATCCACACCGCCTTCAATCAAGGCCGTGATTTGCTCACGAAAGGCGGCGCGAGCCTCTTCAAAAGAGGTCTTACCCAGGGGTTCAATGCGGATACCGAGCGGACCAACCGACCCCGCTACCCATACGTCGAAACTTTTCGCCGCCTCGCGCGCCACTCTTGCCCCGGCGACATTGATATCCCGCACGCGATCCGTCATGCTGTGCCGCGCCAGCCGGAAGGAATTGGCGCCAAAGGTATTGGTTTCAATAATTTCCGCGCCCGCCTGCAGATACTCGTGATGAATCCCGCGAATCAGATCGGGTTGCGACAGGTTCAATTCGTCATAGCAGCGATTGATGAAGATTCCCTTGGCATAGAGAAGCGTCCCCATCGCGCCGTCGCACAGGACTGGGGATTGTTTGATCCTCGCAAGCAGGTCAGCAGCCATTTGATTGAGAATACAAGATCAGTGCGATTCTTGCACGCGCCTGCGATCGTGGAAGGCTCGCACTCATCCTTCGCCCGCGGCCCGCTCATTCTCGCTCTGGTATAATCCCGCTTTCTCGCATCTAAACCTTTGTTCCTGATGCCCTTCGGAGTGCCAGGTTTGAAGAAAGCCTTTGCTAGTGTGGTTGTCCTTATAGCCTTCAGTGTGGGTATCGTATCCTGTGGAGGCAAGAAATCAACCAGCAACAAGCACCAGCTCAGCGGCCTCAAATTCCGCGCATTCGTTTCCAACCCTTTGTTTCCAAGCGGGGTTGGCTATGCTCCCGTCATCAACATCGTTGACGCGTTAGACGATTTGGTCTCGCCTTCTACAATTAGTCTTTTGGGTCAGTCCACGCAGCCCAGCCTGATGGTGGTTTCCGCCGACCTCTCACGCACCATGGTCTTCAGTCCGCAGGGCAACACTATCTCTGTAGTGGACAATCGCGCGGAGGCGATCGCGACAATTACCGGCGGAACCACATCCGTGCCGACGATTACCCTGCCAGGATTGTCAGAAAGCATGTTCATCGCCCCGGACAACGTCTCTGCCTACGCTGCCGTACCCAGTGCCCCAATCGCAGGCCAGGCTCCCGGGGCAGTAGTGGCAATGGATTTAGGAACTGGAGGGATTACGGCAACCATACCCATTGTTGCCGCGCGCTTTGTCGTTGGCAGCCCGGATGGAAACCACATACTGGTCTTCAGCAACAATTCTGACGATGTGACCGTGATCGCTACCCCCTTGATTGGGACCAACACTGATCCGCGGACGGTTGTCAGCGGCACGCCGCAGAACCATTTCGACCGCCCGGTGTGGGCTATTTTCAGTGACAATGCAACAGCCTATGTTTTCAATTGTGGTGCGGAGTGCGGGGCGACTGCGGCTGCGGATATGACTGCCGGTATTAATACTTTCAGCATTGGTAATTCTGCCCCGAGCGCGATCACCCCGTTAAGCGCCGCGACCTACGGTTTATTGAATGGGAACACGCTTTACGTGGCAGGAACGCCTCCCAACACTGCTTGCGGTTCCGGAACCGCCGCTACGACTTGCGGCACGCTCAATATTCTGGACGTAACTTCTATGACGCCGACGAACCGCAACCCGATCCTGATCACCGATGGTTACCACAATCGCATGCAGATGGGAGCGAACGGACAGCTCTTCATCGGCGCGCACGCCTGCACGAGCTTCAGTAATCCCAACGGTGAAGTGCGCGGTTGTTTGTCGATCTTCGACACCCTCAACTCCCAGGTTGTGATTCCGCCGCAAATGGGCGATGCAACCGGCATCCAACCGATTACCGGTAGAGACGTGGTATATGTTTGCCAGGGCGGCACATTTCAGATGTACAGCACCACGACCGACCAGGTCTACGTGCCGCCTTATAACCCCAGCAGTGGCGTAACAAGTACCGTCGTAGGCCAATCGTACGATGTGAAGCTGGTCGACCCGCCGGTGGACTAAGTCGCTCTCTTAAACGGAGAGGCCGCTCATTTTCCCGGTTGCAGCATCAATTCATGCGATCTGCCTCTCTGGATGGCCTCTGCTGTGTAGGGCCACGCAAAGGTGAAGCCCTTGTACCAGGCATCCCATTGATCTAGGTAATAGGGACTAAGAAAATTCCCTGCCTCGCCCGTCACCAGGTTCAATGTGGATTGATCAAGATCGGCGAGATCGACGGTGATCCGCTCCGACGGGCCGTAGGTCTTTGCGGCGGCTTTGACCGTATACGGGCTTCCGGATTGCTCCCGCAAACCCGGCCCCGTCCAGTGCTGAAAAATCGGAAACTGTCCAAGGACCGGATTCTGAATTTCAACTGCGTCAAAAGCTCCCCATCTCCACGAATTTAGATCTTTTGGCGCATCGGGTCTGCTGACGGCCCTGTTGACGGCTGCGGCCAACAATTCGTCGTAGTTCGCGTATGCGTCCGGCAGCCAACGCTTTGGCTGGTGCTG
Source organism: Terriglobales bacterium (assembly GCA_035624085.1). Classification (GTDB taxonomy): domain Bacteria; phylum Acidobacteriota; class Terriglobia; order Terriglobales; family Acidobacteriaceae; genus JAFAGX01. The sequence continues at coordinate 23,693 of DASPSE010000271.1, forward strand.
GACTACGTTGTCGAGCCAGATTGTCTCCATCATCCAGCTATAACTTTTCCAATTGAGCGTGGATTTCGCTTGAACGGGATCCTTCGGGGCCTGACCCAATTTAGGTTCTAGCAGCAGCCGGGTCAGTTCTTCCCGAGCTCGCACGGCGATGGTCGGCGCTGCGGAATCCGCGGTCATTCGCCCGTCCCACTGCCGCAAAATGTCGGCTGCAGTCTTCGCCCGCGGCGAAGGGTTCGTGGCGTGGTCAACGGCATAAACGAACCGCTCCGTGAAGAAGCGATCCAGCTCCGAATGAATATCCATTTGCAGCCCGAGCATGTCTGCAGCCGAAAACTTCTTGCCCGATTCCAGCACCCGGTAAATCCGCGCAGTCCGCCACGGCGCTTCCCACTCCACGCTGAGCGAGTACGGATAATCATCCGGCGGGATGCGGCCGTTGGCCGTAGCAATGACTCCCGATGGCGGATTGAGTGCACTGGGAAGCTTCTCAAAGGGCACATAGCCGACCCACTCGTGGGCATTGTCGCTGCCGTTCTCTGGAAGGCTACCGTCGCCTGAGGCTCGAATCGGAACCTTGCCCGTGGCGTGGTATCCAATGTTCCCGTCCACATCGGCGTAGACGACGTTTTGCCCGGGCGCGTCGAACTCCGAAAAGGCGTGTTGGAATTCCTCCCAGTTGCGTGAAGAATCCACCGCGAAGAACGGATTGCGAATTCCGTCGTACAGAGTCCAGCGCAGAGCCAGCTTGCGCGTCTCGCCGGGAACTAAATCCGTGACGATGGGACCATGCCGCGTAAGCAGCACGTCCACAGTCACATCTGGCCTGCCTTTTACGTGAATGACCTCCTGCCGGTGATCGGGCTGTTTCCATCCCTCTGGCGTGAGATATTGTCCCGCCGCATTGAAGGTTTCGATGTACACATCCTCAATTGTCGGACCGATGTTTGTGAATCCCCAGGCGATGCGCTGATTATGACCGACGATGACGTACGGGTATCCCGGCAGCGTCACGCCCGCAACGTCCAAGTCACCGCAATGCAAATGAGCAGCGAACCAAAGATTGGGCATCTGATGGCCGAGGTGCATATCGTTCGAGAGCAGAGGCTTGCCCGTCACCGTGTGCGCTCCGGAAACCACCCAATTGTTCGAGCCCAAAACCAACGGTCGGTCATCGAAAAACGAAGCCGTTGGCTGACGAAAACTATCCACATTCTGAGCGGACTTCAGTCCGCGAAGAATCGCGCGAGCGGGGAATGTGCCAAAGTCGTTGTCGGGATCATCAGCAGCTACGGAACTGTCTACAACCGAGTCCTTGTCGTCTGTGTGCTCCAGGCCCGGACGAGAGACCGTTGGCAAACGGTCGCGCCACGAGAAATTCACATAAAGATCGGCGGTGAGTTCCGGCCCTAACTTGGCGAGAATTTTCTCGCGAGTTAGGGCATGGCGCGGACTGGTGCTGAGGTCCTCAACCATGTACGCGCCGATCAGGGCCGAGTCCTCAATCGTCCACGGCTGCGGCGAATAGCGCAGAATCCGAAACTCAATTGGCAGCCGATCCCGGTGCGTTTCGATGAACGCATTCACCCCGCGTGCGTAAGCCTCAAAATGGGAGCGGTCCTCGGCGGAAATGACTGCAACCGTCCTACGAGCGGCAACCGTCAGGCCAAGAATTCGCTGCTGCCGGTCATGCTCGAGTTGACTTTCGCCGACAATCTCCGATAACTCTCCTGCCGCAAACCGGCGCATTCCGTCCATCTGAAACAATCGGTCCTGCGCCGTGACGTAGCCTTGGGCAAAGAACAGATCGTCGAGGTTGGATGCTTGGATGGCCGGGACACCATGGTTATCGCGTATCACAATCACCGGCGCTGCCAGCCCAGGAACTTGCAGTGTTCCATCGAGCTGGGGCAGGGCAGAACGCAGAGCCGAGCGGAGCCACAGAGCGATCCCCAGTGCGCACAGCAGCAATGCAATCAGAACAACTGCGATCAGCTTTGCAAATGCCCGAGGACGGGAGGGGACAGGAGTGCTGGTGGCCATGACGAATTCTCGATTTTATCTTGAATGTTTCTCTTTGCGCGAAGCCCTGGCGCCCTTTGCGGTAAAGCCTTTAACCGCGAAGATCGCAAGGAACCGCAAGGAGCGCAAAGAGAATCGGGAAGTAATCAGTCCCAGAACTTGGCGCATTTCTTAAACGCCAGTATCATTCAAGTGATCATGCTGCAGCGGCGCATTGACGACCAGCCGAGCATCTCCCGCGAGATGATGCGTGCGGCCCAGCAAATTCTGCATCAGCACCTCAAGCGCGTGGGCCTCAAGCACACCGCGCAGCGCGATACCATCCTGCAAACTTTCCTGGAGACGCGTGAGCACCTTTCAACCAACGAACTGCACCGGCTGGTGCAGAAGAAAGACGCCAAAATCGGTTTCACCACGGTGTACCGCACGCTGAAGCTGCTGGCAGAGTGCGGCTTGGCCAGCGAAGTAGCTTTTCATGACGGGCTCGCGCGCTTCGAGCACCAATACAACCGCCGCGGCCATCACCACATGGTGTGTACCCACTGCGGCAGCTCGGTGGAATTCTTTTCGCCCGAAGTGGATCGTCTGGAGCAGGAGATTGGAAGCAAGTATCACTTCGAAACCACTCGTCACACGTTTCAGATTTACGGCCGTTGCGAAGATTGCCGCAAAAAGAAAAACTAGAGCAAACAGTGTGGCCACCGCGTCTATCTCATGCCCGCAATGCAGCGCCGAAATGCCCGCCAGCGCTGCGTTCTGTCCTGGTTGCGGACGCAGAATGATTATCGTTCCCGCCGCTGTGGCCGCCACCGGTTTTTTGAAAGAGAATGTTGCAGCGGCGCTGGCCTACGTTACCTTCATTCCGGCCATTGTTTTTCTGTGGGTGAGGCCGTTTAACCACAACCGCCTGGTCCGCTTTCATTCGTGGCAATCCATCTTTCTTGCGGTTGCGGTTGTTGTGGCCGGAATTGGCTTGCGGATGCTCTTCTCCATACTTTCTTTGATTCCACGCTTCGGATACCTCCTCGCCTCGCTCGCGGTTCTGGTAGTGGCGCTGGGTTTTGTGATTCTCTGGCTGGTCGTGGTCGTAAAGGCATTCCAAGGAGAACTGTTCAAATTGCCGGTGATTGGCGGCGTTGCGGAAAGAGCATAAGTCCTCCTCGCCACTTGTCGGTTCCATAGCTTTGTGTCTTACTGATCAGATTCTGACTAAACGGGGATTAGGGCGGAGGGTTGCCGCTTGACAGAACCTCCGTTGTAATGTCATTCCTATTGGCTTTCTCTTTCGCGTTACTGACGGTTTCGGTAGTCTGAGTTGAACCACGAGAGGAGCCGGGTTTGCGAGTTCGGGTTTTCTATCACGATAAGTGTTTTGACGGTGCTTCCTCAGCAGCGCTTTTCTCGCGCTTCTACCGGGAGCGCATCCGCAACGATGTCGAGTTTGTTTACAGCGGCTTGCTGCACCGGGCTGGATCTCTGTTCAACGAAAACGACTTCAACGGCGACGAGAACGTGATCGTGGACTTCAAGTATTCCAGCTCGTCCAAAATCACCTGGTGGTTTGATCACCACGAGAGTGCATTTCTCTCTCCCGCCGACGCTGCCCATTTTGAGCAGGATCAAAGCAACCGCAAATTCTATGATCCGGATTTCAAATCCTGTACCAGCTTTATCGCCATAATAGCCGAGCAGCGTTTCGGATTTAATCCAGCGCCCGTCGCGGAGTTGGTCAAATGGACCGACATAATCGACGGTGCGCTCTATCCCGATGCCCGCACCGCCGTCGAAATGCGCGAGCCAGCCATGAAATTGACCATGATCATCGAGGCCACGCAGAATCCCGATTTGGTGCCGCGGCTCATCCCTCTTCTTGCCACTAAGCCCTTGGGCGAGATTTTGAAAGAGCCCTTCGTGGCGCCGCTGTTGCCGCCTTTACTCGAACGTCATCAGCATTCGATTGCCGTTCTGCGGGAACGCACCGAACTGAAAGACGGCACCATCTTCTTCAACATCAGCGATCACGAATTGGAGGGCTATAACAAATTTGTTCCTTACTATCTGCATCCCGAATCGATTTATAGCGTAGGCCTGAGCAAGAGCAGTTTTCGGGTGAAGGTTTCAGTGGGATCGAATCCGTGGGCTCCTGCAGAGCCGGTCGTGAATTTGGCAAAGATTTGCGAGCGCTACGGCGGCGGAGGCCACGCGCGAGTGGGCGCCATTTCTTTCGACGTTTCGCATCAGGATGCGGCGCGCAAAGCCGCGCAAGAGATCGTCGAAGAACTGCGAGCCGCTGTGCGTGCGCAGGGAGCGTAGGGATTAGGCAGACGACCGGAAGACTCCGCGGCACTCGCCGCGCTCCCCCAGTTCTAAATTCGTAAGTACCTTGTTGGTTCGTGGCCGGATTTTTACCTGGATGCAACCATTAATGCGGCAGCCCGGTAGATAATAAAACATGAGCTCGACCGTGCACAGCAGAGCCGAACCCGCGCCGCATGCGCATGATCATACCCTGCAGGCGCTTCGCAGCATTGCCACATTCGAGCTTGCCAAGGGCCTGCTCGTATTGCTGGCGGCCATCGCTGTTCTCTTCCTGGTGGGTCAGGATCCCTGGGATGTAGCCGACGGTCTGCTGCATCTGCTCCACATCAGCCCGGATGGCCACTTCGCCCAGGCTTTTCTCGATTGGGCCGACACACTCACTGATGCCAAACTTTGGGCGGTCGCCGGCGCAGCTCTAGCCTATTCGATTCTTCGCTTTCTCGAGGCGTATGGACTCTGGTACGCGAGGGCCTGGGCGGAATGGATCGCCCTGGTTTCAGGTTCGTTGTACTTGCCCTACGAGATCTACAAGCTGATTCATCGGCAGACCATACTCCACATCTCAGTCCTGCTCATCAATCTGGCGATCGTGCTCTATATGGCGTATCTCCTGAAGACCGGCAAGAGTCTTCACGGAATACCTGCAGAAAGCTGACCTGGTGTTACGGCATTGGCTTTCCGGCGCTGAGGCAGGAAGTCCCATTTTCGTCGGGGAAGGAACGGACAACTGCCGAGTCATCAGTGCAAAAAGCTTTTCCAACGCTGCCATCCGCGGGCACAGCGGTCAGAATGAATTTGGAAGCTGAGCTTCCACTGCAACCTGTCAGGGCGAACCGATAGCCGTGCTTTTTGCCGCTGGCCAGCCCAGGGTCGATCAGCATGGCATGATGATCGGTGGGTTCATCGCCTCCGATTCCACCCAGGTCTGAAAGCGAGCAGGTGTATCCGTGTCCATAGGCAGCCGCGTACTTCACTTCCGCTTGGGCAATGTTTCTCATGGCGATAACTGTGGATGCCTCGTAAAAGTTGTGCGGACTGGCCTGTGTCGATACGTCCGAGTACAGACTCGCGTTGCCAGCCGCGGGTTGCCAACTCGTCATCGCTTTCAGAAGCTCGGGATCGCTGAGCGATACTTTGAATGCAAATGTAATCTCATTGAGCTTCCAAACGCCGGTTTCCTGCTTCATCCCAAATGTGAAGCGCGGGCTCATCCCAGAGAGCTGGGGTTCTCCGTTTTTGTATCCACGGAACGAAACCTCGATTTCGTCCTCGTCGGCTTGCAGATCATCACGCTCGACCACGATTTCGAACTTGCTGCTCTCGTGTGGATTCTCCACGGACAGCAGAATCGGCCCAGCTTCGAAGGTTTCGAATTCCTGACCTTTCGCCTGAAGTTGGGTGGCGATCAGCGCAAACGTATCAAGTGTGGAAGCCGCTGACCCAGCTTTAGCCTTCTTCAGTGCAATCTGCAAAGCTTCCGGAAGATGCTTCTCCAATGTCCCGGGAGTCTTGCTGAAAAACATCTCGATCAGCGCCTGCCGTGCCGTCTGAGGCGCAGGCTGCGCGGCGGCAAGCGCAACCGCAGCCAAAAAGACGCCACAACCGAGTAACTTGGTCCGAAGCATGGGGCCTCCCTCGATTCGAGAATCATGGCAGGGCCAGGGTGAATGCGCCAGTTACAAAGGTAAAGCCCCTGGATGCCAAGCCTTCCTCTGCCGTGACTCTGGTCACCGAACTGGGATTACCGGGGTAAACACACTGTTGGGCAATATTTGCCACGAAGGGGCCATTGTGGGAATGCGCCCGACGAGGCAATCTGGTGGCACGCAGAAAATCCTGGAAAGGCATGTTAGGGAGGACAGTTATGAACGGCTCTTCTGGTGAAACACAGTTCCGGCGCACTGCCGAATGGGCGGCGGAATTACTGGCGATGGCACTGGTAAGCGCGATGATCGTGGTGAGCACGCTTCGCCTGTTGGGGATCTTGTCCTAGCCAAGGGGCTCGATCTTTGGAGGTGCCTTGCGGGCGCAGAATTTTCAAGCCCGTGTTCTTTCTGACCTGATTATCTCTCAGCTCTTCAAACTGATTATCCATCATTAAGTCCCGGCCTTCCATTCAGTCCGAGGAAAAACGAATGACGAGTTGTCATCGCTGATGCTGCCCGGCCAAGGCTGGCTCTGATTGCATAGCCTCGATAATGGAATCGGCGAATTCTGAAGTACCAGCCTTGCCGCCGACATCGCGGGTCAACTTGTCACGGCTGCGATAAACCTTTTCCAACGCATTTCGAATCTTCAAAGCCGCATCGAACTCGCCGAGATGACGCAGCATCAGAAGGGAACAGCGGATTATCGCGGTTGGATTGGCAATATTCTTGCCCGCAATATCAGGAGCAGAGCCATGAACCGCCTCGAAAATTGCGCACCGTTCCCCGAAATTCGCGCTAGGCACCATGCCCAACCCCCCAACAAAAGCGGCGCACAGGTCGGAAATAATATCGCCGTAGAGATTTTCCATGAGCAGCATATCGTACTGGTAAGGATCCATGACCAGTTGCATGCAGGTGTTGTCCACGATGTGCTCGGCATAAGTGATCTCGGGGTATTCCTTTGCCACATCTCGGGCACAGCGCAAGAACAACCCATCCGACAGTTTCATGATGTTGGCTTTGTGGATGGCGTGAATCTTCTTACGTTTATTCTTGCGAGCGTACTCAAAGGCAAAGCGCGAAATGCGAGTGCACGCTTTCTCGGTCATAATCTTCAGGCTTTCCACCACACCGGGAACGACTTCGTGCTCGATCCCGGAATACAAGCCTTCGGTGTTTTCGCGCACGATGATGAGATCGACGTCGGGATAGCGGGTCGGAATGTGAGGCAGGTTGCGGATCGGGCGAAAGTTGGCATAAAGCTCGAATCTCTTGCGCAACTCCACGTTGATGCTGGAAAATCCGCCGCCGATCGGCGTTGTGATCGGCCCCTTCAGCGCGACACGGGTGTGTTCGATCGACTCAACGAGGTCTTTCGGAATGTACTCGTGATATCTCTCGTAGGCGTCAGCTCCTGCCGCATAACTCTCCCAATCGAACTTCAATCCTGTGGCTTCAAGAATGCGTACGGCTGCCTGCGTGACTTCAGGACCGATGCCATCGCCGGGAATGAGGGTGATTGTGTGAGCCACAAGGATGGCTCCGTCCGGAGCCCATATTCTAGCCCTTGATCGTGCGCGGCTACCTACTCTTGGCTCGCGATTCTTGGGCCGCTCGGTCGCGAAACTTAAAAAGCACGTCGGCAATTTTCATGGGCTCTCGCTTCGCATCTATATCCCCTGTCTCCTCATTGAGCCGGTACCACTGGGTAATTAACGCCCTGTACTCGGCGGGGCTTTTCGAAAACATGCCGCCCTTGTTTCGCGACAGATGCTCATGGCACCACAGATGCCCCCCCACGAAGCCAAGTTGTTGGGCCTTTCCGTCTAGACTTATTTGTTTCCAATATGTACCGTCGTAAAAGCCATGCCGCCCTTTTATAGGCTCTCCGTCGTCGCGTGGTAATTTCTCCCCAGGGTGATCACGGAAACGGTCAAGCACATCTGAGACAGGCTCATCAAGATGAGATGGATTATCTTCGTAGAATCTTGTCACCAAGTCGCGGGCTTCGTCCAGCGAAATGGTCGTGAATCGTGCAGGTCCTTTGTATTCGTAAATGTAACAATCAATATAGCCGTCCAGGAAACCCTCTCTTTCAGTGGGAGAAACCGAAAGCCACCAATGGCCGTCGTACCGGTGCACTCCCTGTGCGTTACTGGCAACGTCGATGCAGACCAGGGGCAGGAGAAGGCAAGTGAGCAGAATTACTCCAGCATTCGGTTTCACTTAAGCCACCTATCGACCTGTTGGTGCGCTATTGCGTCTTTGCTGCAACTTTGCCGCGAACTTCAGCCGTTTCCTTGCTCTTGACGAGATCCTTGAGCTCGGTCAGGAATTCCTGCACGTCCTTGAAGTCGAGATAAACCGAAGCAAACCGCACATAGGCAACTTTGTCGTAGCGGCGCAGACGATTCATGATGAGCTCGCCGATCTCGCTGGTCCGGCGCTCGCGCTCGGGTGATTCGATCACGAAACTCTCGGCTTCGTTCACGATCTGCTCCAGTTTGCTGATCGGCACTGGACGCTTTTCACAGGCCCGCAGCAGACCATTCAAGACTTTTTGGCGGTCGAATTTCTCCCGTCGTCCGTCCTTCTTGACCACCATATAGGGGATCTCGTCGATGCGCTCATAAGTAGTAAAGCGCTTGCCGCACTTCAGACACTCACGCCGGCGCCGGATAGACTCGGCTTCCTTGCTCTCGCGCGAATCCACCACTTTGTCGTTTGCAAACCCGCAGAAGGGACACTTCATGGCGCTTGGGGATTACCGTCCCGATTGTAACAGGGAGAACTCGTGCTTCGGCCAGGGCTATGTGCTCGATCACGTCACCGGAGCGGGCGGAATTACTTCCCGAGCCTCCTCTTGCTCGCTCTCTTCCGCCACCTTCCGTAACGACAGCCGCTCCCAGTGCGCTAATAACAAGCCGGCTGGCACCACCGCCACAAAACTCACCAGCCATAGCAGGATGCCGCAACTGACGGCCAGTTCCCGTGGAACGTGGAAGACTTTATCCAAGGCTTCAATGGTCGCCAATTGTGAGCCGCCGCCGACTCCGGGCAACTGCAGCATGGATCCCACCATGCTCGAGCCCATCAGCAGCAGAACTCGCGTCACACTCATTTGCTGCATGGGCGCGCCGTAAGCGTGGGTGACTTCTTTATAGGAAAGCGCAATCAGCCACCACATCAGGACGGAAACCACCGAAAGCTGCAGGAACGACAATGGCCCGTGGATGGTATTCAATCCGCCGGCAAATTCCCGCACGCGCTGCGCAATCCGATGCCCCAGGTTTTGGGCGAGATGAGAAAGGCGGTTTTCCAGGACAGCCGCAATTGCCGGGCCTTTGTAATTCACCAGCAGGGCCGCTGCCAACAGCGCTGCGACCAGTCCGGACAGCAGATATCCGGCAACGTGCAGCCAGTGAAAATAGACCGGGCGAGCCAGCGCGAAGGCGCGCAACTTCGTGGGCAGGAAAATCGCCGCCACCATGAGCACAGTAAAAGCTGCCACATCGAAAATGCGCTCTACCGCCCACACTGCCAGTTGCGAAGAGAAGCTAAGGTTCACTCGCCGCGAAATCAGGTAGGGGCGGATCAGTTCTCCGGGGCGTCCCAGCACGGCAAGGCCAGTGAAGCCGACGAGGGTAGGAGAAACAAGAGCGATGGTCGAAACGTCTTTTCGAACCGGGCGAAGGAATATCTTCCACCTTACGGCACGAAGAATGTAACCGAGATAAATGAGGACGATTCCGTGGATGACATGACGCCAGGTCACGTCGCGCGAGTGTTCAAGGAACTTGCCCCAATCAAATGTTTGCCACTCACGGAACTGCAGGTATACAAGAAATGCCAGGATGGCCAGCACCAGTCCGTAAACAGCCATGCGATGCCTGTTCATTATCGAAAGTGTCCCGCAAGTGGGCGGCAGGGAACAGATTCGGCGACGCCGCCGGGACCTGCCAAATGTGACGGCCCTGAGCTTTGAGGTGAGCTGACCCGACTCCCCAAGCACGGGATCATCTTGCCAAAATAAATGACATGAGCGGGCAGGTCAATTCGCTTGGGTTCGTGCCCTGAGCGGTCGAGAGGCTTTTGCACCCGGATCAAACCGTCAACGCGACGCTTGTTGGGTCGACCGCTCGACGGCCCTGCGCCCAGCGGAATTCTGTTGCAACCCTTCGTGCGTCCGCTCCGTTTTGTGGCTCGCGGCTGCGGCTTGCTGTTCAACCAGCTTCTTGCGATTAAAATCCCGAACGATTCGCGCAATATAAGCCTGGGTCTCGTAGTACGGGGGAACACCACGATACTGCTCGACTCGGTGCGGCCCCGCATTGTATGCCGCTAGCGCTTTGATCAAATCGAAGTTGTAATGCTCCAGCAGCTCGCGCAGATAGCGCGTGCCCCCATCTACATTGGCGGCCGGATCAAACGCATCCGCGACTCCCAGCTTGGAAGCAGTCTCGGGCATCAGTTGCATCAGGCCTTGCGCGCCTTTGCTGGACACAGCGTTTGCATTGAAGGCGCTCTCCGCGTGGATCACGCTGTTCACCAAATCGGGATCGAGATGGTATCGTGCGCTCGCGGCACTAACCAGTTGAGGTAGCTGTTGCACGGTCTGCGGAGCCGGTTCGAGCGACAAGTCCGGCTCAAAGTGATCGATCTCGTTGGTTGGCACATCTACGTATCCGCTGTTGTCCGCAGTCAAGTAAAGACGCGTGACAGGACCGATCAATTCGCGCCGCTGATGCCGAATCGAAAATCCGTTGTGCAAAACGGCGAGGTCATCCGCACGCGCCAACAGGGCTGCTGTAGCAACCCATATAAAAAGCACCATGCGGAAGGACGGCCGAACACGGCCGCCTTCCATCAAAGCCCCTTGTAGCCGTCGCCAAAATCTCATGCTAAACACCGACCCGCGATCTACCCAGCACCTGCTCGATGGCGGCAGCCACGCCATTTTGATCGTTCGGCAGCGTCACCGCCCAGCCCCTCCGGCGCAACTCTTCAGAAGCGTTTCCCATGATGAACGGCAATCCCGCGAAGGCGAGCATCTCGATGTCGTTGTAGTTATCACCAATCGCCATGACCTGCCCGCGCGGGATGCCCCGGTAATTGGCCCATCGCTCGAGTGCGTGGCCCTTCGAGCATCCCCGGTTCAGCACGTCCACAATGGAGAGATCGCGCACCGGATATTCGGTGCGCAGGACTGTAACGTCTTTTTCCAAGCCACTTGTCGCAATCCGGCCCAGCGCCTGCTGCATGCGGGCAATCGGACCACAGAACATGGCCTGTACCGGATCGGTCGTGAGGGAATCCTCAATTGGAATCACAAAATTGATGTATTCGATATTCTTTTCCAGCCAGCGCTGGATGCTGCCGTTCAACTCGCGCATGTGCTCGAGCACCACGGCGCCCTTACCGTCGATATCGAACGTCAGCACTGTGTTGCCCCGAAACTCGCGCATAGCGATGCAGAGCTTGCGGCAGGTCTCACGCGGGAGCAAATCGCGATGAAAGGTTTCGCCTGACAGCGAACGGGTGATTGCGCCGTTTGAACTGATCAGCCAAAAATCAAAGCCGAGCTGTCGCGCGATGGGCAAGGCGAACGTATGCCGTCGTCCCGTAACCAGGATCACCTCTATCCCTTCCTCATGAGCGCGGCGCAGTGCCACCCTGTCTGCATCGGAAATCTGGAACTGAGGATTGAGCAAGGTGCCGTCGATGTCGACCGCTAAAAGGCGGATGGGAAGCGTCACTGATGTCATTCTAGCATTCAGGTCTCAGGTCTCGGGCCTCCGGTTTCAGCTAACGGGCGTGAAACAGCAGGCACGACTTGGGAAATACTGACTCGTGTGGCTCCTGGCACCTCAAACCTGATGCCCGAGACCCGACACCTGACACCCGCTAACCGACCTGCTATAGTTCGCATCAGTCCATGGGATCTTTACTCTTCTTTGCCTTCTCGTGGTGGGCGATCCTGCTGCGAGTCGTGGCTATCGTTCACTTTATCCGCCGCCGTCCGGATTTCTTCTGGTTGTGGATCATCCTGATTCACTGGCTGGGCGCGCTGGTTTACATCGCGGTCGAAGTGGTTCCCGACGCGGGCCTGATGCGGCAATCGTTCAAGACATTTCCGCGCCGAAAGAGAATCCACGAACTGGAGACGGCCATTTTGGATAATCCTTCCGCCGGAAATTATGAGGAACTCGCGGATCTGTATCTGGAGGAAGGGAAGTTCGCTCGCGCCCGGCAGTGCTTTGATCGGGCCATTTCGTCCCGCACTGATTCGCCCGATCCCTTTTACCGGCGCGGCATCGCTGAAATTGAAATGGGTGATTTCGCTGCTGCGGTGCCCGACCTTGAGCACGCAGTGTCGAAGGATCCGCAGTACGACTTCCATCGCGCCGCTGCTCTCCTCGCGCACGCCTACGCCAACACCGGACAGACGGATAAAGCGGCGGCTTTGTTTCAGGAAGTCACAAAAGTTTCGACCGCGTCGGAAACCTACTTCAACTACGCCTGCTTTCTAGCTGCGCAGCAGCGAAATGCCGAGGCCCGCGAGTGGGCACAACGCATTCTCGCCAAGAGGCCTACGATGCCGGCATATCAACGGCGCCAGGAGCGCCCATGGTTCCGCAAAGCTAACGCACTCCTCCTGCGTCTGCGCGCGTAGAATTCAAAATGAGAAAGTCTTGCAGATTGAGAAACTTAGCGGCGCGGGGAATGCGGTTGGGCGTGTCCACCGTGTTTTGGGGTAGAGACTCCCGGGATCAAAAAATACAGTATCCGCCCGATAGCCGGCTTCAGTGTCATCAATTATTAGTTGAGATACCCCAACGCGAAGGAGACGGAAGGCAGGCGCCGGTTACCTCCCCTTTTTTACTTCCAGCGCCTGCCGCCTCCCTAACCATGCTGGTTAGAGTTCGCTAGGATTCGAGGCGATCCCGCAGAAAATGACTTCCTCCCGAGGAAGAAAGTTCCTCCGCGCAGCACTGTTTCCACCGCCTCGACCAGATCGCGGCCGGCTTCGCTCTTGCTCACCGCACCACGGATAGTGGCGCAGGAGAACGCGTTCATGAGGTCGTCGGACAGGTGCAGCGAGAAGAGAATGATGGGGATTTCCGGGTGAGAAGCAGAAATCCGGTTCGCGGCTTCAATTCCGTTTAACGTGGGCATGGTGATATCCAGGATGATGACATCAGGGCGACACTGGAGAGTCTTATCGACTGCTTCCTTACCGTCACTGGCTTCGGCACATACTGTCCAATTTGCCTGAGCTTCCAGAAGGTTACGGATGCCGAGGCGCATGACCTCGTGATCGTCAGCAACGAGAATCTTTACTGTAGAAACCGCGTCGTCCGGGGAAAAGTTCTGCGTTTCCGCGCGCACCATGACAGTCACTCATCCTGCTCATTCGAATTGGTCATCGCTGATGTCCTTCCTTGTTCCACCCACCAGCTCACATCGCAAGACTGCATAAACGTTGCAACCGGATTGCGCGACTGCTTGAATTCGATTGCTGCCAGCATCAACGACAAAAGCCAAAAACTTTTTCATAAAAAAGATTGAAAACGATTATTGCGATTTCGCAGGATTGGACAATAGCTCGGGTGTGCGGGGGCTTGGCCCAAAGGTTGTAAGGACAGGCCGTAGGAGCCGAGCGCGCCGGTCCTCGTTTTACGGCGCTTGAGTCGCGATCATTGCTTTGGCCGCAGGCGTTCTGCTGTTGGAAGCTACCGTAGTCCCTTCAATATGGATCATTCTTGCGCCCAGCTGTTCGGTCAATCTGTCGCTCTTGCCTCCAGGCTTGCTGGTTTCCAGCTCAGGCTGGTCCTTGCTCGGCAACATTCCTATAGCCCTGTTGCGTCCGGCCTTCTTGGCCTCGTAGAGCGCGCAATCCGCCAGCCGTAATACTTCTTCGTATGGGATCACTTCTGTTTGACGAACGAACCATGGGAACACGGCCCAGCCGATCGAGCACGTGCTTCGAAGGCTGGAGCCACACTTGAGTTGAAACGGCTCGCTCCCGAGCGCCTTCAGTACCCGGGCTGCCAAGCTGTGAGAGTCAGTCCGATCCGTGTAACGAGAAAGTACGAGAAACTCGTCTCCACCCCACCGGATTAGCACATCGGAATAGCGAATGGCTGTGCTGATCCGCTGCGCGATCTGCACCAATAACTCGTCTCCGGTATCGTGGCCGTAGCGGTCGTTCACGTCTTTGAAGGAATCTGCATCGATCAAGTAGAACACCAGATCCTGGTTCCGTCCGGGTTGCACCCCATCGGGACCAGAGTAAGCGCGAATGGCTTGCTTCGCGTCAGCCGCGATTGTGCTGGCAAAAAATCGGCGATTTCTCACTCCCGTCAGCAGGTCGGTCAGAGAATCTTCTCGCAGTTCTTGATTAGCCCGCGCCAGTTCCTTATCCAGCCGACGCTGCTTGAGCCAAGTCAGTGTTCCCATCGCCATCATCGTGATCAGCGTCAGGATCACCCGAAAGTTCCGCACCGAAGATGGGCTATGGTTTACGTAAAGTGCCCACCCTGCCATTGCTGGCAGAGAAAGAAGCGCCACCATGGCCAGTGCTGACACCCACCCCGTGCGCTTCGGCTGGACCACTTTGGTGGTTTCGGCATGAGGGTTCAGTCTTTGGGCTACCAACGCCATCCCTGCAAACCAAGCCATGGCTATCACCAGCGGGACATCATAGAGGCTGCCGGTGTAATAAGTCCCAAAGTCTATGGCAAAACTCGCGGCCATGGAGCCCATGGCGTACAGCGAAGCTGCCCCCAGCAAATGTCCGTAGATGACTTTCCAGGTGCCGTTACTTCTCAGCCAGGCAGCACTTACACAGGCAAGAAACACGAAATGTTCGAGCAAATAGACGAAGTCGAAGCTGCGTCCGTAAAGAACCTCATTGGGCGCGACATATTGCCAGGGAATCACTACGAACAAATAGAGGTACAGCCACCACAGCAGCAGCAAAGTAAAATCCAGGCTTCCCACCTGCCAGCCCGCCTCGCTCCGGTCCCGATCGGGTTGCAAAGCCAGCGCAGCCATCATCGGGACCAGGTGTAAAAACAGGACGACGTCCCCTACAAACGGGTTCGGCACTTCCCGCCCCAGGAGCACTTCGAAATATGTCCAGAGGATCTGCGCGATCAGCCAAAACCCAGCACCTAGAGCCAGCAACCCCCAAAAAAACTTCGCGCGCTGTTCGGTCTGCTTTGTGTTCGCCAGGAAGCAAAACAGAACCACGGAGAGCAGCAGGCACTGAGTGAGATCACCGACAGTGGTTAGAAGATGGCTGCGAGGAACTGTGAGGGAAAAGGCCGCGTTGAAAAACACGAAGGAGCAGGCAAGAATCAACATCCTCTCGCGCACGATCGGGCGCACTCCCACGTGGTGATTTTACGGGTTCAATCTCGAGGCAAACAGTTACTGAAGTCACCGCGCGCAGAAGATAAACAGGTCCCGCGATGGCACGCCAACTTTAGGCTCAACGGGCTTCCGATACGCTAAGGTGTGATCTCGAACACCGTCCCGTAATAATACTTGCCGCCTGAAACCGTCGTGCCGTAGAGATTGCCGTCGCCATCGAAGATCAGGCTGGAGTAGGGATTGAACCCGTCCACGCCGTTGTTGTTGAAGCTATGCAGAATCGTCTCCGTCCACTGCGTGGCCGGTGGAGTGGGTGGCGTCAACTCGAACACCGTCCCGCAGCCTTCGTTGTTGTTATTGCCCTCGCACCGTCCGGAGTTGTAAGCGCCGCCAGTCTCGGTCGTGCCGTAAAGATTGCCGGAGGAATCGAAGATCAGGCTGGCGTAGGGACTGACCCCGTCCACGCCGTTGAGGTCGAAGCTATGCAGAATCGTCTCCGTCCACTGCGTGGCCGGTGGGATGGGTGGCGTCAACTCGAACACCGTCCCGCAGCCGCTACCGGAAAAGGAAATTATCATGCACCCTGCCGAACTGTAAGCGCCGCCTCCTAAAGTCGTGCCGTAAAGATTGCCGGAGGAATCTAGGATCAGGCCGGCATGGGGATAAACCCCGTCCGTGCCGTTGTCCTTGAAACTATGCAGAATCTTCTCCGTCCAGTGCGTGGCCGGTGGCGTGGGCGGAGTCAACTCAAACACATTACCGTAGCCATGAGCCCCCTCAGACAGGGTCGTGCCGTAGAGATTGCCGGAAGTATCGAAGATCAGGCTGGAGGTGGGAAATCCCCCGTTCGCCCCGCAGATGTTAACCAACTGCTCCGTTGTCCAATGTGTGGCCGGTGAGATCGGCGCTATCAACTCGAACACGGTCCCGTAGCATGAGCCTTTGTCGCCGCCCTCATTGGTCGTGCCGTAGAGATTGCCGGAGGAATCGAAGATCAGGCCGGCCTCGGGCCAGTACCCCTCGTCTAAGTCGAAGGTACGCAGCCTGGTCTCCGTCCAGTGCGTGGCCGGTGAGATCGGCGCTATCAACTCGAACGCCGTCCCGCAGCCGGTAGAATCTGGCTCATTGCATGTTGCGCTACCGCCGCCGTAAGTGGTCGTACCGTAAAGATTGCCGGAGGAATCAAAGATCACGCCCCCGTAGGGAGAGTTCCCGTCGTCGCCGTTGCCGAAGTTATGCAGCTTCGTCTCCGTCCACTGCGTGGCCGGTGGAGTCGGAGGCGTCAACTCGAACACTATGCCGCCGCCCGGATCGCCGCCTGAAACCGTCGTGCCGTAGAGATTGCCGGAGCCATCGAAGATCAGGCCGGCGTAGGGTTCGCACCCGTCCTTGCTGTTGCAGAAGTTATGCAGGATCGTTTCTTGCTGGGCTGCCGCGTACGTGCTCATCAGCAACAGGGTCACAGCAAAGATCGGCAGGGCCGCTCTCAATCCGATGGAAAGTCTCGTGTCTAATGACATCGCGAGCCTCCGTTTTTCGGTCGGTTTTTCTTAGAACGTGGTTAGCGGGATCGCAGACCTTGATGCCTGGCTATCTTCCGTCCCACGATCCAAACTCGGCCTCTACCTAATAAAGCGAAGAAGCCGCGCGGAAAGACCCACATTTTTCGGAAATCGGCCCGCCCGACTGTCCTTGTGTGCGACCCAGTCCTACTAGGTTGGTTGTTGGTTTACTCAATTCGTTGCGTTGCTTGTTAGTCCAGATGACTCCCACTATGACGGTCACAATTCCCAGCAAAACCCACCCCTCCATCAGCAACTTGATCCAGTGCATTTCTCCCCCGGCCAGATGTTCAGGCGTTCCCGAGCGCGAATGATTATAGGCAAAATTGACTGTTCTGGGAACGGTGCAAAATCTTGCGCTTAAGTCGCAAGAATGTGGGACTTGCGGCCCGACCCGATCAAAGCGCTGAAACAGGAGTAGTAATGTGTGCGCAGGCGTTCAATGGACTTCGCTGAGGGGCAAGCTCACCGTGCGAGAAAGGAATTATTGGGCGACCGTTGGCATGAATTCCGGCGCCTTCCTCGCTTTTGTCAGCTGCTCAAACCCATACGCGATCTTAAACAGCGCGGGCTCGCTCCATGCTCGCCCGAAAAATGAAATGCCAACCGGCAAGCCGAATATGAATCCCGCCGGAACGGTGATATCCGGATACCCGGCAACTGCCGCGGCATTCGAACTTCCGCCGGGAGCATGATCGCCATTGATCCAATCCGTCACCCACGCCGGACTTCCCGTCGGCGCAACGATGGCATCGAGCTTGAACTGGTCCATCACCGCATCGATGCCTTCCTTTTGCGCCAAACGGTGATTCGCCTCCAGCGCATCGGTATACTCCTTGGTTGTCAGAGGCCCTTTTTCCTGGGCTTTCAAAAAAAGATCCTGTCCGAAATACGGCATCTCCTTTTCCTTATTCCGGTCGTTGAAATCGATGATTTCTTTCAGTGACGCGGGAGCTCCTGGCCGCCCGGCTAAATAAGCATTGAGATCAGCTTTCAATTCGTAGAGCAGGACCGTGAGCTCGGTGTCATCGAACTTCCCGTGTGATGGCAAATCAGCAGGATCGACGAGTTCCGCCCCGGCGCGCTTCATCTCGGCAAGCAAGTCATTCATGAGCTGATCCACAGCGTCGTTAAAGCCGAAGTATTTTCGCGCGACGCCAATGCGTGCGCCTCGCAATCCGTTAGGGTCAAGATAACGAGTGTAGTCGGCAGCCTTCCCCTGACCGGTCGCGGTGGTGCTGTCGCGTGGATCAACTCCAGTCATGGCGGTCAGCAGGATGGCTGTGTCTCTTACGGTTCGTGCCATCGGGCCGGGCGTGTCCTGGCTGTGGGCGATCGGGATGACCCCGGCGCGGCTCACCAGGCCTAGCGTCGGCTTAATTCCTACAATTCCATTCGCCGACGACGGGCACACTACGGAACCGTCGGTCTCTGTGCCGACCGCCACAGCGCAAAGATTGGCTGCGACCGCCGCTCCTGATCCGGAACTCGATCCGCAGGGATTACGATCCAGTGCGTAAGGGTTTTTCGTCTGCCCCCCGCGACCGCTCCAGCCGCTGCTTGAATGAGAGGAACGAATGTTCGCCCACTCGCTAAGATTGGTCTTTCCCAAAATGACAGCGCCGGCCTCGCGTAATTTCTGTGCGACGAACGAATCTCTAAGCGGACGTGACCCCAGCAGCGCGAGTGATCCCGCTGTGGTTTGCATGCGATCCGCGGTGTCGATGTTGTCCTTGATCAGCACCGGGATTCCGTGCAGCGGTCCGCGGACGCGACCTGTTTTACGCTCTTTGTCGAACGCGTCAGCGATCGCCAGAGCGTCGGGGTTAAGCTCGATCACGCTGGCCAGCGCTGGTCCGCCCTTGTCGATCTCTTCGATTCTCGCCAGGTATTTCTCGGTCATGGAGCGTGAAGTGTATTTGCCCGAAGCCATTCCCGCCTGCAGGTCGGCTATCGTCATTTCATCCAACTCAAACGGCCTGGGCGGAGTTTCTGCGGAAGTAGACGGCACAATCGCGCGAGCGCCAGCCAGTGCGGGCAACCCGGCCATAGCAATGCCGCTGGCCAAGCTGCTTTGCAAAAAGCGGCGGCGCTGAAGGGAACTGCAATTCGAGGAAGTGTTCAATTCCGTTTCTCCTGTTCGGAGGTGGTCCGCGAGAAACGGAATTATAGGCGATTGGTCAATGCATCATGTCAATCGCTGGGTTTCGAGGAATCCTGACTTGCGCCATCCTCGCGGAATGCGGCGCATACGTTGTGGCCAAACTTAAGCGCGCGGGGCACAACTGCTCGTAAGAGCGCAGCGGAGCTTTAAGACCGCGCCGACTGGGTAACCATAGCAGGCGAGGCTTTCTTCGCCTCCTGGATGGCATCATTGCGCTCAAGCCGCTTGCGGATTTTCCGCAGCTCCATAAAGTTTAGCCCCGTTAGGGTAGCAATAACGCTCCCGAACATGATCAATACCAAGCTATCCATGGATGCGGGCTCCCCTCCCGCTGGCATACATCAACGTCGCACATTTTACCGGGAAACCAGCTCCTAAAATACAACAAAAAAGAAGCTGTTGTCTGTTATCGTTCTGGTTCCGCAAATGCGACCCTGGTGATTGTAGGTAACATGGGAAATCCCCGCTGGTTATAATAAAGGCTCGATGCCCAAATACTCGATTGTCGTACCGCTGCACAACGAGCAGGATAACGTGACCGACCTTTATGACCGGCTCAAGGCGGTCATGGAGGCAAGCGGTGGCAGCTTTGAAATCGTGTTCGTGGACGACGGCTCCGGCGATCGCACCTTCCACTTGCTGCGCGAGATTGCCGCCGTGGACAGCCGCGTCGCCGTGGTTCGGTTACGCCGCAACTTCGGCCAGACTTCGGCTCTAGCCGCCGGTTTTGACCATGCCCGCGGAGACTACATCATCGCCATGGACGGCGACCTGCAGCACGATCCGGCCGACATCCCGTTGTTTCTGGAGAAAATCGCCGAAGGATACGACATCGTCAGCGGCTGGCGCAAGCGCCGTATCGACAATCTCTGGCTGCGCCGCATTCCCTCACGCTGCGCCAACTGGCTGATGGCCAAATTGAGCGGCGTCGAAATCCACGACTTCGGAACTACGTTCAAAGCCTACCGCCGCGAGATTCTCGAGCAGGTCCCACTCTACGGCGAGTTGCACCGCTTCATTCCGGCTTTAGCATCCTGGTATGGAGCTACCATTTGCGAGGTCCCGATTCGCAATGTCAACCGCGAGCGCGGGACGTCACACTACGGAATCTCTCGCACCTTCCGGGTGTTTTTTGATCTGATGACAATTCGCTTTCTGTTGCGTTATCTCTCCCGGCCGTTACACTTCTTCGGCACCGTAGGGATGTTCAGCCTGTTCGCGGGAAGCGGTGTGACGATTTGGCTGCTGGTTGAAAAATTTTTGAACCACGCCGATGTGATGACCCAGCATGGCCCGCTCATGATCTTTGCCGCAGTTCTTCTCCTGGCTGGCCTGAACATGCTGGCTATCGGACTGCTCGGCGAGATGCAGGTGCGCCACTACCACGAGCCTACACGGCGTGCGCCTTACTTCGTCGACCGCGTCCTTCGCGCTCAAAGCAGTGAAGAACACCACGTATCGGAGTAATCCTTCGGAATTTTTCTTCGCGTTCTTCGCGGAATTTCTTCGCGGGCTTTGCGGTTAACTCTTCCCAAACGCTTCTTTATTCACGACGTATGGCATCTTGGTGATGTCGCCGCCGTAATTCTTCTCCAGCACATCGATCAGCCCTTGCACGCAGCGTCCCGCCATTCCGCGCATAGGATCGCTCGAAAGCCGTGTAATGCGTGCCGCACTGGCAAAGTGCGGATATAGGCGGATACGGTCTTCAATCGCCGGATCGCGCAGAGGCGAATCTGGGGGCAACGGCTCGGTCTCGTAGACATCGAGCGCGGCTCCGGCAATCCAGTTCTCCCGCAGTGCCTTCGCTAAAGCCGGCTCATCCACTACTGGCCCGCGCGAATTATTGATCAAGAATGCAGTCGGCTTCATCATCCGCAAAGTGCGCTCGTTGAACAGGTGATAAGTCGGGGTCGAGCTCTCGCCCTCCCGCAGCAGTGGCACATGCACGCTGACAAAATCCGCGTCCGCCAGCGCCTCTTCGAACTCAACGTACTTGATCCAGGTTTTGTCACGCGAAATCCCGCGCGCATGCCGCAGGTCCTTCATCTCCTGAATCGCCTTGACGTAGTCGTGATTCTGATAGGCCGTGTCGTAGCACAGAATATTCATGTCGAATCCGGTGCACTTCTTGATCAGCGCCAGCCCTATGCGCCCCGTGCCAATGACAGCGATGGTCTTTCCCGTGACCTCGTCTCCGAGAAAAGGCAGATAGGGATGCCAATATCCCCACTGATTGTTGCGAGTAAGATGCTCTGCCGACCACATCTTTCGCGCCAGCACGCCGAGCATAAAGAACGCAAACTCGGCGGTGGCTTCCGTGAGCACATCCGGCGTGTGTGTGAACGGAATCTGGTAGCGGTTGGCATCGGCGCGATTGATGTTGTCGAAGCCCACCGCGTATTGCGCGACTACTTTCAGATGTCCCTTGCCAGCCTCGAAGATCTCGGCGTCAATTGGATCGCGCAACGTGGTGATAAGCCCATCAATGCCGGACTTCACCTTCTCCACGATCAGGCTCTTCGGAGGCGCCTCGGGTTTGGGATAGACCTCCACGTCGTAACCTCGTTTGCGCAACAGCTCAATTGATTCGCCAATATCGCAGGTAGCAAAAACGCGGAATTTCTGGCTCATGGTTCTCTCTGGCTGGAAGCCTTGCAGACGCGTACAGGATGCAGCGTGCGCCGATTGCACAAACATATTACTCCATGCCATCGGCCACGAACGAAACGCGTGGCGCGGACATTCCTGTCTGCAGAGGAGGCCATTTATAATCCCGCGTTCAGGTTTTTGACTTGAAAGGAGATCGCATTAATGAAGCTTATCGTTCGATTGACAGCGTCTCTGCTCATCATCTGGTCACCTCTTGGCTTCGCCGCGAACGATCCCGGCCAGGCATTCACCATCCAGCAGGTCCTCAGCGCGCCATTCCCCAGCGGCTTGATTGTGGCCCCGGCCAAGGGCAGGGTGGCGTGGATTTTCAATGCGGAAGGGAAGCGGAACATCTGGATTGCTGAACCTGCCAAAGACGGCAAGGGCTACACCGCACACCAGGTTACGAAATACACGGACGATGATGGGCAAGACATCGGCGACCTGGCTTGGGCCCCCGACGCCGAATCGATCGCCTACGTTCGCGGCGGCGATCTCGAGTTCAGTGAGAAACCTTATCCCAATCCCGCTGACATTACTGCGGGGGTGGAACAGGATGTCTGGGTTGTGGCCATGAGCGTCGG
>DASPSE010000290.1:0-4674 GCA_035624085.1 Terriglobales bacterium
CTGCCGCCGCCAATCTATCGGCAGCTGACCTTCCGCCGGGGCAGCATCCGGGCTGCCCGCTTTGCCCCGGACGGGCAGACAATTCTCTACAGCGCTGCATGGCAAGGCAATCCCACGGATGTGTTCACGGCCCGTCCAGAGGCGCCAGAATCGCGCTCTATGGGGCTCAGCCACACCCAGCTCATGTCCGTGTCCTCCACTGCTGAGTTGGCCGTTCTGTTGGACAGTAAGGCTATCGGGACCTGGGTGAACATGGGCACGCTGGCCAGAGCGCCACTGGCCGGCGGCGCTCCTCGTGACGTGCTGGAGCAAGTGCAGTGGGCGGATTGGGGACCGGACGGCAGCAACCTGGCTGTGGTGCGTGATTACGGCGGAAAGAACCGGCTGGAATATCCCATAGGGAAACCACTTTATGAAACTGGAGGGTGGGTCGGTCACCCACGGGTTTCACCGAAGGGAGATTTGATCGCTTTTCTCGACCATCCCACCCAAGGTGACGACGCTGGTTCGGTCGCCATGGTCGATCTGAAGGGAAACAAGAAAGTTCTCGCGGGCGAATGGTTCACGGTACAGGGATTGGCATGGTCTCCAGATGGTAAGGAGATCTGGTTCACGGCCAGCAAGACCGGAACGGATCGGACCCTTTATGCCGTGACGCTTGACGGGAAAGAGCGGATGGTTCTGCGATTGCCGGGTGCCCTGATGTTGTTGGATATCGCCAAGGATGGGCGAGTGCTCTTGATGCGTGCCAGTTGGCGACGCGAGTTGATGGGTGTTACCGGAAACGTTTCCAAAGAGCACGAGCTCTCGTGGCTGGACTACTCCTACCCAGCTGACCTTTCGCCGGATGGCAAGACCCTTTTGTTTGACGAGGAAGGCGGTGGAGGAGCGCTGTCCTACTCCAAATCCGGCGGGTTGTCCTACGCGGTGTACATTCGCAAAACGGACGGCTCTCCGGCCGTCCTGCTGGGAGAAGGAGGAGCGAGAGCGCTGTCTCCCGACGGAAAATGGGTGGTCGCGGTGACACAAGATTCGCCTACACAATTGAAGCTCTTGACCACTGGTGCTGGCGAGCCCAAAGAGCTGACCAAGGACAATGTCAACCACGCGTTCGCGCATTGGTTTCCCGACGGGAAGCGCATCCTGTTCTCAGGAAACGAACCCGGAAGGGGAGTACGCTTATACGTCTTCGATATGGCTTCGGGAAAAAGCCAGGCAATCACGCCTGAAGGGGTGAATGGCACAAGGTTTGTCATCAGCCCCGATGCTCAGTGGGTAGCCGGAATCGGTCCGGACCAAAAGGGATATCTCTATCCTGTTGGAGGCGGCGAGCCACGGGTGGTGAACGGACTCAATCCCGGAGAGCAGCCCATCACCTTCAGCTCGGATGGCCGTTCCCTGTATATCTACCAGCCGGGTGAATTGCCGGCGCAGGTGGATCGCCTCGATCTTCAAACCGGACAGCGCACCCGCTGGAAGCAGCTCATGCCATCCGATCCCGCCGGGGTCGAGAATATCGGTCCGATTCTCTTGACACCCGATGCCCAGAATTGTGTCTACGGATACCACCGCATGTTGGCCGACCTTTACCTTGTAGAGGGGTTAAGGTAATCGGGGCCTGAGAAAGCGTCTGGGCACACCGTGGGACAGAGCTAAGGCTCTTAACCCAGGCAGATCTTTGGAAAAAAGCTGGCAGGACAACGCCGGGAACACGGAACTTGTCGGCCTTTAGCTTTTCACTTCGGGGCCCTTAGTTTCCGTGCTTGCACTCTTAGGCTGGTCCGATTGATCCTTCATCCCCTCTTTCAAGGCGCGAATGCCTTCGCCGAGCCCCTTGCCCAGTTCGGGCAGCTTCTTGGGGCCGAACACCAGCAAAGCAATGAAGAAAATGACCAGAAGGTGCATCGGCTGAAATAGGCCATCAAACATAACGAACCTCCAACAGGAGCATCGAACGCCTAATCTAACCTTACTGGAGAGGCATTATTCCGTCAACCGCGTCAGGTAGCTAATCCAAAGACCATTCCTGCCGATAGGCATCAGTAAGCCCTTTCACGCCTCGCGCGCTTGGGTGCTGAACTACCGTGCTCTCGGCAGGTGCAAACACCGTCTCTACAATGAGTAGGCGTGATCGGCGGGGTGCTTGAATTAACGAGGGGTACAGCATGAGTGCGACACCGTCGGCGGCGGCAAGCGGTGCAAGAACCCAACCGGAAGTTCAGCCCGCACGACCCGGGCACGCAGCTCCATCCGCTGGCGAAGTTGCTCGTAAGCCAGCAGGCTACGGCTTGCCGTGCGCGAAGTGCCGGACGTACTACCCGGCCGATCTGAAGGTCTGTCCGGTCTGCAAGAGTTCCGAGCGGGTTGCTGTTACCGCGATCAAGGTACCGGCCCGGGTAGCTCCAAGCGAGCAATTGCCTGACCCCGCTCTGCTTGAGCAGGAACGGGAGCGCTTCCTGCGCGAGTTCAAGGCACGGATGGCCACCTTGCAAACTTCGGGTCCACCAGCCGCATTTGCGCGTTGCGTGAGAGAAGAACACCACCCGAGCGGGTTTGCGGTGGCCGCTATTTGCCATGATTGCTACGAACAACTGCAGGAGCGCGTCGACATACTGGAAGCGGCTCTGCAGATGGATTTGAGAGAGGCGGCCCAGATTGTCTATGACGCGGTTTGGGCCGACCCTTCGGATTCCAACAAGACCTACGAAAATGCCGCGAACGCCTTGCTCGCTGAACTGCGCAAACGATCCGGAGTGCCGCATACCTTCGCACTGCTGCAGCCGCCCATGGCGGACTAACTCCCAGTCATCACTTCCTGGACGCTCCCGCAAATCGCAACACCCCAAATGCGCCGGGAACGTGAAAGTTGGGCGTTGGCGTATGCGTCGGTTGCCAGGCCAGATAAGCGCGCGGTTCTCTGGAGCCTTCGACCCGATAGAAGTTCGCTCGCCAGATTTTCGTCGGATCAAATTGTGCAGTAAGCGCAGTCATAGGAATCGCCAGCTCGGCCACCCAGGTGTGCGATTGGGGGTCGAGAACTGCCGACCGCTGCAAGCCACTCTTGAGATCCAACAGCCCGCCGGGAAAGATGTCGAGATCAATCCACATGCCGTTGGGGCTTACTTCAAACTCGCGATAGAAGCGCGAGCGAGAAGGATCAGGCTGCAAGAAAGCCTCGGCCACGTCGCGATCCCACAAATGGTCGCGGCGGCCATTGGGTTCGGAGTCTTCGAATACGTAGAGCTCCCGATAGCGCCATTCAAACCGCAAGTACAGAGTCCGATCCGACCACAAAATCTGCACCTGCGTTTGGCGGGCAGGGTCGGGGTTCTTGCCCTGCCAGTCGGCGGAGAAAGCCAGCGGGTGAGTTTGTTGCCATTCTGCAGCAGGGTGTGCAGCGTCAAGTGTGATTTCGTGATCAACATACGTAGCCACGATTTCTGAAGATGAAGCCTGCTGCATCGGTACTCTGTTCCCGCTCATCATCATGATAAGGAATATTAAAGGGACGGCGAACAGCAGCGCTTTCAAATAGTGCTTTTCGAACATGCCGCAACTATTTTAGTTTGAGCGCAAGAAGTGGATGGTTCGTTGCGCCGCCGGGCCTTAGGCTTGGGCCATTATGACGACCAATGCGATACTCAATTTGACGGAGCCTCTGGCGGTGGCACAAAACCACGAAAGTCAATGGTGGCAAGCGGTGCAGGCCCGCGATTCCAGTCAGGACGGGAGTTTTGTTTTTGCCGTGTCCTCGACTGGCGTGTATTGTCGGCCATCGTGCCCCTCGAAGCGACCGCGTCGCGAGAATGTTTCGTTTTTCCGCCAGCCGGAGGAAGCCGAAAAGGCCGGTTTCAGGGCCTGTCTGCGATGTCGGCCGAAAGCAATCGGTGGCAACCGCCGTTTGCGGCTGGTCAGGGCAGTTTGCCGTTACATTGAGCAACATCTCGACGAGCCGCTCACCCTCGGCCGGCTGGGCAGCGAATTCCGACAGAGTCCTTTTCATCTGCAGCGGACATTCAAGTCCGTGCTGGGGATCACGCCGAAATCCTATGCCGATTCCTGCCGTATGAACCAGCTTAAGAGCAATCTGCGCGCCGGTCATTCAGTTACCCGCGCGATGTATGACGCGGGATACAGCTCGAGCAGCCGGTTGTATGAGCGGACGGCATCGCAGCTCGGCATGACGCCGGACAAGTATCGCAGGGGCGCGATTGCAGCCCAGATTCGCTACACCTGCGCTGCTTCACCATTGGGGCGCATGTTGATTGCAGCCACGGATAAAGGCATTTGCGCAATCCAGTTCGCCGATTCCGACGAAGAACTCGAACAGGGACTCAAACACGAATTTCCCTTTGCGATCCGCCGCCGTGACGATAATTTTATGCGCGATTGGAAAGATAATCTGCTCACGAAAATGCACGGCGAAAAGCTGAACGCAACCCTCCCGCTCGATATTCAAGCGACTGCATTTCAGCGGCGCGTCTGGTCGCACCTGCAGAGGATTCCTTTCGGCGAAACTCACTCATATGCTGCCGTTGCAAAGGCCATTGGACAACCATCAGCGTCACGGGCTGTCGCCCGAGCCTGTGCCACTAATCCAGTCGCAGTTGCGATTCCCTGTCATCGCGTGGTACGCACCAGCGGAGACATGGGAGGCTACCGCTGGGGCGTGGA
>DASPSE010000305.1:0-2479 GCA_035624085.1 Terriglobales bacterium
CACGTGCGCGATTCGCGCCGTTCATTCCGAGGACGGCATGACCGCCGACTGGGTTCCGCTGCCGCATGAAGTTCTAAAGACCGTCTCTAGCCGGATTGTGAACGAAGTCAAAGGCGTAAACCGCGTGGTCTACGACATCACCTCGAAGCCGCCAGGGACGATCGAGTGGGAGTAGAAGCAGCTGTCAGACTCCAGCCGTCAGCCCTCAGCAAGAGCCACGTATCGACAGACGCCCTCGGCTGTTCAGACGAGCGCAGCTCGACAGCAGGCGAACTCCGACGGACGAGGGCGTCCGCCGCTACGTGGAGTCTATTTCGCCTGATCCATCACTTTCCGCGAGATCGCCGTTACCAGCTTCCTCGGCCCGAAGCGCGTGGCCTCCGCCAATAGCCAGTTTCTGAATCCGGAGATCACCAGCGTGTTTCCCGCCATCAATCCGCGATAGCCATCGCGGGCGACGGTCTCAGCATTCATAGGACGAAGCTTGCGGAAAAGCATCGTGTTCTCCGTCCCGGCACGGCTTTGAAATCCGGTGTCCGTTGCTCCTGGACATAAGCAGGTTACGGTGACGCCTGATCCTTGCAGCTCATTCGCAAGTGCCTCGGAGAACGAGATCACGTACGCTTTTGTGGCGTAATACACGGCCATCAGCGGACCGGGCTGGAAACCCGCCGTAGAAGCCACATTCAGAATTTTGCCCGCGCGTCGTTCCAGCATGGGAGCAAGAAACAATTTTGTCAGATGAGTGAGCGCCGTGACGTTGAGCTGAATCTGTCCGAGATCGTCCCCAAGCGGCAGATCCGAGAAGCGTCCCATCCTGCCGTATCCGGCATTGTTCACGAGAACATCAACCGCCATGTCTTCACGCTGCAGTTGATCGAACAGAAATTGCGGTGCTGGCGCGGCGGTGAGGTCGAGCGCGATTGGCTTGGCCGAAACGCCGTACTGCCGTTGAAGGTCGTCGGCAAATTTCGTGAGCTTGCCAACACTGCGTGCCACCAGCACGACATTGTGATGATCGGCGGCAAAAAGTTTGGCCACTTCATATCCGATGCCGCCGGAGGCGCCGGTGATGAGGGCGGTTGGCGTGCGCTGGTTCATGAACGTTTTCCAGAAATGCAGATCCCCGTTCGACTCACTGAGCTCGCTCAGGGCAGGCTCTCGACTGGCGTTGCAAGCGCGGCCACGCCGATGCCCGGACAGCCTTTAGCTGAGTGCAGTGTGATTCTATCGAAACCAGCGCCGTGCCGACGCGGTCCAATAGTCCCAATAAACTTGTAGGCGATTAGCGAACGTATCGGGCTTGGTCATGTCATGGCCACCATGCGGTGTGCGCAAGGCAGGACGGTAACCCGCGGGCAATTCGAACAGCGAAGCATCAAGTGGTGCTTCGGAGAAATCGAGCAATTCGACTTTGGAAATCGTAGTTCGGCTGCCTTCAATTTTTCGACTGGTCTCTTCGACGGCGTATCCGCGCGGCGACTTGCCTAGCCGTCTTATCACCATGCGATCCTGCTTGCCCGACCATAGGGCACCCCATGCGATTCCAACATTTCGCGAGTCCTGACAACCAAAGCCGCGCAGGTCGATATACCAGCCGTCAACCTCAGTTACGCTTGCAGGGGTAACCGCGCCTGGGCCCGGTTCTACCCTCGTTGTGGTCTTTACATGTCGAGCTTCCAAGCTGCCCAATTTGCGCCGCTCGCCCGTGTCCACCGAATCGATGGTCACGTTCACCTCTGCTCCGGTCAACTCTGGCTGCGGAAGCGGACGAGCATGCCTCATCCGTTCGGACCATTCCTCGATTGGAAAAGAGGCGTAGGTCTTCCAGTTGTCGGCGAGAATGTATCTGCGCCGCACGTCACATTGCGTGATGTCGATGGACTTTCCGGGGGATGGTCGTTCTGTCACGGACTCGTTCCGCTGACGCGCTCCCTTTAGGAACAGGGTATCCACGCTCGAGTGCCAGTCGGCCATTGTCCGGCGAGTCTCGATCGTCAGATCGGGAAAGTCCGGGACAACAAACTTCGGCAGGAACGCGGTGAGAAGCAGTAACGCAAACGAACTTGTGGTGGAGGGTCCCATAGCGTCCTCCATTGCGATTCCAAAGAAGGCAGGCAAATGCGCCCGCCAATTCTACATTCGGAAATCTGAATTGCTGAAATTCTAGTGCACGCCCGCCATCGCCGGCTCAACATCGTAAATCGAGAACCACGGCGTGGCTGCCTTCAGGCGCTCGTTCACATTGTTGATGTTCTTTGCGCCCTCGTTCTGTAGCCACTTGCGAAAAGCGTCTGCGCCCTGCTTAGCATAGACCGGAATGCCATCTTTCCAAGTCGCCCGGCCGCAAAGCACGCCGTTGAACTTCACGCCAGCTTCTGCAGCCAGTTCGAGCGATTCCGTAAACTCGGCATTGCTCACACCGGCCGAAAGGTAAATAAACGGCTTTGTCGCCACGCTTGCTGCCTTGCGGAACAAG
>DASPSE010000320.1:0-3003 GCA_035624085.1 Terriglobales bacterium
GATTTTAGAGAAATCGGCAGCTTGATCGGAAAACGTACCGCGCTTTGCATGTCCGTGTACGCTTTCTTGGCTGTGGACGCCGATGTCGCGCCTTCTGGCGCCGCCAACGACGCATTTTCTTTCCACGGAAACGCGCCCGGCTTCGCCTTCTCCGGCGATGAGTCGTTGTTGGACATTACGCCCGCAGATTACACCCCCGAATCCGCGCAGGAAAGTTACCGAAGTCATGGAACTGACAGGGATAAGCCCTTGAGGGCCATGAACTTGCGGGGAAATTAGGAAAGTGTTCAGGAGTCACAGAACGCCGAGTGCAAAGCAGTCAGCATTCAGCAGTCAGCATTCAGCCAGGAAAGGACCTACTGAAATGAAGAACTTCAGAGAGTTGCTGGTGTGGCAGAAAGCTCATCAGCTAGCGCTGGCAGCCTATCAGGGCACGAGGCACTTTCCGCAGCGAGAGATCTATGGACTGACAAGTCAGATTCGCAGTTGCGCGGCCTCGATTGCAGCGAACATTGCTGAAGGATGCGGGAAGCGCGGCAATGCCGAATTTCAACGGTTTCTGAATATTGCCGCCGGTTCGGCGAGCGAACTTGAGTATCACTTCCTGCTTGCTTATGATCTTCGCTTTTTGAGCGAAACCGATTATCGAACCTTGAATGATGGAGTAGTTGAAGTGAAACGAATGCTCGCATCGCTAATCCGCAAGGTAGAAGCGGAGAGGGTTGCAAGTTGAAGGCGATATTTGGCCTGGCTGACTGCTGAGTGCTGAATGCTGAGTGCTAGAACCTTGTCACTTCCGTGAAATTAAACTCCCGCACCTGCATCGCCGGTACAACCATGTCAAAGGATTCTTCTCCGCTGGAACGCACCGGCGTTCCCATAGCCTCCACGTTCGAAAGCATGTGAATCAGGCTCTCGTTGAAGCGGAAGTTGCGAACTCCGTGACGAATTCTGCCGTCCTCTACATAGAAAGTTCCATCGCGGGTCATGCCGGTCAGAATCTTCTCGTAGGGATCCACTTCGCGGATGTACCACAGACGCGTCACTAATATTCCGCGCTCCGTAGACGCAATCATTTGATCGACGGGCTTCGGATCATTCGGTGAGCCGAAGACAATGTTCATCGGCGCTTCCCCGATTTCGTTGGGCAGCGGAAAGCCGTGGCCGGTGGGCTCGATAGGCCCAACCTTGTCTTTAAACTCTGAGTGCTTCATTTTCTCCGCGGTGCCGCGGGCATACACCAACCGTTTGATCAAGCCATTCTCAACTAGCTGCACCTTCTGACGAGGCATGCCCTCACCATCGAACGGAGATCCGGATTGCAGCGGATGAGCTGCGTCATCGTAAATATTGATGTTTTCTCCGAAGAGTCTCGTTCCCACCCGGTTAGTCAAGAAAGATCGCTGGTCGAGGATGGCCAGACCTCCGAAGTCGTAGAACATGAATCCTACAATGTCCAGAACTGCGGCGGGTTCGAGAATGACGGTGTACTTCCCTGCTGGGATCTCCTGCGGCTTCGCGGCTTCGATCGCTTTGCGAGCTGCGATCTGCGCCAGATTGTTGGCGTCCAGATTGTCCACGTTCGGTGAATTGGCTTTCTGCCAGCCTGACGAATCCTCTGCCAGCATCGTGATGGAAATCTCCGAGGAAGTCTGCCGATGCCATAGCGCCAGACCGCGCGAGTTGAAGATTCCCTCGGCTGACTCCGAGTTCGAGACGATGCCTGCCGTGATGAGCTTGTTTTTCTTCGCGACCGAAACAATTTTATGAACTGTTTCGGCTCGGTGCTCGGGTGTGATGGCGGCGGTCTGTCCAAAAAAACGTTGCGGAATTGGCCGCGTAGCGCCAGCGGTCATCATCCGGAGCAGATCAGGATCAGCCTGCTGAACCTTTGCCAAACTCTCTGACGCTTGCACTACGCGTCTCAGGCTGTCGTCGTCCAGCTTGTTGGTTGTAGCGCGCGCAGTCCTGCCAGCGAACACCGTCCGCACCGACACCGACACGTTCTCTTCCGCCAGGTTTTGATGGATGACATTGTTGGCGAAGCGGGTCAGCGCATTCCGCGTAGCATAGAAGATGACTTCTACGTCGTCGGCGGCGGAATACTTTCGAATCCTTGCGAAGATATCTGCGCTCTGATCTTGAGTGAGCATTCAGAACTTTCTCTGTAGTCCTCTGCGCCCTCTGTGGTTAATTCCCCTTGTAGGCCGATCCGACCTTGATGTTGCGAAATCTCGCCGGCGCTGCTCCGTGCCCCGTGCCCATCACCTGCTGCGGCTGTCCTTTTCCGCAGTGAGGGATGCCCCATAGCACCCACTCATCCTTCGAACAGATTGCATCCATCGCGTTCCAGAATTCAGTGGTAATTCCGGAGTACGACGGATTCTTCAACATGCGCGTACGCTTGCCGTTCTTGATCTCCCAGCCTATCTCGGTGCCAAACTGGAAGTTGTAACGCTTGTCATCGATCGACCACGAGCGGTTGGTCTGCATGTAAACTCCGCGATCAGTCCCGGCGATGAGTTGCTCAGGCGTGAGCGGCTTTTTTCCAGGCAGAATGCTGACGTTCGTCATGCGGATGATCGGCAGCCGGTTCCAGCCTTCTGCGCGCAGCGTTCCGCCGGATCGGTTTAAGCCGATCACCGGCGCCGTCTCCCGCGAGCTCAGATAGCCGGTGAACAAACCATTGGTGATGATCGGAGTGCATTGCGCCGGAACGCCTTCCTCGTCGAAGGCAAATGTTCCGAGACCCGGTCCGTGCTCCTGGCGAGCATCGGCGACGATGCTCACTAAATCACTTCCATACCTCAACTTGCGAAGCTTATCTAAAGTAAGAAATGATGTCCCGGCAAAATTCGCTTCCATGCCGAGCACACGGTCGAGTTCGATGGGGTGCCCGACAGATTCATGGATCTGCAGCCCCAGTTGCGAGCCATCGAGAATGATGTCGAATGTCCCTTCCGGACACTGATCGGCTTTGAGCAGTGCGACCGCTTCTTCGCC
>DASPSE010000370.1:0-9824 GCA_035624085.1 Terriglobales bacterium
TTTATGGAACCTTCCACGCGCCCGTCGATGTAAAGCGACTCCGAACCGGTCACTTCACCTTTAATCACAAGCGATTTTCCGATGGTCGCCTGATCCGCAGTGCTGGCAGCCACTGGACGGGGCGCCGGCGCGGCCTCGGTTGTGCTTGGAGTGATGGGTGTCGGCATCGCGGAACGCTCCGCCTCGCCGGGCCGGCTTGGGGTAGTTGGAGTCTGAGTTGTGGGCTTCCACATGGCGCAGTAATTCCTTTCCTTGGAAATAGATTGAGAGGTCAAAGCCGCATTTCGGTGACCAAACGGGATTTTACTCCCCGAGTTGGCCTCGCGTCTTGTGGAAATTATGTGCTTTCCGCAACTTTCTCGCATTCCCGTACCAAGTTAAGAACGGCGGTCGGCCAGTCGTGGTCATGTAATTCCTGCCGTATTCCGGCAGTTCTTATACTCACGCTCCTCCAGAACTGGGCGTATTCTAAAACCTGAGGCGTTGCCCGGACGATGGTCTCCGATTCCGCCATCCTCAAGAAAATTGAGCGCCAGCCCAAGCGCCATGCCGGCTTCAAACAGCTGGTGAGGGAACTGGGACTGCATGGCGAGGAACGCCGCGAACTGTCCGAGCGGCTGCAAAAGCTGGTCAACAGCGGGCAGCTTCGACAAGTGGATTCCGACCGCTATGCAATTCCGCAAGCCGCCTCCGGCAAGAACATTTTGGCAGGGCGACTGAGCATGCATCGCGATGGTTTCGGCTTTGTGATCCCCGATACCAGTTCGATGGATGAACGACTCAAAGCCCGCATTTCCGGCGACATTTTCATACCACCTCCATTCATTGGCTCAGCCATGCACGGCGACCGCGTACTGGTCGAGGTTACCGCGCTTCGCCCCGACGGCCGCGCCGAGGGACGAATTGTGCGGCCGGTGAGCCGTGCGCACGCCACGGTTGTCGGCATCTTCCATTACGGCAATCGCGGCAATTATGTTGTTCCGATCGATGAGAAGATCACGCAAGAAATTGTGATCCCGCAGGGACTGGAGTATGCAAGCAGCGCCGGCATCTCGCCGGCAAACGCTGCCAAAGCCGCCGAGGACGGCGGTGCTACAAAGAAAAAGAAATCGGTCCACCGCGTTTTGGGCGAAGAAGCGGCCCGCCGATCCGGTTGGGACGATCTGGAGAATGTCGTGGTCGATGTTGAAATCACCGACTGGCCGACAGCCACTCAGAACCCGCGCGGGCGTGTCGTCGAGATCCTCGGCTACCAGGACGATTTCGGTGTCGATGTCGAAATCATTATTCGCAAATTCCACCTGCCGCACCGCTTCCCTCCAGAAGTGTTGGAAGAGGCGGAAGCTGCAGAGTCCATTATTCCGGCACGCGAGACGCAGAAGCGCCGCGATTTTCGCGATCTCCCCGTCGTGACCATCGATGGCGAAACGGCTCGGGACTTTGATGACGCGGTCACTGTCCACCGGCTCGCCAACGGCAATTTCGAGCTACAAGTCCACATTGCCGACGTCGCTCACTATGTCCGGCCAAGTTCAGCCATCGATCAGGAAGCGCGCCTGCGCGGTACCAGCGTCTACTTTCCCGATCGCGCCGTGCCCATGCTGCCGCTCGAGCTCTCGACCGATGTCTGCAGTCTTCGCCCCAGGGTGGATCGGCTGGTCCTCTCCTGCGTAATGGAAATTGATCACCAGGGCGAAATCGTCGGATATGAATTGTGCGAAGGCATTATTCGCTCAGCCGAACGGATGACCTACACCGATGTGAATGCAATCCTGGAAGGCGATGCCGGTGCCCGCAAGCGCTATGCCGATCTGGTTGCCACGTTCGAAATGATGCGGAACCTCGCGCTTATCCTCAATCGCAAGCGCGAACGCCGAGGCTCGATTGATTTCGATCTGCCGGAGCCGGTCATTGAATTCGACGAATTCGGATTGATGAGAAGCATTGCGCGTTCCGAGCGCAACATTGCCCATCGCCTCATCGAAGAGTTCATGCTGGCGGCAAATGAAACCGTCGCTTCACATCTGCAGGGCAAGCGCATAGCCTCGCTTTACCGGATCCACGAGAAACCGGATGCCAAGCGCGTCTACGACTTCGAAATCATCGCCGCGACTTTTGGCTATTCGCTCGGCGTGGGCGCACTGCCCATCCAGCGCATGCAGTTCAAGACTGATCGTCGCGCCAGCTATGGCACCGGCAAGCGCCCGCGGGAGATTGAGATTCCGGGAGAAGTTCACATCACTCCCCGCATGTATCAGAAGTTGACCGAAAAGATTGCCGGGAAGCCGGAAGAACGGATTCTTTCGTATCTGATGTTACGGTCTCTGAAGCAGGCCAGATATTCGGAAGAGAATCTTGGACACTTCGCTTTGGCGGCGCCAACTTATACCCATTTTACGTCGCCCATCCGCCGCTATCCAGACCTGATCGTGCATCGCATCTTAAAAGAAGTGTTGCGCCACCCGAAGGAAGATAGCGCGACGCAGACGCCCGCGAAGGAAGCCTCCACCATGCCTCCTTCTCCTTGGTCGAAGCGCCACGACCATACCGCTCATCGCGAATTGGTGGAACCGTTAACCGGTCCCATTCCCCTGGAAGAACTTCATGAGATCGCCGAGGAATCAAGCCAAACGGAGCGCCGCGCCGACGACGCCGAGCGCGAACTCATGGAATGGAAGAAAGTGAAGTTCATGCAGAACCGCATCGGCGAGGATTTCGATGGCCTGATTATCAGCGTGACGAAGTTCGGATTTTTCGTCGAGCTGACCGATCTTTTCGTCGAAGGCCTGGTGCCGCTGAACTCATTGACAGACGACCGCTACACCTACCACGAGAATACGCGGGAAATTATTGGCCAGCGAACTCACAAAACCTACCGGCTGGGGCAGCGGATTCGCGTGCTCGTAGATCGTCTTGATCCGGTGGAGAAGAAAATCCAGTTTGTGATATTCGAGGAATTACAGCCCAAGCACAGCCAACGCCGCAAGCGTACACACTGAATTCCGCTAACGCACTCAGCCAGGCTTTTTCTGGCTTGGCGATCTGTTACAGTTTCAGAAACTGTAACAGGTACCGGCTTGACGGAGTCATTGACATTCGTTCCCACACGAGAGCACAATGCTTGCCACAAATCGCAGTCGGTCGGATCTTCCCACCTTCAAGACCGAGAGTTTAGTAGAGGAGTTTCTATGCCGAAACCCAACATCCAGCATTTCGTCGTGTTAATGATGGAGAACCGCTCTTTCGACCACATTTTCGGCTTCCGCCCGGGAGTCAATGGTCTGAAGGGAACCGAAAGCAACCTTCTCAATCCGGCTAGCCCGGCATCCAGCACCAACCCCGAGTTCGTCGTCAACAACGGCGCGCCTTTCGCCATTGACTTGGGACAAGGACCGGGGCATTCCGTCCAGCAAACTAACGAGCAACTTTTTGCGACTCAGACCCCCGCCAAAGGGCAGGCAGCCACGAACGATGGCTTTGTCCAAGCATACTCGGCTGAAATGTTTGCTGACCATGTGAACAACCCTCCCAACAATGAGCTTGCGGTTGTTATGGAATCGTTCGCGCAAAGCCGCCTGCCTTCGCTCACGGCACTCGCCGATAACTTCTGTCTATGCGATAACTGGTTTTCTGAAGTTCCTGGTCCAACGCAGCCAAACCGCCTTTACTTACATGCTGCCACTTCAGCAGGTTGGGCGCATAATGTCTGGAAGCAGCAGTTCAATCTGGTCACGATTTACGAGAACCTGCAGAGCAAGGGCCTCACCTGGTCGACATACGAGTTCGACCAGAACGAGGTGCGTGAATTCTCGCGCATCAACAAGCAAACCAACTGTTTCAAGAAATATGACGCATTCAAGGGGGACGTGCAGGGCGGAACACTTCCGAACTACTGCTTCATTGCTCCCCGATTTCTGAACACAAGTGACGGTCAGTTCGCCAACGATGAGCACGCGCCCGAAGATATTCGTTATGGCGATAATCTGATCGCCGACGTCTACGAGACTCTACGCAGCAATTCGGCCGTGTGGAACCAGAGCGTGCTGATCGTCAACTACGATGAGCACGGCGGTTTCTATGATCACGTGGCCCCGCCTGCCGCGGTGAACCCGGACGGAATCAATTCGCCGCCGCCCGGAGACAATGCCTCATTCGCGCCATCCTTCGCGTTTGACCGGTTGGGCTTGCGAGTTCCCACAGTCATTGTTTCACCATGGGTGGGCAAAGGCGTTGTGCTCTCTACTCAGCTTCAACACACCTCCATTCTCGCGACCGCAAAAGAAATTTTCGGTCTGCCAAAATTCCTCACTAAGCGGGATGCCGCTGCCAACGCCTTTACCCAAGCTTTCTCGCAGGCCGTGCCTCGTACAGACGCGCCACAACAACTGCCCCGCGCAACTCTGCCACGAGTCACTGCCTCACCCAACAGCATCCGCCATCCCAAGAACCATCCGCTTGACGTTAATCAGCAGGAGATGGTCTTGGGCGTGCACCATTTAACCCGGCCATCATTTCCGGACGGTCTGGACTCTGATGAACTGCCACGCACGCAGGGCGAAGCCTCCGATTTCATTCGCAACCGTTACGCCAAACATTTCGGTCCGCTTGCTGAAGCGGGGGCTCATCTGCATCCGATCAAAGGAGCAAAGGAGGAGATCAAGGCGGTTGCAGCAAAAAGTGGCGCGAATCGCGGCAAGAAACTGCCGAAGCGTGGCGCGGCTTGAAACCCTTATAGTCGGTTTCGAGCAAACACATAAGCGCACGGGCCAGAATGCCCGTGCCTGCAACGCTCACGTCCGAGGAAGCGCGTCCTCGTTTACCCGCGCGCAGCCTTGCTGGTGTAGAATTTCTTGTTAACCCCGTTCGAACTTCGGTTCGCCAGTGTCGGGACGTGGCTCAGCCTGGTAGAGCACTCGCTTGGGGTGCGAGGGGTCGGCAGTTCAAATCTGCCCGTCCCGACCATTCTTCATTTTTGGCCCCCTGAAAAATCAAGTCGAAAGGTTTTCCGCATGTCGGCCGGAGATTTACGCCAACCGTGGCACAGTTCAAAACCACTGATTTCAGCAGTTCGCCTCTTTCTGCTGCATTCCGCGTAAGGTATAGAAAATGCGCCCTGCTCGCGGATTCAAGAATTCTTTCGATGGTTAAAACGGCGCATCCGAAGATTTGATGGACACGCTGGGGAATACCTGGCATATTATGCAATTCTCTCGGCCATTTACAAACCTTGGCGAGACTGAACCATCCGTCTAAGAACTCCCCCAGACACTGGAGGGAGTTAAACATCGGCATGATCAAATACGACACAACGCCCTCTTACGGCACGAACACGGAGTGCTATTACGACACGCATGCCAAGACGTACATGGACTCGACCGTGCACCTCGATCTGAGTGATCTTTACGATAGATTCTTGAATGAGCTCGCCCCCGGATCGCACATTCTGGATGCTGGCTGTGGCTCGGGCCGGGACACCAAAGCCTTCTTAGACAGGGGACGCCGTGTTACGGCGATTGATGCCTCTCGCGAACTCGCTAAACTGGCAGAAGCGTTCACAAGCCACCATTGCGAGGTCCTTCGTTTCCAAAACATGGAATTTCGAGAGCAGTTTGATGGCATCTGGGCTTGCGCCTCCCTTCTCCACATTCCGAAGGTTGAAATAACCGAGGTGATCCCGCGCTTCATTCGAGCTCTAAAACAGCGGGGGATCTTTTACGTGTCGCTGAAAGAGGGCGAAGGCGAGCGAATCGCTGAGGATGGCAGGTTTGTCCGCAACTACACCACGACTTCCTTCCGCGAACTCATCGATCGGTTTCCTACACTTCAAGAGATAGCATTTTGGAAGACGGAGGAAATTCGGTCGACAACCCATTTTCAACCTTGGCTTAATTTCCTCTTGAAGAAGGTGCAATGACCTGCAGCGGGAATTCGCTCTGCACCACAGGATCTGGAAAAAGGTCGTTGGCAACGAACCACGTGGCCTAGCCTGGCGGAATGGTGATTCTTACAACTACGAGTTATCGAGGATTACCTCCGCGACCGGGCTCCGGACTTCGGTAGCCCATCGTCCAATTGGCCACCCGGCCTTGGGACCTTTCGTAAGGGAGGAATTACACCTTTGGATAACGACAGGATGCCGCCGCTCGGGTTCTCCTTATAGAAGCTAGTCTTGAGCCAGTGTGCCTCCGCGATGTTCGGCGGACGCGACTACGGGAGGGGCTATGTGGCAAGTGTTGTTGAGGAGTTTCAGTATCGCATTGTTGCTGAGTGGGGCTGTCTTTGCGCAGTCCCAGCCGGGAGAGTCTTTGGGCGACGTGGCGCGGACGAAGCGTGCGGAACAGCAGGCTCAGGAAGCAGCCGGGACGATGCCCAAGGTGATTACCAATCAGGACCTGCCTGCGGCCCCGCCGGGAGTGCCGGAATCGAGTCCATCGGATCCGATGAGCATGGTGTCTGGCGTGAAGAGGTCGGACGGCTACGCCGATCAACGCCTCACTAATCGACCGCTGGCCGAGCAGCGCGCCGCGCAACAGTGGAGAGCACGCATTCAGGCGCAGGGAAACAAAGTCGCCGCGTTGCAGGCGCACGTTGACCGGATGAATGCTTTGCTAAACCCCGTTGGCGGCGTCCAATACGAAGGACCATATAGCCGATATCAGGCACGCCAGAGAGAACGTTTAGAGCAGATGCAGGAGATGCTCAATCAGGAAAAGCAACGACTCTACGCCATGCAGGAAGAGGCTCGCCGCGTCGGCATGCACACCTCCGTCTACGATCCGTAGGACGTGCGCGCATATCTTTATCGAACCCACGCTCGATGGATGTGATTGGACTTTTCATTTGGCCCAGCACCGAGCACCATGGTACCTTCAGCTCGTCGGTTGAATGCGAAATTAGCATTCTTGAGTCGGGAGTGCTAATCCTTGACAGCCAACCGCAAGCTTCCTAAAATTCAAAGTAGGGCGCGGTGCACCTCTCGACGTAAGTGTTGCATCTAAATAACTTAGCTAGCATCGGAGCCAGCACTCGCGTCGGCTCAATCTGACACAAGAAACTTATGCCTTCGGGAACCCCAATCGGCGAACGCGAACGCGAAATACTTACTGCCATCGTAGAGACTTTCATTGCTACAGGTGAGCCAGTGGGTTCACGCACACTTGCGCGGGCCAGCCGCGAAGGACTCAGCCCGGCCACCGTTCGCAATGTCATGTCCGACCTGGCAGATGCCGGCTATCTTGAGCAGCCTCATACCTCCGCGGGCCGGGTGCCCAGTCCTGAAGCTTATCGTTATTATGTCGAACAGCTCACTGGCAAGGCCCGAATTTCCAGCGAAGATGAGAGCATCATTCAGGGTTCGCTCCACGGCATCACCGACGTCCAGGAGTTTATGGAGCGTACCTCGCACGTTCTGTCGCTGATCTCGAAGAACGTGGGGGTTGCAGTGGCACTCGGCGGACCTAGGAACGCGCTCGATCACGTGTATTTCTCGCGCCTCGGCGATCAGAAGATTCTGGCTGTCGTGGTTACCAAGTCGGGGGTGGTGCGGGACCGTGTGCTGCGCCTGGATCTCTCGCAAGCCGACCTGGACATGGCGACCCGCTACATTAACGAGAATTTCCGCGGCTGGACGATCGAGGTCATGCGAACGGAGCTGGCGCGGCGGCTCGAGCAAGAGCGGGGCGAATATGACCGGCTCATGACGTCAGTCGAGCAGCTGTATCGCCAAGGAGCCCTCTCGCCGGACGAGAGCACGCAAGCAGTCTACGTCGAGGGAGCGGCCAACCTGGTTGCGGGTGAGCAGGACCGGCAACGCTTGCAGGAGATGCTCCAGACGCTGGAAGAAAAGCGAAAAGTTGTCGACTTGCTGAGCGCGTATCTGGATGCCAAGCAGGAGGCGGTGCGCGTGGTGATTGGCCTCGACCAGGCATTGCCCTCGATGCGCAACCTCGTTTTGATCGGAGCGCCCGCTCGCGTGGGTGGTGAAGTCATGGGCTCGCTCGCGGTCCTAGGGCCGACGCGCCTGGATTATCAGCACACCATCACGGCGGTCTCCTATATCGCGCGCCTCTTCGACAAGATCCTTAACGAATCGGAATAAACAGCCTTATGGGAAGAACAAACGGCAAATCGGAAGTAGAATCGCGGGGACTCGATACCGAGCATGAACTGCCCGCGTCGGATGATACTGCGGAGAGCCCGCAAGCGGCGCCGGGTGAAGCGCCACGCGAGCGGGCGGGCGGCGAAAGCGCTGAGCTGCAAAAGTTGAAAGAGGAGCGGGACATCCTAGTCGATCGGATGGCTCGGATGCAGGCAGATTTCGAAAACGCCCGCAAGCGCGCCGCCCGCGAGCAGCAGGATTTTCGGGAGTATGCCCTGGCAGACGCGATTAAGGCGCTGCTGCCGACTCTGGACAGCTTCGAGCGAGCTCTCCAATCCAGTGCGTCCGAGAAGTCAGAGCTTCGCAGTGGGGTCGAGCTCATCTATAAGCAACTGCAAGACTCATTGGTGAAACTGGGCTTGCGTCCAATCCCGGCGAAAGGCGAACCGTTTGATCCGCGTCTTCATGAAGCCATCGAGATGGTCGAAACCGCAGGTGTCCCAGATCATCAGATACTGGAGGAATTGCAGCGTGGCTACAAGTTGAAGGATCGCCTGTTGCGGCCGGCAATGGTCAAAGTCGCCAGCAACCCAAAGCATTGACACTACCGTTGGTCTCTCTGTTCTAATGCGAACGACTACTCGAAAAGGATTTGAAGGACAGTTCTGGCCAGTAACGTAAAACGCGATTACTACGAGGTGCTCGGGGTCGGCCGCGGCGCCTCTGATCAGGAGATCAAGAGCGCCTATCGCAAACTGGCGCTGCAATTCCATCCCGATCGCAACCCGAACAACCCTGACGCGGAAGAAAAATTTAAGGAATGCAGCGAGGCTTACGCCATCCTTGCGGATGCCGATAAGCGCGCCGCCTATGATCGCTTTGGCCACGCCGCAGTTAGCGGAGCCGGAGGCGGTGGCTTTGATCCAACTGTTTTTCAGGATTTCAGCGAAATTTTTGGCGACTTCTTCGGTTTTGGAGATCTGTTCGGCGGAGGCACACGACGCCGCAGCCGAGCCCAGCGCGGCCCCGATCTGCGCGAAGACATCACCCTTGAGTTTGAGGAGGCGGTTTTCGGCAAGGAAACCCAAGTCACCGTTCGCCGCCATGAAACTTGCGAGGACTGCCGTGGGTCGGGAGCTGCCGCGGGTAAAGCGCCGGTGACCTGCCGCTCCTGCGGCGGACGCGGTCAGGTGCGCTATCAGCAAGGATTTTTCAGCATGGCGCGTACTTGTCCGACCTGCCAGGGCGCGGGTAGTGTGATCACCGATCCCTGCCCCAAGTGCAAAGGCGAGGGGCGCCTTTTGCGCCAAAGAACCGTGGACGCCACAATTCCCGCCGGTGTCGAAGACGGCACGCGAATTCGTTTTTCCGGCTTGGGAGAAGCGGGCGCGTTTGGCGGCCCGGCGGGCGATCTGTACGTTGTGCTCCACGTGAAGGAACATCCCTTCTTCGAACGCGAGGGCACTGACTTGCATTGCATCATCCCGATTTCATTCACTCAGGCAGCTCTGGGAACCGAGATTCGGATTCCAACGCTTGACGGCGAACACAACTTGAGAATTCCCGAGGGCGTGCAGTCAGGCGCAACCATGCGAATTCGTGGCAAGGGCGTGCCTGTTTTGAACGGTCACGGCAAGGGAGACCTGTTTGTCGAGCTTCGGGTCCAGACCCCCACCAAGCTCAACAAGCGCCAGCGGGAACTGCTGCAGGAACTGGAAGGCACAAC
>DASPSE010000382.1:0-5731 GCA_035624085.1 Terriglobales bacterium
GATTTGCGCCGGAAGCGTTCCCAGCAATTCTCCATCGGCTTCGACGAACATTCGAGAGACGTGGGACGCGGATGCCAACACGCGACAACTCACACCGGAGCTATGGATCAGCTCAATGCCCGGAACCTGCCATCTCTTGCCCAGGAGCCCTCGAATAACGTAACCCAGATACGCCGCTCGGCTTCGGGTGTGAAACAGCACGAGGCGAAGATCATCCCGCTCCAGCGAAGCCCCCGGGGCGAGTTCCCGCAGGATGCCACCGAAGTCCTGAATCCGTACTGCTAGCAGTTGCGAAACTTCGTCGCGGCGCGCGGGTGCTCCGTCGGCGATTTCGACTTCAAAGTTCACCATCTTGTGAGTGAGCCACAGCCGAGTTGCCTTCGCATAATACGCCATCATGCCTAGGTGCCGCTTTGCCAGCGGGTTCAAGTTGTAAAAGAGATGAGCATCCACTCCGATCCCAACCGCCAGGGTGAAATAGCGCCATTGAAGCTTTCCGGCAAAATCCCTGTACTCGAGCCGGCCCACTGCCATGCGGCGTGGCTTCGCACTCAGAGCGGCGCGCGCGGCGCCGGCAGGGGACTCCGGAAAGCCGAGATCATGAGCCAGCGAGTTAGCAGTCCCCATAGGAATAATCCCCAGGGAGGCATCCGTGCCTACCAATCCCTGCAATACGTCATGGACGGTGCCATCGCCCCCGCAGGCAAATATCGTGTCGCAGCCCTCGGCTATGGCTTGCCTCACCTGCTCGGTGGCATCACCTGCGGCGCGAGTAGGAGTGGTGGAAGCATCGACACCATTTCTGCGCAACACCGATGCTGCGGCTTCGATGTCAGCCAAGCGACGCCAGGGGCGCCGTCCAGACAATGGGTTATAAAGCAGGAGAGCTTTGCGCATGGCTCAGGGAGATTGTACGGGAAGCGTGCATAGCTGTCGCAGCAATAGAAAACCCGGCAGCTTGTAGCCTGCCGGGGAATTAAGTTA
The DNA here is from genome assembly GCA_035624085.1 of Terriglobales bacterium. GTDB lineage: Bacteria > Acidobacteriota > Terriglobia > Terriglobales > Acidobacteriaceae > JAFAGX01. The sequence goes on from DASPSE010000382.1 coordinate 985, forward strand.
ACGCCAAATCTAGAAGCTGTAGCGCAAGGCGAACTCCATCACCCGCGCATTGGAAAGCGTAGAGGTGAAGTTTCCGAAGCTGGTCACGCTGGATAAACTAGTGTTGCCAGCCAGTGACATGTTCCCAACGTCGAACCGTGGAGTGTTGGTGACGTTGAACACTTCCCAGGTGAACTTCAAAGTCTGGCTCTCGGTTGTATGCCAGGCCTTGCTCAAACCGGCATCGATATCAAACGTACCGGGACCACGGAGGATGTTCCGGTCTCCTCTTTCCCCGGGGAAAGCGGGCCGAAACACATTGATGGCAGCATTGGGATTGTTGGGATCCGTGATTCCAGGGTCCTTGAATACGTTAGGTCCCGGACCGCCATTTGCCTCAGTCACCGTGAAACTTCCGGTTTCAGGTTTATTGCCAATCAGCACGCCTTGGGACTCCAGCTGGAAGTTTGTAGCCCATTCGGGACTGAACGTCGAGAATGGGTATCCCGTGGACCAACGCCCCAGACCGGAAATGCTCCACCCTCCGAAAAGAGCGTTCGCAATCCGGCCCATGCTGTTGCCGACCTGTTTGCCGTTGCCGACCGGCAACTCGTATATCCAGTTCGCGTTAATCGCGTGAGTCGTGTCGAAGTCTGAAACCCCCCGGTTTTGATTGGGAATCCAGGAATTGATGATCTGGCTGCCGAGTCCGAAACCCTCGAATTCATTGATGCGTTCGGCGTTAGAGCCTAAATCAATCGATTTCGAGTAGGTGTAGTTGAGATCGAATTCCAATCCCCCTGCGTGGCGCCGAAGGCTGAACTGTCCTCCGTTGTAAGAGCTGTTGCCATCGCTTCTCCAGGCGAAAAGCGAGGAAAACTGTGGAGAGTAAAACGCGTATGGCGTGACCTTGCCATGAATCGTTGCACAAGAGGGGAAACAAAATACGTCTGCTATCTCGAGAGCGGTGGTTTCGTTCCCCTTGAAGCTGCACCACAAATCAAACATCGCCTGCGGCGCCGATAGCTGCGTCGTGGGAGCAATAGGGGCGCTGCCATTGCAGGGCGTGATCGTTCCGTTGGCGTTGGGCACTTCTCCAAGAACGGACGATGCCTGCCCGGCCGCACCCGGAAAAACATCCTGCCAGTACTGGTATGCCTTGGTTCCAACAACCTGGGGAGTGGCACTCGAAAAGGAGTTCCCGGCGTAATATTGGGCAGCGAAAGCTTGTGCGGCGTGGAAATAGTCCAGGCCGGTTGCTGGATCGACTAAGTCGGTCGGTTCCGCGAGGTCTTCCTCCTGCAGCAGACGGTGCGCGAAGCGTCCTACGTAGGAAGCCTCAAAGACGAAGCCTCTAGGCAGTTGCCGCTCGATCGAGAAGTCCACCACGTGGGAATATGGTGTCTTCAACTTGTCGTCCAGCCCCCAGTAAATCGCAAAGCCACCCGCAGCTACCCCCAGGGGCGGAGTAACTGGAAACGGGCCTGATGGGGGCTTCTCAACAATCGGACAATTCGCTGTGCATGAGCCAACTGCCGTCTGGCTTACCGTAGGAATGTTGTACAGCCCAGAAAAACGGGCCGACCCGTCTACGGTTTGAATGCCGGCTGCGTTGGTGATGGAAGTCGTCAAGCCAAACGAACCGTTTCGGTCGAAAGTGTTGGTGATGCCTTCGCCGAAGTGGTCGTAATACATCCCATAGCCAACTCTGATCGAGGTCTGTCCTGCGCTGCCCCAAAGCTTTCGCCCCAACCCGCTGTCGCCACTGGGTGAGTAAGCCAGAGCGACGCGCGGCGCGATGTCCTTATAGTCCCAGGCCCAATACGGCGCCTTGCCATTAGCCTGGCCCGACAAACCAAACTGGATCACCGGGTCGTAAACGCTTCCCTGCAACATGGCAGCCGCGCGATCCTTGTACCAGCTATCGAGGCTGATAGTTGGGGACACCTGTGTCCCGGTAGTTTCGTATGGCGGCTGCAGCAGACTGTAGCGTGCTCCGTATGTAAAGGTCAGGTTGGGCTTTATCCGCCATTGATCCTGCGCATACCATTCATACTCGTGATCGCGGAAGTGGCGGGGAACAAGATCTCCTGAGGGCAGCACGTCCAAGTTTTTGTTCAGCTCATAATTTGAGTTGACCATGGTAACTAAGCCGGCGAGAGCCGCCATGGCGAAATCGTAGCTAGCGCCGAACGACGTCTCGACCGCCGGATATCCGAATGCCGCAGGGTTCAGCGAAGTGTTACCAGGACAAGAGATGCAAGAAGTGGATAGCCAGTAAACATTGGTTTGGCCGAAGAAAAACGATTGTGCGTTGGAGACGCGCTCGTTATCGACCTTGCGAATGTTGGTGCCGAACTGCAAGGTATGGCTGCCCCTGATCTTTGTAATGTCGTCCACCCAGTTAAACACCGGAACATTGGTGTTGATCGTGGGGGTAAACGCATTAATGTTATCCATGCCGCGGAAATTTACGTAGGGCTGGGTCTGAAGGCCGGCTTCATCCAAGCCTTGGCGCACAAAGCCAAAATGAAAGTTATTGATCAGAGTGTTGCTGAGGGTCGCTGTGTATCCCGCGCTAAGACCCTTGTTGTTGTCGCGCAGCACAGTCTGCTGAGGCTGCCCGGGAAACTGTTCCCCGCCGTTACCTGTAATGGCATAACCGCTGGAACTGGTGCGATCCGCCTGGTTGTCGTTGTTGAGGATTCCGCGAACAAATAGCCGGTGCTTTCCGTCCGCCGTTATGTTGTAGTCCACTTTCCCGACGTACGCGTCCAATTTGGCCGGGAGTGGTGAGGAGAAGGTAAAACCGCGGAAATCGAAACCGTCACCTATGGTATTGCTGTTGGGCAGTGGATACTGTTGAAAGATCTGCATTGCCGCAGGGTTCGGGCCGGGCCCGAGAGGGCACGTACCTAAACCGGTGCAATTCGGATCCATGCCGATAAGATCTGCCCTGGTCAGGGTTTCTACTCCACTCGCCGGACATCCTGTGCTACCCGTACAAGGGTACTGCATAATTCCTTGCCTCAGGTCTGCGCTCGGCACCTCGCGCGTAACTGGCAGGTTTTCGCGCTTACGCTGGCCTTCATACGACAAGAAGTAAAACAGCCGATCCTTCTTGATTGGTCCACCAACGAACGCGCCAAACGTATTTCGCAACAGGAATGGCGGTACGTTCAGCTCGCCGGCATTGAGCTCTGCCTGTTTGTTGAACCAGTCGTTGGCCGTGGTGAAAGTCGGACGATAGTATTCGTAAACTCCACCGTGAATATGATTGGTGCCGCTTTTGGTGACGAGTGATACCTGCCCGCCGGAGGAGCGTCCGGTATCGGCATCTGAGTTGCTGGTAGTCACCTTGAATTCTTCCAGCGAATCCAGCGGCACGCGTACCGCGCCCTGGAAGGCCGTTCCGAGGAGTTGATCGTTGTTGTCTACCCCATCGAGCGTGACATTGGTCTGGTCGCTGCGGGCGCCACTCACTGAACCGCTGCGGCTGTCTTCGGAGGACTGGATCTGCGAACTGTTGCCGGTGAACACCACACCTGCTTGCAGACTCAGGATTCCCGTAGGGTCCCGACCTTCAAATGGAAGGCTGGCGATCTGCTCCGTCTCGAAGGCATGTCCCAGCGTCGCGTTCTGTGTGTTCACCATCGGGGCGGTTCCAGCTACCTCGACCGTGACATTCTCGGCAGCGACCTTCAGCGTGACGTTCATGGTTGCAGGAGTATCAACTAACAGCTTGATTCCCATCTGTCTAATTGTGGCGAACCCGTGGGCTGTGGCGGTCAGGACATAAGTGGCTGGAGGTATCTGAGGAAACTGGTAGTCGCCTTGAGCCGTTGTCTTCACGGTTCGTGTATATCCGGTTGCCGGGTCTTCGATCGTGACCGTAGCTCCGTTAACGACCGCGCCCGCTTCGTCGAACACTGTCCCACGCAGGGACGTGGTTGCAACTTGCCCCCACACCAAGGCGGCCATCAGGAAGAACATCACAAGAGTGAGCGACTTTACTGTACGCATAGGAGTGCTCCTTAGGTTTTAGCTTGCGAGCTGCAACAACGACGAAGGCCAAACATGCCGACACTGTCTTGTTATGCGTGCAAGATTATTCCAGCCGGGCGCGGTTTTTCAAGGCAAAACTGGTGATGACAACGATTGCAAAAATCGATTTAGCCAGTGACTGGATGGAAAAACCCCGGCAGGTTTGGTTTGACCTGCCGGGGCTCGTGGCGAGTGCCGGATCTCCTCCGATCCGGCCGTGCCAGACTTATGACAGGAAGAATTCTTTCGTCAGCGCTGCCCAATCCTTATCTGGAATCTCAGCGGCCACGTTTTCAACCGCCACACCGCCATCCTGCGCCAGTGCTCCAAGTAGAGTTGGCATCTTTCTCTGCAGGCGGCCTGCGGATTCTTCCGTCCACCACCTCGCCAGCGTGCCGCCGAGGAGATTCTTGAGATTGGTTTTGGCATCGGGGGACTGCACGGTGATCAGCCAGCCTTCGCCGTAGGGATCTTTCCGGGCCAGTTCGGGATCTGCTCCAACAGCGTCATTAACGTCGGACACGCTGCCTTCGATCGGCGAGAGCATATCCACGGCAATGCCGTCGCGGTGCAAGGTGCAAACCTTCTGCCCCTGGCGCAACCATTGGCCGCGCTGCGGCAGGGTAATGTTGTGGATCTTCCCGGCCAGCTTGGAGGCGAAGTCATCCATGCCGACACGCACCAGGTTGGGACTCTCGCTCAATGCCCAGGTGTGCCCGGGATG
>DASPSE010000383.1:0-13072 GCA_035624085.1 Terriglobales bacterium
AATTTGCGAAGCTCTCCGAACCGTTTAGTCCCGCTTTCGAGATAAAACAGGATCAGCGGCTTCCACTTGCCGCCAATGACGTCTGTAGTTAGCTTCACGGGGCAGTAATATTCTTCCACCGCTTGTCTCCTTCCAGCAGGGTGGTAGAGCGGTGCCTTACCCCGCGTCTGGATCGGAACCTTCCCTAGCCTCGAAGAAAAACGCCGACCGCGCGGGCCTGAAGGCCCGCTCTACTACCTTCGAACAGGTGCCATAGGTTACAAGAAAGTGCCTACTGGCAAAAAAGATACTTTAGCCTACAATCGGGCATCTGAGCCAGGGCCAATAGCGGACTGCCTTCCTTAGGAGCCATCGCACATGAGCAAAAGACCGGTGGTCGTTTACGGGGCCAATGGTTTCTCCGGGCGATTGATTGCCGAATTCCTCCGCGAATACAACACGCCATTCATCGCCGCGGGCCGAAGCGCTTCAAAAATCAAGGATGTGGTGGATCACGTCCCCGGCATTGAAACTGCTGATTGTGAGATTGCGGAGACCGCCGGCACGACCGAAGATCTCACCCGCCTCTTCGACGGCGCCAAGGTGGTTTGCAACACTGCCGGCCCATTTATCTATAACGGACCGAGAGTCATTGAAGCGGCTTTGAAAGCCGGTTGCCACTACATCGATATCGGCGGGGAACAGACCTGGATTCGCGAGGTCGCGGAGAAATGGGGCGAGAAATTCGGCGAACGCGGGCTTCTGGCTGCGCCCGCCACTGCTTTTATGTGCGCGGTCAGTGATGCCGCCGCCAGGCTTTGTCTGCAGTCTGGGGCAATTGATACGCTCGAAACTGTCACCATGTTTAAAGGCATTCCGACCTTTGGCTCCACGCAGACGATCTTTGCAGTCATACAAACCGATGCTTATTATCTGGAGCAGAATCAATACAAGGCTTGGCCGCGCGCGACTCGCTACGACGTGACCATTCCCGGGTATTTGCAAGCGCAGCTGGCGCTGGCGTGGGGAGGCTTCCCGCAGCCAGTGTGGTTCAAAAATCATCCGCAAGTGGCGAATGTGCGCTCGATGGGCGGTTTGCTAGATCGGCAGATCATGGAAGGCGTCGCGGCAACCGAGAAAATGTATGAAGAACAGATTCGGCCGCTGCCCAAAGCAGAACGGGAAAAGAAGCTCGCCGAGATGGCGAACGCGGTGCAGGCGGGAACGCCGCCTCGCGAAAACCCGCGCGAGCAGCGCACGATTGACGTCGTGGTGGGCCGAGGTTCGACTGATTACGCGCAATGTGTGGTCTTCGGCACCTGTTGTTATCGCCAGACTGGGCTGATACAGGCGTTCGCCGCACACCACTTGGCGCATGCGGCGCCACGGAAGGTTGGTTTTGCTTCCCCGGCGGAGGCATTTGGACATCACGAAATTCTGCGGGTTCTGGAAGAGCACGGTCTCGCCAAGGTTCGTCTGACTTCCTGAACAGCGGAGACTTGGTCATGCGTGCGATCGACTACTTCGACAAGGGCGCTGAAGCCAATCTGGACCGCACGGCCATTATCGCTGGTGATGCTTGCTGGACCTATCGTGAGATGCGCACCGAGAGCGAAAATATCGCTCTTGCATTGTGCGCGAGCGGACTGCGCGACCAGGAGCCTGCCGGCATCTACTCGCACAACGACGCCCGAGTGCTGTTTTGCATGCTGGGCATTATGCGCCCCGGAGCGGTGTGGGTGCCGATCAACTACCGAAACGCCATCGACGCCAACGTCGAATACATGAATTACGTCGAAATGGCATGGCTGTTCTATCACAGCCAGTTTCGCGATAGTGTGCGCGAAATCAAGCAACGTGTGCCTTCGCTGCGTGGGGTCATCTGCCTCGATCGCGAAGATGAGGAACATCCATCCTTGCAGAATTTCATGGGACGGGGTGCAGGCGCTGAGGTGCAGAATTGGGGCGATGCCTACGGCGACCCTGACCGGCTCGCCGGATTGGTGCCGACCGGAGGAACTACCGGACCAGCGAAAGGGGTTCGTGTCACTAATCTTGCTTTGGGCACCATGACGGAAATGGCCGCACACTATTGGCGGGGCGATGTTGAACATCCTGTGTGCCTGAATACGGCCCCGTTATCGCACGCGGCGGGTGTGTTGGCGTTCATGATGTGTTCGGTGGGGGCGACCCACGTGATCATGCCGAAATTTGATGCGCTCGAGGTCCTTCGAAATATTGAGCGCTATCGGGTCACGCATCTCTATCTTCCGCCAACTGCGCTTTACAACTTGCTCGCGCATCCCCAGGTCCACGATTTTGACTACTCAAGCCTCCGAGGTTTTCTTTTGGCAGGATCGCCCGTGGCGCCGGACAAATTGAGAAGCGCGGTGGAAGTCTTCGGACCTTGCATGTGCCAGTCTTACGGTCAGACGGAAGCTCCGATGATCATGACATTCCTCGACTGCAAGACCATCGCAGCTGCGGCTGCGGGTGATCATCCGGAACGCCTGGCCAGTTGTGGAAGACCCACGCTGGCGGTGCGCCTCGCCATCACGGACGACGCCGGCAGGATTCTGCCGGCAGGTGAACGCGGAGAAATTGTGGCGCGCGGCTCGCTAGTCTGCGGCGGCTATTACAAGATGCCCGAGGCGACGGCGGAAATCCGTGCTCACGGCTGGCACCATACTGGCGATGTCGGTTACATGGATGAGGAAGGCTATGTATACATTGTGGACCGGAAGAAAGATATGATCATCTCCGGTGGCTTCAATGTTTACTGCGCCGAGGTCGAAGCGGCAGTGATGGCGCTGCCTGAAGTTTATGAGTGTGCCGTAATCGGCGTTCCTCATGACAATTGGGGAGAGGCAGTCAAGGCATTCGTTGTACTTCGTCCGGGTGCATCCTTAAGCGAGGCGGCGGTTATTTCGCATTGCAAACAGAAGCTGGGCGGAGTAAAAGCTCCGAAGTCTGTCGAATTCTGCGATGAGATTCCCAAAACTGCTGCCGGCAAGATCGATAGAAAGAAGATGCGCGCCCCGTACTGGGAACATGCCGAGCGCCAAGTGCATTAGTGAGTGCCACAGGATGCGTTTAGGTTTCTTTGTCATTTCGAGCGGAGCAAGATCGTCCAACCGGATGATCTTGCGAAGTCGAGAAACCTGGTTTTTCTCGTATAGCACAGCAGATTCCTCGACTGCGCTCCGCCATCCACGTATGGATGGCGGAACTTCGTTAGGAATGACAACTCGTGGGGACAGTCGCTATAACGCGCAATCGTTGGTAAGCCTAAGGATGCATCCTTGACAACGGTGGTCGTACCCAAATCCGGCGGAGTTACCAGCACCAAAGCCATTGTGGTGAGATGGCTGAAGCACGAAGGCGATCGCGTAAAGCTTGGCGAACCGCTCGTGGAATTGGAGACTGAAAAAGTGAGCTACGAGCTGGAATCGCCTTCCTCCGGTACACTCGTAAAGCTTCTGGCCCACGAAACTGCCGAGGTTCCGGTCGGAGATCCGCTTTGCGAAATTGAAGAATCAAGTGCGACGACCCAAAGAAGGAAGAAGTAGGAGGCTCGCTATGCCCCAAAAGACCGCAAAGAAATCCTCCCTGCGAAAAACGAAAACCGGCAGCGACCAACTGCGATGGATGTACACCCAGATGGTTCGCATCCGCGAATTCGAAGAGGCCGTGAAGCGAGCTTTCATCGAACATCCTGGCGTGATCCGGGGACATTCGCATTTGGGAGATGGCGCAGAAGCCAGCATCGTCGGAGCCCTGTCCACGCGGCGCGACACGGATTTTGTAATGCCCAGTTACCGCTGTCACGGATACCCTATCGTTCTTGGAACCCCGCTACGGAAGATCATGGCGGAAGTTTTTGGCCGCAAGGACGGCTTGTGCCACGGCTTTGGCGGTTCCATGCACCTTGCCGACCCGTCGCGGTATTTTCCTGGGACGTCTGGAATTATTGGGCAGAGTATCGCCCATGCGACAGGTGCTGCTCTCACGGCACAAGTGAAGAAGAGCGGCCAGATCGTCTACTGCTTCTTTGGGGATGGCGCTTCGAAACAAGGCGCGTTTTTCGAGTCACTCAACATGGCCGCAGTGTGGAAGCTTCCTATTGTTTACGTTCTCGAAAACAATCAATATCAGGCATACACCCACATCAGCCTGGAAGACGCGAATGCCGTGGCCGGCGATCCGCTCTCTAAGAAGGCGGATGCCTTCAGCATCCCCGGCGCCAGCGTTGATGGCACCGATCCTGTGGCAGTTTCGAAAGCGGTCGCCAAAGCCGCAGACCGCGCGCGCGGGGGCCAGGGACCAAGTCTGATCGAAACGAAGTTCTATCGGCTGAGCGCCCACGGGAATGTAATCACGGTTCCCCCTCTGCCGACACAATTTCCCGAGCACGAGGCGGTCGCAGTATATGGCAATCGGAAAGAATTCGAGCAGTGGAAAGCCAAAGATCCGATCCCGCGTTTTCGCGCACGCCTGCTGAAAGATCGCGTGCTCACCGAACCCTCCGCCAAGCGCATTGAGTCCGCCGCTCGCGCCGAGGTTGAGGATGCGGTGAAGTTCGCCTTAGCAAGCCCGTTGCCCGCGCCCGAAGAGGCGCTGAAATACGTTTACGCATAGGAGCAGAACATGGCGAGAGAAATGATGTATGGCGATGCGATCGCCGCAGCCATTATCGAAGAGATGCAGCGTGATCCAAACGTGGTCTTTTATGGCCAGAATATGGCGATGACCGAGCGCGATCCCATGCTCAAGAAATTTGGGAAAGAGCGCGTGCGCATCGCGCCCATCTCAGAAACGGCTGAGATCGGCATTGGCATTGGCGCCGCGATGACTGGATTGCGCCCTATCGTTGAGCTGTGGATGAGCGAATTCATGCTGGTCGCTTTCGACCAGGTCATCAACGAAGCTCCTCGACTGCGCTACATGTCCGGCGGGCAAGTGAGCGTGCCGGTGGTGCTGAAAGCCGGGTACGGTTTCTGCGCGGGATGGGCCGGCCAGCACTCCAACGTCATCTATCACACCATGATGGGCATCCCTGGTTTGAAGGTTGTGGTGCCGTCGACCCCGGCCGATGCCAAGGGCTTGATGGCCGCAGCCATTCGCGACGATAACCCAGTGGTATACCTGCATCCGTATATGCTCACGCTGGATAAAGGTGAGGTGCCCGATGGCGAATACGTTGTGCCGCTCGGGGTTGCTGACATCAAACGCAGCGGGACCGACGCGACGATTGTGGCCGTCGGCTGGATGGTGAAGAAAGCGCTGGCCGCTGCTGAACGACTGGCGGCAGAGGGTATCAACGCCGAGGTGGTCGACCCAAGAACACTCGCGCCGCTCGACGTAGAAACCATCATCAACTCCGTGAAGAAGACGGGCAGAGTCGTGCTGGTGGATCAGGCGCCGCGGCATTCGTCCGCCGCTGCGGTGATTGCCGGGGAGATTGCCGCAAATGCGGTGGGATCTTTGCACGCGCTCAAAATGGTAACTGCGCTCGACGCTCCTATTCCCTACAGCGAACCGCTGGAGAACTACGTCGTGCCGAATGAAGACAAGATCGTTGAGGCCGTGAAATCTGTAATGGCGCACGAAGCAGTGGCCGCGTGAGAATGTGCAATGAAGAGCAAGGTTGACCTGCTCGCTTCTTACTGGACCATTTCCTGCGGACTTCCTCACACCGACAAAGAATATAGTCCTTTCGATTTCCGAGACCGCGTGGAATCGGCTGCCAGAGCCGGTTTCACCGGGTTTGGGATTTGGCATGCCGACCTTGAGCATGTGCTCAGGAAGCGCACGCTCAGGGAGATGAAGCAGATTCTCGACGACAACGGGATCAAATACGTCGAGCTGGAATTCCTCACCGACTGGTTTCTCGATGGTGAGAGAAAGAAGAAGTCTGATGCTTGCAAGAAGATGCTGCTTGATGCTTCCGAAGCCCTGCAGGCACATCACGTGAAAGTCGGTGATTTCTACGAGGAGACGGCGCCTATGCCGCGGTTGATCGAGGCCTTCGCCACATTGTGCGCTGAGGCAGCAAAGCGCGGAACTAAAGTGGGCTTCGAGTTGATGCCGTTCGCCGTGATCAAGACCTTGGAGGATTCCCTCAAGCTCGTGGAGGGCGCCGGCGCGAGCAATGGCGGCATTTGCCTGGATACCTGGCATATCGTGAAGCTCAAGATTCCTTACGATGAACTACGCCGAATTCCCGCGCAGTACATCACCAGCGTCGAACTGAACGACGGCACGAATGATTGTCCCTGGAGCCTGCACGAGGACACCGTTAACCACCGCCGGTTATGTGGCGAAGGGGAATTCGATGTAAAAGGGTTTATCACGGCGATTCAAGACGCAGGGTACCGCGGGCCATGGGGAATTGAAGTGCTCTCAGAAGAGATGCGAAAATGGCCGCTCGAAAGGTTAACGACTCAGGCTTTTGCAACGACAATGGCACAATTTAGCGATACGGCACAGCGCCACCAGAGTACTGTGTTGTCCTGAGGCCAGGCTCGACAACTGAGAACTTCTCTATTTCTTCTCGACTTTCACCACATTATCTTCCGGATTGCGCTTAACTGAGCAGGTGGCTAAGGCAGAATTACACTGTTAGCTGCGTGAAAACCTTGAACGAAGTCTATTCCTCGCTTTCGATGCGGCGACGCTACGAGGTCTGGTTCGTGCGTCTGGGACTGGCGGACGGTGGCGGGGCCTGGTGGTTTCGTTACTTGCTGATGAATCCGGGGCGAGGCGGCTGCCCTAGAGATCCGCGTGGGATGCCAGTGCAGGTGTGGGCCACGTGGTTTCCGCGAGATGGCACGCCGCAGAGCTTCATTCAAGGATTCGCGCTGGGAGGTCTGGAAGTCAGCGCCCGAGGCCGGAATCCATTCCACCTGGGCATCGAGAATAACGAAATCGGGGAAAACTTCTGTCGAGGCGAGCTGGCTGTTGATGGGCGCAGGATCTTCTGGGACCTGCAGTATCGTTCTACGTTTCGCGTCACCCTGAGCAACAAGGGCTGGATCGGCTTCTCACGATCGCCGCATTCCGACGCGCTTTTTTCCGGGCGGATCACGCTCGATGGCCGGAGTTTCGAAGGCAATCCGCTGGGGTTCGGAGTTCAAGGACATAACTGTGGATACAAGCACCGCAGCTTCTGGACCTGGGCACACGCATATTTTTCTCTCTCCGAAGGACGGCCACCAAGCACGCTGGAAGCACTGGTATACGACATGCCGCTCGGCATGATCTTTCGCAAAGCTGTGCTCTGGCACGATGGGAAGCATCACGAATTCCGGAATTTGCGAGAGGCCAGACGAGATTCCGGTGAATTTCGCTGGAATTTCCGTTGCTCCACGAGAGACGGATTCCAACTGGAAGCGGCCATCGATGGAACAGGTCCAAGCCTTCATCGTTTGCCATATATGAAGACAGATTGCACGGGCAGCTTTGAAGTGGTGAACAACAGCTTGGCGAGAGCGACCCTGCGCTTGCCATCACCCGGCGGACCAGGAGAAAGCTTAGAAACGGCTACTGGAGCCGTTCTCGAGATGGGCGGGCTCGAACCTCATTCGGAGCTGTGAGTCTTGGCCAGGCGCTCGGCTACTATGGCGTATGCCGCAGGATTGAACGCCATTCCGATGTGGGTACCGGGGACTTCAAAGTCCGCTTCAGGATTTCTGGTCATGCAATAGCGCCAGTCCACGATGCCGTCATGGCGGGTGTAAATGGCGGTCGCCATCATGGAGTTCGGGATATCGCGCCGGAGCGAGTCGATAAAGTTGCAGGTGCAGCGCCCGGTGTAGCAGGTGGGCAGCACGCCCTGGCCGTGCTCTTGCAGGATCCGCAGACGCACAGCTTCGGCGGCGCGGAGCACAGTGCGGTTGGTGACCGTGCCGCGAAACGGCGAAGCCAGGGTGATGACGGAAGCGACGTCTTTCGGTCGCTGGCCGGCCACCGAGCGCGCGATCACGCCGCCGAGGCTGTGACCGATCAAGTGAATCTTTCGTCCGGTCTCGTCCAGCGCTTGCTCGATGGTTTCGTTCAGATGGCGCTGAATCAGCAGATTGGGGCATTCGGCGTTGATGCCGATGCCGGAAAAATACGGCCGGTATCCGATGCGCCCCAGCCAGCCGTGGAGCTCCGTCAAATAAAGGTCGGTGCCGAGAAAACCGGGAATGATCACGACGCCGGAACCATCCCCGCGCGGTACACCGAAGCCGTAATACACGGGCGCTGCGTGCAGCAGCAGTATCTCGGCGCCGAACAACGCTTCAGTCCAAAGTGAGTGATCGTTTTCCGGCTGAAGCCTTGGAGTGTGCTTCCGAGTTCTGGATTTCGAGGGAGCCGATGCTCTTTTTTGTCTACGCAATTTCATCCCGAATGTGCCCGATATTCCGGGCAAGTTTAAGCAGCGCGGCTGACGGGCGAACGTCGTCCAGCGCGGCATTATACCTTTATCTTTTCCCCGGCTCTATAGTCATAAGACTCTATCCGGACTTTTTTTAAGCTTAATCCGTGAACGGCGTTTCGTCTTCCCACTCTTATTCAGCCGCGCCTCCAATTCCACCACCCGCTTGCGCAGGGCATCGAGCTCCGATCCATCGGAAGGCTGCGGTGGTGATGCCGCTTTCGCGCCCAGGAACCGCTTCATGGTTTCCACGGGAGAAAGAATGGCCGACTGCACGTCGCTTAGACGGTTCTGTACCGCATCCTGCACTTTCTGGTAGGTGTCAAATGCTGATTTCAAGTACCACATCACGAACTCCTGGCTCACCTCATCGGAAGCGACGATGAGTTGGCGAAGCAGTTCGAGGGGTAAACCGGTGGGTTTGCCCTTGGCATCTTCGGTGATGATTTGGGTCAGAGTAACGCGGGTCAGGTCTTGGCCGGTTTTCGCGTCCACCACCTTGACGTCCTTACCTTCGCGAATGAGGCGGGCAATCTCGTCGAGATTCACATAGCGGCTGCCGGCAGTATCGTACAGGCGGCGGTTTCCGTATTTCTTGATGACGACGGTGGCCGGCGGCATGGTGTGCCTGCCCATGTTGCTACGCACAAACCAACAATAGCATCTTGACAGAAGGCCTGTCGAGCCGTATATTTAAGCTGATGCTGCAATGCAGCAAAGTGGAGGGTATCATGCCAGTAGCAACCAAGACGGGGGCGCATCCTCGGGAGTCGTCCTTTGTTTCCGTTCTCTCGGGTTGGGCGCAGCAAGGGGTCCAGACGTTCTTTGCCACGCAACGTATGCTTCTGGACCTGGCCATGCGGCAGAACGCGAATGTGATGAACGCTCTGCGGCGGCAATTGTCCGACCCACATCATTCCCCCACCGCCATTCTCAGCGAAGTGGCCGGGGAAGGAATGACCAACTTTATTGAAGGACAAAAAATACTTCTCGATCTAGGCAGGAGACAGAATGAGATTCTGATGACCGGCGTGAAGGAACGGGTTGGAGAGTGGCCGGCGGCACATGCCATGACCGACCTGCTCCGGCGCAGTGTGGAGACTTTCATCCACATGCAGGAAGAGTTCCTGAAGATCGCCGGCAAGCAAACTCACACTTGGGTGGAAGCCGCCAAGACCGGCAAGCCCTATGCCGCCGAACATCTGGTGGATCTGGCGCGCGACGGAATGGAGAATTTTGTCAAGGCGCAGAAGCAGTTCCTGGATGTTATCGCCGACGCGACAGCCGAGGCAACCAGCGGCAAACGCATGAACGGCGCCAAGAAAGTCAAGAAGACGGAGTTGTCCGAGCTGGCGCGGCAGGCAACCGAGTCGTTCATCGATGCCCAGAAGAAGCTGGTGGATGTAGCCGGAAAGCAGATGAACGCCAACGTGAAAACCGCGGGCAAGACTCTGGAACTTATGCGGCCATTTCCCTTTTTGCCTCTGGCGGAGCTGACGCGGGAAGGGGTGAAAAGCTACGTCGATGCCCAAAAGGCGTTGATGGACATGATGGTTAAGCCAGTGGCCCACAAGCCGGAGGCGCGGAGGAAGCCGCCGGTGCGTGCCAGGAAAGAGAAGGCGGCAGCAGCAGTGGCCTGAACCAGGGAACTGAACAAAACGCCTTCTCTTGGTGGTCTGACCCGCGCGTGAGCGCGGGTCAGACCAGGTTAAACTCTGCGGGGGTTGGAGTGTGTCAGGCGGAGGCGATTGCTCCTCGGGCTCTCCTGGCTTTACCGCGTGAGAGCATTGATCTGCTCACCGCGACAAGAGTTACTTCAACGACCAATCGAGTGCGAGTGTGATGCTGGGGCAATTTAGCCCGCAGATGACCGTCATGTATCGCCCAAGCTACATGAGACTTCACCGAAGCTGCTTCGGCTGCTGGGCAATGGGTGCAGCCGGGCGACAAAGGAACCCTGAATGACGACGGCTTGGAAACGGCACATGCCGTGGTTAGTAAACCTTTACCCTCCGTTCCTGGGTGCAGGAATTCGTGTGAGGCGACTCCGACCCGACTGGAAAGCAATCGACGTGGAGATGAAGCTGCGCTTCTGGAATGCGAACTACGTCGGCACGCACTTCGGAGGGTCGCTGTATTCCATGACTGATCCCTTCTACATGCTCATGCTTATCGAGAATTTGGGGCGGGAATATCTCGTCTGGGATAAAGCTGCGAATATCCGATTCAGAAAGCCTGGAGCTGGAAAAGTGCTGGCGAGCTTTCGTTTATCGGACGAGGAGATCGAGGAAATCCGCCAGGAAGTGGATATGAAGGGAAAGTGCGAGCCAGAGTTCCTCGTCGACGTCAAGGACGAAACCGGTAACGTGATCGCAGAAGTGCGGAAGGTGCTGTACGTCCGAAAGAGAAGTCAACAACGTTCGAGCCGTACGGAAGATGTGTCAGCGGCTATCATTCAGTCTTGAAACATAGAGCGGAACATACATTTGAGGAGGGAAAACATGGCCACGATTACCGCAATACCCTCTACCAAGATTGCGGGCGGCAGCTTCCTGATCGAGGAACGCGCGCCAAGCGAGATTTTTGCTCCAGAGGATTTCACCGAGCAGCACCTGCTAATAGCGCAAACCGCCGAAGAATTCGCGAACAAAGAAATCGTTCCCAACATCGACAAAATGGAGCACAAGGACTTCGCGGTCACTCGCGAACTGCTGAGAAAGGCGGGCGAACTGGGACTGAGCGGGGTCGATGTTCCTGAACAATATGGCGGGTTGCATCTGGACAAGGTTACGTCCGCCATCATCGCGGACCGGCTGGCCAAACACGGGGGCTTTGGCGCGACCTGGGGCGCTCACACCTGCATAGGCACGCTGCCCATCGTGTACTTCGGCACAGAGGGGCAGAAAAAGAAATATCTGCCTGGGCTGGCCAGCGGCGAAACGGTTGGCGCTTACGCGCTTTCGGAATCGTCGTCTGGATCCGATGCGCTCAACTGCCGAACTCGAGCTGCGCTTTCGGCCGACGGCAAGTTCTATCAGCTGAACGGCGAAAAAATGTGGATCACCAACGCAGGTTTCGCCGACTTGTTTATCGTATTCGCGAAAGTTGATGGAGAAAAGTTCACGGCTTTCATCATTGAGCGAGGCTTCCCCGGATTTTCGGTCGGGGCCGAAGAACACAAGATGGGCATTCGCGGCTCGTCCACGTGCCCGCTGATCCTGAACGACTGCAGGGTACCGGTGGAAAATGTGTTGGGCGAGGTTGGCAAAGGGCATCATATTGCCTTCAATGTTCTCAACGTGGGCCGCTTCAAATTGGGTGCAGCCTGCGTCGGCTCGGCGCGCACCTGCATCGAGAGCGCCATCGCCTACGCCAAGCAGCGCAAAGCGTTCGGCAAGGTGATTGCCGATTTCGGACTGGTGCGCGAGAAACTGGCCAACATGGCCGCCGGTATATTCACCGGCGAAGCCATGGCCTATCGCACGGTCGGCATGATGGACGCAGCCATTGCGCAGCTTGGGGAACATCAAAACGACATGCCGCAGGTCCGCAAGGTAATCGACGAGTACGCCGTCGAATGCTCAATCCTTAAGGTTTGGGGATCGGAGCTCATTAACTACGTGGTTGACGAGATGGTACAAATCTACGGCGGATATGGGTTCGTCGAAGAATATCCTGCCGAGCGCGCCTATCGCGATTCGCGCATCAACCGGATTTTCGAAGGCACGAACGAAATCAATCGGCTGGTGATTACGGGATTTCTTTTGAAACGGGCAATGTCTGGCCAGCTTCCATTGATGCCGGCAATCAAAAGGATCATGGACGAGGTACTCTCGGGAACCAGAGAAGAGAGCACGGAAGGTTTGTTGGCGGAAGAGCGGAGACTGGTTGCAACGGCGAAGAAGGTCGGCCTGTTTGCTGCCGGAGTGGCAACCCAGAGGTACATGCAGGCGATCCAGGACCAGCAGGAAATCATGGGGGCCATTGCCAACATTGCGATTGAAACTTACGCCATGGAATCGGCGGTGCTGCGCGCGCAGAAATTGGCCACATGCAACGGCGAGTCGGGAGCCGCGAATGCCATCACGATGGCTCGGCTCTACATGGCGGGCGCGCTCGAAAGAATCGAGAGCGCGGCAAGAATGGTGATTGCTGCCAGCGCCGAAGGCGACATGCTGCGCTCGCAGATGGCCATCCTGCGCCGTCTGTGTAAGTACGAGCCATTCAATACTGTCGCACTGCGACAAGCGATCGCACAGAAAGTGATCGACACGGGGAAGTACGCTGCCGTGTGACATTTTTTGCCAAACTTGGTTAAGACCGGTCTCTTTATGAGGTGTAAGCCTCGCGGGAGACCGGCCTCAAACCAGCGCCAACCCCTCCCTCTCCGTAGCATTGCCGAATCAGCGCCATAGCGTGAGCTTTATCACAGTGTGATGTGACCCTCGTTGCTGACCTTAGCCCCCTCCTGATGGTCTACTGATCTTGGTTTTCATATCTTTACCCTGGTTCGGCCAAGGCAGTGAGGGACACACAATGCATCTAGGTGAATGGTCGAAGGCGAATGCTGACTATGGCCGAAAGCTGTTCAATTCCGGACTGGAAGGAGCACGTTCTGGTCGAGAAGCATTTCTTCATGGAGGATCCTTTGCTCCGTCTCTTGGCGAGTCA
>DASPSE010000424.1:0-8409 GCA_035624085.1 Terriglobales bacterium
CAGCCAGATGGCGCTGGAAGGGCAGAGCTTTCAGCCAGTGATCGTCCAGGTTACCGACCTGTCCACTCCGCCTAATCCCGTGCAGGGCGTGAGTGTGGTATTCCAGTCCACTGTCGAGCGTTCCGGCAGCGGATCGAGCACATCCGGGGGAGACACCACCATCACTCAGAACCCCACGCCGATTATCTTGGCGTCATCGCAAACTGTAGTGGTCTCGGACGTCAACGGCCTGGCTAGCTTTCAGCCAACAACCGGCGGTTTTGCAGGACCTTTGGAGGTACTGGGCACCGCGACAGCGGGGACGAGCAACGTGCAGTTTGAATTTCAATCTTTTCCGGTACCAACACAATGAAACTCGTTCCCGCGAGACTCAGGCGATGAGCACCGCTACGTGAGATACGTCACTGCGCGGCCCCCCGGCGCTAAGCGAGAATATAATTGAAGATGGACGGAGGTATTGTATGCTCGCGATGCGATTGGTACGGCTGATTGAAACTCATGCCGACCGGCTTTCGCACTCCTTAACGCGCCGGCTCGAAAACGACCCACACTGCTCAGAGTTGCGGAAGGTGCCCCGCGAGGAACTGGAAGCCAGAAGTTATGAAATCTTCAGTCATCTCACGGATTGGTTGCTCTATAAGACCGAACACGATCTCGAGCGTGCCTATACCGAACTCGGCGTACGTCGAGCGGAACAGCAGGTCGCGCTCAGCCACGTGCTCTAT
The DNA here is from genome assembly GCA_035624085.1 of Terriglobales bacterium. GTDB lineage: Bacteria > Acidobacteriota > Terriglobia > Terriglobales > Acidobacteriaceae > JAFAGX01. The sequence continues at coordinate 726 of DASPSE010000424.1, forward strand.
GCGGTGACCGCGACCAAGGAGCAGCTTTGGGCCTTCCTGCAGGACGAGGGCGTCGTGACCAGGCCGGTTGAGCTATTTGCTGAGATGGAGCTTTTCCGGTTGCTCGATCAGTTCTTCGACAAAGCTCTCTACTACCTGGCAACCGGCTACGAGAGCGCACGTGTGGGGCGGGAGGTCGCAGCCGATTAAGAGCTCCGCGGTGCGCTAAGAGCTGCGGGATGGCCTCGAGGTTGAATCCAGGCTCCTGGATCCGTCCTCGGTCCCGATTTGGAAGAAATGGGCCTTAGTCTGGGCTTGTCATTTGCTGCCCGGCTTCGTTCCCTGTTAACATTTTTAGTTTCCGGCCCTGCATTCTCTCATTCGTATATTCATCGAGCCCTGGAGGCATCATGGCAATCAAAGTCGGTATCAACGGTTTCGGACGCATTGGCCGCAACGTACTGCGCGCCTCGCTCAATGACCCAAACCTTGAATTTGTCGCGGTCAACGACCTCACCGATCCCAAGACTCTCGCGCACCTGCTTAAGTACGATTCCATCCTGGGCAACCTGCCGCACAAAATCACGGCTGGAGCCGATTGCATTCAAGTTGATGGCCGAAGCATCAAGGTGTTTGCTGAAAAAGATCCCGCCAAACTTCCCTGGGAATCGGTTGGCGCTCAGGTGGTTCTCGAATCCACCGGACGCTTCACCAATGCGGAAGACGCCAGGAAACATCTGCGAGGCCCGGTAAAGAAAGTCATCATTTCCGCGCCCGCTAAGAATGAGGACGTCACGCTGGTGCTCGGCGTCAACCATCAGGTCTACGATCCGGCCAAACACCACGTCATCTCCAATGCTTCCTGCACCACCAATTGCCTGGCGCCGATCGCCAAGGTTGTGCATGACAATTTCAAGATCGTTAGCGGAACCATGACGACCATCCATTCCTACACGAATGACCAAGTCATTCTGGATTTCCCGCACAAGGATTTGCGCCGCGCCCGCGCGGCGGCGCTCTCCATGATTCCTACCTCCACCGGAGCGGCTAAAGCGTTAAAACTGGTTATTCCGGAGATGGCGGGTCGACTCGACGGTTTCGCGATCCGCGTGCCAACCCCGAATGTTTCGGTGGTGGACTTGGTCGCAGTGGTTGAGAAAAAAACCTCCAAGGAAGAAGTGAACGCCGCGATGAAAAAAGCCTCCGAGGAAGGCCCGCTTAAAGGCTATCTCGGATACGAAGAGCACGAGTTGGTTTCAGCCGACTTCCGCGGAGATGCCCGTTCTTCGGTCGTGGATGCGCCCTCCACCATGGTAGTGGGCGGCAACCTGGTCAAAGTAATTTCCTGGTACGACAACGAGTGGGGCTATTCCTGCCGGGTTCGCGACCTGATCGACTACATCGGCAAGAAAGGGCTCTGATGGTTATGTGGGTGCGGGCGTCCGCACCCACGCAATTGTTGTCCTCCTAAGTGAGGCGCTTCTCGCCGATCGAAGGATCTGAGCTAGAGATTCGAAATGTCCAAGCTTTCCATTCGCGATCTTCCCCTCAACGACCACCGCATCTTCATGCGCGTGGACTTCAACGTTCCTCTCGACGACGGCCGTGTCATGGACGACACGCGCATCCGCGAAACCTTGCCCACCATTGAGTACGCGCTGCGCCACGGCGCGCGCCTCATCCTGGCCTCGCACCTCGGCCGTCCCAAGGGCAAGCCCAATCCCAAAATGAGCCTCAAACCAGCTGCCGAGCGACTGCGTATGTTGCTTGATCGCGAGCTAGCCCGCGGGGAGAACGTCGGATTCTGTCCGGAATGTGTCGGCATCGAAGCGGAAGAGATGGCCGGCAAATTGGAAAAAGGCCAAACCCTCCTGCTGGAGAATCTCCGCTTTCATGCGGAAGAGGAAGCCAACGACGAGAAGTTTTCTAAGCAGCTTGCCGGCCTCGCCGATTACTACATCAACGATGCTTTTGGCACCGCTCATCGCGCCCATGCGTCGACCGTCGGCATCACGAAATTTCTTCAGAAGTCCGCTGCCGGCTTGCTCATGGAGAAAGAGCTCGAGTATCTGGGCCGCGTCATGCACCATCCTGAGCCCCCCTTTATCGCCATCCTGGGCGGCGCCAAAGTCAGTGACAAGATCGGCGTCATTCAAAACCTGCTTCACAAGGTGGACAGCCTCATCATCGGCGGCGCTATGGCGTACACCTTCTTGAAAGCTCAGGGGATGCACGTGGGGAAATCTCTCGTGGAAGATGACAAACTCGACCTCGCCCGCCAGATTTTGCACGATGCAAAGAACCGGAACGTGAAGTTCCTTTTGCCCGTGGATCACGTAGTAGCCGACCGCATTGACGTCAACGCGGTTGTGCACACCATCAACAGCGGCCATCCGATTCCCGCCAACATGATGGGCCTCGACATCGGACCGCAAACCATCGAGGAATATTCAGAAGAAATCTCCCGTGCCCGCACCATCGTGTGGAACGGCCCCATGGGTGTCTTCGAGGTCTCGCCCTTTTCCAAAGGAACTTTTAAGGTTGCCCATGCCGTAGCGGAGAACGCCGGTGCTATTTCGATTGTCGGCGGGGGAGACTCCGTCTCCGCCGTTCACGCCGCCGGCGTGGCCGACAAGATCACTCACATCTCCACCGGTGGCGGCGCCTCACTCGAATTCCTCGAAGGCAAAAAACTCCCCGGCGTCGAAGCTCTGACCGATAGGAAGTGATCTGTGAGGACAGACAGTTGAGCGAGTTTGCACTTCGGCTTCTCCTCGATCGCGGCAAGGCAATCGAATTTCACGGCCCCGCGGACATCACCAAGGAAACCACCGACGCCATCGTGAATGCAGCCAATTCCTCGCTCATGGGCGGAGGCGGAGTGGACGGCGCTATTCATCGCGCCGGTGGCCCCGCGATCCTCGCCGAGTGTAAGCAAATTGTGGCCGAGATTGGACGTTTGCCCGCGGGGAAAGCTGTAATCACTACCGGAGGACGCCTCACTGCACGATATGTGATCCACACGGTTGGCCCCGTCTATTCCGGAGGCAAGCGCGGCGAGGCTGAAACTCTGGCGAGCTGTCATCATGAGTGTATCCGCCTCGCTGACGAGCACGCTCTCAAATCCCTGGCCTTCCCGGCCATCTCGACCGGCGCTTACGGTTATCCAGTAGCGGAAGCTGCGAATGTGGCTGTCTCTGCTGCGGTCAATGCCTTGCGCTCATCCACGCACCTGACTACGATTCTATTCGTCCTCTTTGACCTTTCCACATTGCAGGCCTATGCCACCGCGGCGGAAAATCTTCGCGACCCGAAAAAGGGGAAAGCCTCATCGAGTGGGAAGAGCTTCGACATGAATAAGCCGTGATGTATTTCCCTGTGTCCTCTGTGGTCAATTTTCACGAAAGGACCCTATGCCCCGCACAAAACTAATCGCCGCTAACTGGAAGATGTACAAGACTCCCGACCAGACTCGCGCCTTCTTCACAGATTTTCTTCCCCTCGTCGCGGGCCATGATCGCGACGAAATCGTCGTTTGCCCTCCTTATGTTGATCTGCAGGCTGCTCTCGAATCAGCCAAAGGATCGAACGTCGCAGTCGGCGCTCAGAATGTGCACTGGGAAAAAGAAGGTGCATTCACCGGCGAGATCTCCGCTGCCATGTTGCTCGCCCTAGGCTGCACTCACGTCATCATCGGCCATTCCGAGCGGCGCCAGTATTTCGGCGAGACCGACGACACTGTGAATCTTCGCCTGAAAGCTGCATTGGAGGCCGGCCTCACGCCCATTGCTTGTGTCGGCGAGGTCCTGCAGGAACGCGAAGCCGGTTTGACCGAGGACGTCCTGCGCCGACAGTGCACGCGGGCCTTTCACAAGCTCTCCGCCAAGAAGGCTGCCAAGCTGGTCATCGCCTACGAACCGGTTTGGGCCATCGGTACCGGCAAGACCGCTACTCCACAACTGGCCTCCGATGCCCACAGCTTGATTCGCGGTGAGGCCGCCAAGACGTTCGGCCAGGAATTCGCGGACAATCTGCGAATCCTCTACGGCGGCTCGGTCAAACCCGAGAACGCCAAAGCCCTGATGTCAGAAGAAGAAATCGACGGAGCCCTGGTCGGCGGCGCCAGTCTGGATCCAAAATCCTTTGCCGCCATCGTGAAGTATTAGTCCATGGAAGATCTTGTTATAATGACCTTGCCTCTGCGCAATCTTCGCGCGCCGTGCGGAAGTGGTGGAATTGGCAGACACACCATCTTGAGGGGGTGGCGCCGCAAGGCATGGGGGTTCAAGTCCCCCCTTCCGCACCACTCCGTTTCTCAATGCTGGCCCCTGACTCCCAACCCTTCCAACCGGATGTTCGGTCGTGAGGGATTTCTTATCCATGGAGACTCAGTGGTTGAACCAGGGACTGCCTACCGGGACTGCATTATTCTGGCTCGCTCAATACGGACCGGAGTGGCTGCTTCTGGCGACAATTCGCTGCAGGTCATTTCTGGCCTGGCGGAAGAGGACAGAATCGCGTAGCGGGGTGAGCTTGACTCGCGAGTCTACGGACGTTAGGCTGTTCGGAGCCTAGGGTACGGTGAACGCCACCCCACTGCTCGGCACTCCACCCACAGTGACGACTACATTTCCCGTGGTGGCGCCGCTCGGCACCGGAACCTGGATGCTCGTCGCGCTCCAGCTGACCGGAGCTCCAACCGTTCCGTTAAACGTGACCATACTCGTGCCCTGAGTGGCACCGAAGTTCGTCCCTGAAACGGTCACTAACGTCCCGACTACTCCAGATGTTGGAGATAGGCTGGTAATAGACGGCGTTGGCTGAACGGTGAATGGGACGCCGTTGCTTGCCACCCCGTTGACGCTGACAACTACGTTTCCAGTGGTGGCCCCGCTGGGAACCGGAACTACAATGCTGGTCGCGCTCCAGCTGGTTGGCGCTCCCGTTACACCGTTAAAGGTGACTGTACTTGTGCCCTGAGTCGATCCGAAATTTGCGCCTGTGATCGTCACAGGGGTTCCAACCACGCCTGATCCTGGGGATATGCCGATGATTGAGGGCACCGTTTGTGTCTGGACTGTCGTGCCGCCTAACGCTCCGTAAAATGCGAAAGTCTTAGCGTCGAATACCGACAGCGTGGGACCCGTAAGTCCGGTGAACGTCCCTGCTGGATCAAAGAACGTGAACAGTGAGACAGAACTGCCATCGATCGTGCCAGAGGCGAATGCAGCATCAGCAACGACTGTCCCATTTAGCGATACATTCGGTATTCCGTTTACCGCCAGAGAGTAGTTCTTGGCCTCGACCAGGTTGGCGGTTACAGCGTCGCTGCCGGACAAGCTCAGGACGCCAACGTACGTCCCAGTAAGTGAAGGTACGCCATATCCGACGAGCACGCCGGCGTCACCGGCACAAGGACCGCTGCCCCCGACATAGGTTCCGTCGATGGTGCCGTCGTCGCTGACTATCGCGCTGGCGGTGTACTGGACTCCGCCTTCGTCGAAAGCGAGACTAACCGCAGTGGGTTTGCCATTCTCAGAGGAAACGGCGCCCGCGAAAGTGTTGGTGCCGGGGGTTGGCTGTGCGCAATTTCCGTCGATAACAAATTTGGCGGGATAGGTTCCGCCCGCGATCACCCCGATCACTTGTACCTGCTGGCCGCTGGCGCTCAGCGCACTCCCATTCTGCGTAACAATGGCTTCAACCAGCGTGATGTTGCCGCCGCCGCCGCTCGGATACACCGAAGACGTCATTACGAACTCCCAGGCTCCGGCAAAATCGTTTTGCGGCGGATTGGGAGTATTGGTTGCCGAGCCACTGCCGCTGCCTCCGCGGGTTCCACATCCAATGAGTGCAGCCGCCGCGACAACAATGATCAGCAGAGTAGAAACATACCCCTTCTTCATAAGCGCTTCTCCCGACTGGAAAATCGTTACACACCATCGTTTTGTGGCCAAGTTACGAGGGTAATCGTACTTCCGTGATCATGACCTGAGCCGCGGTTGGCGACCTCTCTAATCGAGACTCTTACCGCAGGTGATAACACCGAAACGCGTTCGTTAAACTAAGGTACAATGGACTCATACCCGCGCAATCGTGTCGCGGTAGTCTCCCGAGTCTTTAATGTCCTTATCAAATGCCGAAAGGAGCTGGGTTTTGCCCATCTGCCAGGGGCAGATGGAAAGCTACTTATGATTGTTCTGATCACCATCGTGCACATTATTGTTTGCGCGTTTCTCATCATTGTGGTGCTGCTGCAAAGCGGCCAGAGCGGCGACATTGCGGCCGCTTTTGGCGGCATGGGTAGTCAGACAGCGTTTGGCCCGCGCGGCGCGGCCACCGCCTTGTCCAAAGCGACCACCTGGTCGGCGATCATCTTTATGGTCACTTCCATTACGCTGTCGGTGATGGCTTCGCGGCACACCGGCCCGAAATCGGTACTGCAGGGGTTAAGTCCGTCGCAGACTAAATCGCAACCAGCGAAGCCGGCTCCGGCGCCTGGAGCACCGCAGAAGTGAGCTCAGCTATCAACGCGAACTGGGGCTGAGAGCTGAGAGCTTGCCTTGATGATCCACGAAATTCTTCCCGTCGGCCCGTTGCAATGCAACTGCTCAATTATTGGCGACCAGACCACGCGGGAAGCGATGGTCATCGATCCCGGCGATGACATCGACGACATCCTCGCCTTAATTGCCACACACAATTTGCAGGTCAAGCAGATTGTCATCACGCATGCTCATATCGATCATGTGGGCGGGGCAATGAAGCTGCGCGCCGCCACGGGAGCGCCCATCCTGCTTAATCAGAATGACTTTGCCTTGCTGAAGATGCTCGATGCACAAGCCGCGTGGATCGGAGTTGCGCCTCCTGGAAAAGTTGAGATCGATCAGAGCGTGGCGCAAGCCGATGCCGTCAAGGCGGGATCACTGGTAGCGAATGTTATTCATACCCCCGGTCATACCGAAGGCAGCATCTGTCTATATTTCCCGGAGGAGAAAAAATTAATCGCGGGAGATACGCTGTTTGCGCGGAGCATTGGACGCACTGATCTGCCCGGTGGCTCCTTCGAGAAGATCATCCGTTCGCTGCATCAGAAAGTTCTTGCTCTGCCGGATGAAACCGTCGTCATTCCCGGGCACGGCCCGCTCACCACGATCGGAGATGAGCGGGAGAGTAATCCGTTTTTGAAGTAGCCAGCGCAGCTCACGTAGGGACAGGCGTCCGCGCCTGTCCGGCAGAGCGAAGCTCCGCAGCCTGCACGCCAATTGTCATTCCGAGCCGCTTGGAGCCGCGCGTGAGCGGCGAAAAGCCTGCCCTGAGCGAAGTCGAACGGGCGTGTCGAGGAATCCGCTTTTCCTAGCAACTAGCCGCTAGCTACTGACTTCTTGCCCAGTTTCGCCGCGATGGCGTGCAAAGCGTTCTGCGTCTCGCGAGCCCACCAACTCGCAGTAACCGTTTGCACTTCAGGCTCCAGGTTCTGCTCAAGGTATGCGACCAGATCCGTGCGCGCTTGGCGGCGGGTGATCGTCATCGCTTCAGCGGGTAGGGCGATCAGGGTCTGGCACCATTGGAGTGCGCGGTCAATCACCTGGTCGGGCGGAGCCACTTCGTCGATCAGGCCGACCGCGAGAGCTTCCGCAGGCGAAATCAGCAGGCCGCCGACAGCTAGGCGTTCGGCTTGGCGCGGGCCGACGAGACGGCGCAA
>DASPSE010000453.1:0-4425 GCA_035624085.1 Terriglobales bacterium
CCGTCAACTCGATCGGAGCGAATTATGGGATGATGCTAGCCCAAGGTATAGGGTCCGTCAAGAGAGCCTTTTTTCTCGGAAGTGCAGAGTCCTTTGCCTCCAACGGGCGAAGAGGAGGGGAACGTAAACCCTGTGTTAAGACTAACGGGACGGTGCCCCGTCTCCCATTTCGAAGTGTCCGACTTCGCGGACCCAATCTCCATGCTCGTACGCTTCGATGAGCCGCACACAACGATTCCAGCGCAGAGTTGCCTCGTCATTGCCAAGGGGACGGATTTGCTCAGCCTCTTCGTAGCAGCGCATGGCTTCCTCTAGAAGTACCCGTAAGGTATAAGGGGGCCGACCGGCGCGAAGCTGGGCCTTCGCGCGCCGCTCCTGGACAAGTCCAGCGTAATAGAGTCGCTCATAAGGACTAGTGAGCTGCTGGAAGACGTTTTCAGCTTCCGAATAGCGATCCGCAGGCGCCCCTGTGAATTGATCCGTAATCGCTAGGCCGAGTAGCCGTCGCGCTAATTGATGTTCCGGCTGCACTGCTAAGACGTCGTGGCAAATGGATTCAGCTTCCTGCGGCTCGTGCAGCGTTCGATATAACTCGGCCTTCGACAGAGCCGCATCGATCGCGTCTAGGGAAATCGGTTTCAGTTTCAATGCCATATGCCTCCTTGAGAGCTTCTGTACGCCGCGATAGTTGAACGGGCTCGACCGGCACGCGAGATGCGGGATGCTAATCTAAGCTATGAGAACAGTCAACAGAGTACTTCTTCTCGCAATCCAGCATCCCTTACCCTGGGTGCGTCGCGAATCGCCCGCCAGTGGATTATTGCCGCCTGTGCTCCATTCTTGCAGCTAACGTAATGAGTTGATTGGCTCACAAGCGGACATGCCCGGTTTTCAATCCCTCCTATTTCTTTCGACACCTGTTCATGAGGTGAATCTGGTGTGACCCTACTCCGTGGCCGCGACGAATCATGAATTTCGCCGGCGGTCCGCGCAATTCAGGCACACTTATGAGCCCCAGAAGCGTTCGAAGGACGGCCGAAATCGCACTTTTCATGTCGTGCTTGATTATCGGAGGCTGCGGCATTTCATCCGGCCCGAGTGCAACAACTTCTTCAAACCCGTCACCTACAAACCCGTCACCTACAAACCCATCACCTACAAACCCATCACCCACAAACCCATCACCCACAAACCCGTCACCTACAAACCCGTCACCTACTAAATTCAGCATTTCAGGGACGGTTAGCCCCGCGGCCAGTGGCGCCAACGCAACCGTGAACCTAACGGGAGCGGCGCAACAAACTACCACGGCTGACGCTTCCGGTAATTACAGTTTTGCAGGTGTGGCAGATGGCGCGTATACGATAGCTGTCAGCAAGAATGGTTTCGTTTTCAACCCGAGCGACCGCGCCGTCATTGTCAGCGGCGGCAATGTCAGCGAGGTGAATTTCTCCGCTTCGCCTTCGTCTCAACCGCTGTGGAGCATTTCCGGCACAGTCACACCGAGCGTCAGTGCCAGCGGCGCGGTGATTAGCCTTACGGGCGCGGGCACGGCATGGGCAACCCCGGATGCGTCTGGCAACTACAGCTTCACCGGTCTGGCTGGTGGTTCTTATACTTTAGGCGTGAGTAACATGGGCTTCGTGTTCAGTCCCGGCAACCAGCCCGTGACAGTGAACGGAGCCAATGTCACCGCTGTGAACTTCAGCGGAACCAGCAGTTGCACCAGCAGTGGCGCCACGGCTGATTTTTTTGTACTGCCCTACGGCAACGACGCATGGTCAGGCACTCTTGATTGCCCCAACGCGAGCTACACGGATGGTCCGTTCGCGAGCATTGCCAAAGCTCAGGAAGCAGTCCGAAGTCAAGCCGGCAAGGCAATTACCGTTATGCTGCGCGACGGAACCTATTATCTGCCATTGAGCGCCACAAGCCCGGGCTCGCTCAACTTCACGTCCCAGGATTCTGGTACCTCAGCGGCGCCGATTATCTGGGAGAATTATCCCGGCGAAACTCCGGTGGTAAGTGGTGGAATACCAATTTCAGGATCCCCGCAGCTCGGATTTTGGAATCAGGTATCAGGAAATCTTTGGCAGCTCCCCATGCCCTCGAATGTGCAACCCTTTGAATACATGTTCTACGAGGGCGAGCGACGCTTACGGTCACGACTTCAATCCTCTTCGGGTGTGGGCTATTACATGAATGGCCAGTCATGTGTTTCGTCGCAAACCGGACAAGCCGTCAGCACTTCGTTTTGCAATCTAGGCACGTTTCTGCGGGTCGCTGCCGAGGTTCCCCCGACTGGCGCGAATGCGACGTGTCCCAGCGTGAGCAACGGAACACAGTCGAAGTGCCTGGATCGCTTCCAATACAACCCGAATGATCCGGTCACGGCCTGGAGTAATTTGCACCCTGGCGACAGCAATCCGTGCAACGCAACGGTTTCAAGTAATTATCCTGTAGGCGATATCGAAGTCGACCTTTTTGAAGCGTGGACGACGGAGGTCATGAGGGTCAACTGCGTGGATCAGACAAATCACATCATTTACTTTACCGGGTCGACGCCTGCGGGCGCGAATCAGCTCTACGACTATTACGGGCCTACGGCGGGGCATCGCTACATGGTGGAAAATACAAGAGATGCTTTTGATAGCGCCCAATCAGCAGGGCAGACTGGAGTCTGGTTTCTCGATCGCTCCCTGACTCCGTGGACGCTGAATTACCTGGCGAATAGCGGCGAGAATCCTAACAATGACCTCGTCGTGATACCTCAGATCTCGCCCGTGAGTCCAACCGGAGGAAGCCTACTATCAGCCGTCAACCTAAGTTACGTAACCTTTCTAGGTATCACTTTTGAGATGGATGATTTCCTACCTCCCGCCGCCGGTTTTAACAACGACGAAAATGGCGAAAGTACTTTACCGGCGGCGGTTGATTGTGAAAGCTGCCAGAACGTGACCTTCAACGGCATCACGGTACGGCACACTTCCGCTTCTGGTATTCAGATTGCCTCGACTTCGGGAAGCCACGGAACGCCCGCAACGAACGACACGATCGAAAACTCTGCTTTCTATGATATCGGGGACAGCGGTATTCACATTGGGCATTCTCCGCAAAGTTCAGACGTTGCCGCCAGTGTTGTCCAGACGATCACGGTTGAAAATAACATCATCCAAGGTTATTCCCGTGTCTTCGCGGATGGAGAAGGCATTGCACAAGGCAATGGTCACGACATCAGTTACCTGCACAATGATATTAACGACGGGTACCATGCCGGCATCTCCATCTGCCTGGATGGGTGTCCTTCGGTTGGGTTCACGGCAAATGGCACGAACGTAATCAGTCAATATAACCACATATGGAACGTCATGCAGGGGATTACCGCGGACGGGGGCGCGTTGTACTACAACATTGGGCAAGCGGTAGGAGCTGGTTTGGGTAACAAGATAGAAAACAATCTAGTCCACGACGTTAGCGATTCCTCAATTATTGATTCCGGAGTTGCCGGTTCTGGTTACGGCGGAGAAGGGATTTACCTGGACAATCAGTCAGCGGGCGTCGACGTAGAAAGCAACGTTGTTTACCGCGTTTCTGCCAGCGCACTGTATGAGACCGAGGGGCCAGGGAGTGGACAACCTGCGAACACTTTCAACAACAACATCCTGGCCTACGCCCGTCAAGGATTGTTTGAGGAGGACGCAGCTTGGCCGCAAGGCTGCGTGAGTCCGTCGTTGAGAGCCAATATCACCCATAACTTGTTCTACTTCGATTTGGACGAGTCCTCGGGATTCTATGTGACTCGAGGCTGCGCCTATTCCTGCGGCTTGGTCTACAATCAGTTCCAGAACTTCCAGGGGAACCTTTACTGGAGAACCGATGGCGGGTTCTCCAGCGATGCAAATGCATTTCATGCGTTAGCGAGTACCCCAGCGGACGTGACAGCTTGCGGGCAACCTTCGACTCCCAAAAGCGTGTGGACTTTCCTTGACTTTCCTCAGTGGCAAGCCGCCAGCCCACTACCGATGCGCGAGGATCAGGGGGGAACAGTGAGCACTGACCCAGATTTCGGGAGCAGCGGTCTTGCCACTGACTATCTGCTGTCAACCTCGCCAGTCAGTGGATTCGCCAATGCCGATACGAACGACACAATTAACAATGCTGGCAGACAGAATCCTGTGATCAGCCCCCCGGTCATACCAGCCACTTTCCCTACGTACTCGTACACTAGCTTCTAACCTCCGAGGGCTGGAGCTTGTCCGCAGAGTTGAAGGTTTAACAGCCGCTTCCTTTTTGGCAGGTAAAAACCCGCGAGGCCCAGGTGCAACCGCTGCCCACCCGCGATTGATATGAACACTCGCTGACCTGGTTTCCGTCCATGTACTGGTCCACGGCCCAAAACGTGAGGTCATCGTTCGGATCAGAGGA
>DASPSE010000046.1:0-6969 GCA_035624085.1 Terriglobales bacterium
CGTCGCGGCCAGTGACACTCCTCGCAGGTTTCCGGCGCCGGGCGCAGGTTGTGCACCGGAGTCGGAATGGGACGCGGAAACGTGTTGAAGGTTACGGCAATCACCTGCCGCGCGCCGGAAAGCTTGGAGCGGACATACCACGACGCTCCCGCGCCGACATGGCATTCCACGCATGGCACGCGCGCATGTGGTGAGAGCTGGTAGGCAGTGAATTCCGGATTCATTACCGAGTGGCAGAGTTGACCGCAGAACTGGACGGAGTCAGTGAATTCGTAAGCCTGGTAGCTACCCACCACGCTCATCATGATGAAGACGATGGTGAAACTGAAAAAGAATGCAATCGTGCCGCGTTGGCTGGGATCGTCGAAGTCAATGCGCAGGTAGCGCAGCGCCTGACCCGGACGTTGCGCCCGCCGCCTTCGCCGGTCCCACCAAAAGCCGAGCGGGATCACTACGAGTCCGAGGATCAAAAAAGCCGGCCCGACCATGTAGGCGAGAATGCCAATGTATGGAGTGGGTTTTTCCGAAAGAACGTCGATCAGGAACAAGAACAGGATATTTGCCAGGCTGACCAGCACCAACGCAGCCCCTGCCAGGCTGATGGGGTTGCGAAACAGAAGCCCTATGCGAGTGAGCGCCGTCACATGAACAGGCTTAGGTTCCTCGGTATTCATTTATCCTCTCCGGTGAGCACACCCTTCATTGCAGCCGCAGCAGCACTGCTTCCTCTTCTGTCATCAATGTTTACTGACGAAGGACGATTGTCCTGCATGTGAAAACAAAAGCCAAATCATTCAGGTTTTCTTCCGGGGTTCTGCGGCCTCTGAATCAACCCTCGCCGTCTTATCACCGTCCCCCGGATCAGTCATTGTCCCTTGCGCGATTTCTTCCGATTCAGCTCGTTCCTGCCGGGCCGCTTCCAGCAAAGCCCGCGAATCGAGGCCGTGTTCCTCTCGATAGTGCTCAACCGACATTTTTCCGTCCCACCAGGCCCAATTCATCGGATAAATATCCGGGTCGAAGAACACCTGGTAAAAGTGCCACACCACAATCGCCAGGGTTGCCAGTATGGCTTCATAAAGGTGGATGGCGGTGGCCACATCCAGCCACCACCGCGGCAACAGGTTGCCAAAGAAAACCCTGGCCCACAGCATGATCCCTGTGCTCGCCATCACGATCAGGCCCCACACCAGCGCCCAATACTCAGCCTTCTCGGCATAGCTGAACCGTGCGAACTCAGGTTTCTCGGATCCAACCCCGAGATAGTAAGTCATCGTTCGCACGACGTCGGAAGCATCCCTGGGAACGGGTAAGAAGTCTTTGATGAGCCGCCGGCCACTGCGGCTCAATATGACGTAAAACAGATGATAGAAGCCAGCGCCAATTAGGACGACTGCCGCAACTCTATGCGTTATACCGCGCACTTTCTCGCTCATTCCCACCAATTCAGCGAACCAGGAATCCGGAAACTTCAGGGCGAATCCTGAAATGACCAATACGATAAAACTGGCCAGCAGAATGATGTGCTGGGCGCGCTGGCTGCCACTCATGCGAGTAATCAGGCGGTGCTCAACATTGCGGCGGGCGATCGCTTTTCTGCGCCAGATGATGAAGTTATGCAACACCATCCCGCCGATCACCACCACAATCAGGCTGATGTAAAACTTTCTTATCCAACGCACCGCCACGCTGCCGGTATCGGCTGAAAGCGGGGCGCCCACATGCACCTTGGCGGCTACGAATTTCTCGGTCACACCGGGATGGCATTGCCCACACGTCTTGACCAGATTTTGCCGGTTGATGGTGGAACGCGGATCGCTGGATGGCAGGATGTTGTGCACACCATGGCAGCTGGCGCAGTTCGCCACAATCTGCGAGCCCAGCTTCGAGGCAAGCCCGTGATAACTTGCCAAATACGTTGTTGCCCTTCGGCCTTCAAGGCCGAACTCCTGCGACAGCCGCACTCCTTCATGGCAACGCGCGCAGGTGACGAGAGCTACGTTTTGTGCGTTTACGGGCGAGTTCGGATCAATATGTGACTTGATGGAGTGAATGCCGTGACAATCGGTGCAAACCGGCGCCAGCCAGTCGCCGTGCGCGATTGCCTGGCCGTGGATGCTCTGCGCGAATTGCTCTTCCACCGGGCCGTGACACTTAGCGCACGTGGTCGGCACATTGAACTTGAAAATTGATGACTTTTCATCGCTCGCAGGGCGGATTTCATGCACGCCGTGGCAATCCGTGCAAACCGCGGCGCGAGTAGATCCCGCCTCCACTGCTCGCCCGTGCACGCTCTCCTCGTAAGCGTAGAAGGGCTGCGTGCTGATTCCCGTACGCTTCATTACGAATTTTTGCGAGTGGCAGGCACCGCAAGTAGCGGGAATCTTAGCGTGGCTCACCGGAGATTGGGGATCACTGGCCGCCAGGATCTGGTGCGGGCTGCCGTGACAAGCTGTACATGTCGGGGCTTGCTGCTCGCCGCTCTTTCGGGCAACGGCATGAACTCCAAGCTGATATTCGTGCACCGCATCGCTGTGGCAGGTCGCACAGCGCGCCGGCACGATTTTCTCGGCAGCCTGCACTTCATGGGCTTTTCCGTGACAACTGGCGCACCCGTTGGCACCGAGGATGGAGTGGACACTCTTCGGCACCTGACCAGCAGGTTCTTCATGACAGCCTTTACAGGACGGCAGACGCAGCGGTTGGGGATGTGGATACCCGTTCACGCCCTGATGACAGGTCGTGCAGCCCAGCGTGCCATGCATGCTGCCTTTGAAAGCCGCGGCATCCACGTGCAGGCTGCGGCCCGACTCGGATTTCATTCCCGCTTCGCCATGGCAAGCCAGGCATTGCTCATCATCGGAGGCCGCCGCTCCCCAGGTGCAGATCGAGACGAGGATCAGGACACTGCCAAGCCATGTCAACAATCGTGACAGTCTCCTAATCGTCATGACCCCCTTGTACATCTGTTGCCTGCTTGCAAACGAGCACTGACTTTGGTACACGGCACTACTTGTAAGCGAACAGCATCGCGTAAATGATCCACACCACAACGCTGAAGCCAATAGCGAGCGCGATCCACGCAAACGCCCGGATCACTCGCACTACGATTTCCGGCTGCGGCTCTTCCAGATGTTCTTCAAGCCGGCCCGCGGCGACCAGGGCCTCATATTCCAGGGGCTTGTCTCGCTGCAACTCTTCCAGCGGCATGTGGCCGGTGAAGATGACCGTATCCATGGGAAATTTTTCCGGCCGCAGGTGCGTGTTGAAGAAGTGCACGGTGAAGATGAACCCCGTGGCCAGCAGCGCCTCGTCACTATGGATCACGGTGGCGATGTTGATAAACGAGCCCGGCAGAAAACGTGTGAAGAAAATCGGGAACCAGAGCGTCAACCCGGTCAAACCGATCACCGCGATTCCCCAGAACACGGCAAAATAGTCGAATTTCTCCCAATACGTCCAGCGCCCATACTGAGGCCGAGGACCGATGCCGAGGAACCACTTCATGGTGTCCACGAACTGACGCAGATCCTGGCGCGTGGGCAACATGGTGTCAGGCCCAAACAGCAGGGCCCGCCAGGATTTGTACTCTCGCTTCTTGAGTTGAACCAGGCTGTATAGGTGAGTGAAAAACACCCCGAACATCAGCACCGCAGCCGTCCGATGGATGAAGCCGGCCGTTTGAAACCCACCAAGCAGATGCGAAAGTGTAGCAGCCCAGGCAGTGTAGGAAAATTTCAACGACAGTCCGGTCAGTGCCAGGCTTAGAAAACTGACGATCATGCAGACATGCAGCGCACGCTGCAGCCGCGTGAAGCGGACAAATTGGCGTTCCCGGTGCTTCGGTTGCGGATAAGCATAACCCGTTTCGCCGTTTGATTTCTGCTCCGGCGAGTTCGCCGAGCTGGACGCAGGTTTGTCCCTGCTCCGAAGTTCGAGATCATTTGCCATGATGACCATCCCCGCTGGCAAAGTCGCCCCCCAGCTCCGAACCTTTCGATCGCTCCGCTTCTTCGCTCGCCTCTCGGGCACGAAGTTCGCGGCGCATCTGCAAAGCGCGGGGGAGCCAGAGCAGAGTGTGAATCCCGCTGACAACGAATGTCGAAATGAGAAGCGTAGTCATCCCCCAGAAGGCCCAGAAAAGATATGGATATTTCCTGGGATCGTGGTGCGTGGCATGAGTGAGATAGCCGGCGAAGCGGCGCGTGGCGTCCTGATGGCATTGGCGGCAGGTTTCCACCACGTGCGCGCGGCTGAGGTGCGACCTGGGATCGGAAACGCGCAGGATGTCGTGGGCCCCGTGGCAGTCGTAACACTTGGCGGTCTTTGTGTAACCCAGGCGCGATACCTTACCGTGATAGGTGTCGAAGTAAGTCTTGGCAATTTCCTCGTGACACCGGCCGCACTTCTGCATGATTTCGAGCTTGAAGCCGTTGTCGTCGGTACGACGAATCGAATGAGCGCTGTGGCAGTCGCTACATACCGGGAGATCCTTCTCGGTTTTTGTCACGAGCCTGGAATGGATGCTCTGCTCGAATTGCTGCTCGATGCCGTGATGACACGCTCCACACGTGGTGGGAACGTTCTTCGGGTTGACCGTAGAATTTGGGTCGGAGGCGGGCAGCTCACCATGGGCCGTGTGGCAGTTCGTGCAGGTGGCTGTAACGGTCAGCCCGCTCTTTAACAGGCCCTTGCCGTGGATGCTCTCCTCATAGCGGCGGATAATCTGGTGCTCGGTTCCGGCGTAACGCACCGCGGCTTTGTGACCTTCGTGATGGCAGCGGCCGCATAGGTCGGGCACATTGACGGGAAAGGTTCGCGACTGCGGGTCCTTCTTGCCGAGAATTCCGTGCGTGCCGTGGCACTCCTTGCAATCCGGAGCATTCGCATCCTGCTTGGCCAGCAATTGGCCATGGATGCTGCGTTGCTGCTGCTGCCCAATCTCGGCGTGGCAGGAGGAACAGTCCACCTTGGAAGTGATAGTTTCGCATGGGCGAACCCGGGAGGCATTTACCGCTGAGTGACACTGGCTGCATGCCACCTTGCTGTGTTGTGAGCCAACCAGTTCCGGCGCGGCGACGAACATGGTGCGGCCATCGGCTGCTTTCAAGCGCTCATCGGCGTGACAGCGCATGCAGTCGGCGTCAGCCATCCCCTGGGTATAAAAAACCTTCCGGATCTTGTGCGGCTGATGGCAATCGACACAAGCAGGCAGGACGTTCGCTTCCTTTTCCCAGAGTTCGCCTTTGATGGTCTTACGATGTACCTGCTCGATCTGCGCATGGCACTTGGTGCAGGTGGCAGCAATATTGCGGCGAGCGATGGAGGAATTCGGATCGGTGTGGGGCAGGATGTTGTGCGCGGTGTGGCAGGAAGCGCAATTGGGAGCAACCACCAACCCTTTCTTGAAAAGTGCCTCGCCGTGAATGCTTTCGGAATAGTTTTCGAGAATGTCGTGCTCGTCGATCTTACGCGTCATCTGAACGGGCGTGCCTTCCTGGTGGCATTTTCCGCAGACGAAAGGCACTTTCAAGGGAGCCACGGCTGAGCGCGGATCGTGAACCGGCAAAATATCGTGGTTGCCGTGACAATCCACGCACCGCGGAGCCAGGCTGTCGCCACGGGCAATGGCTTTGCCGTGCAGCGAGTGGGCGTGTTGTTGCTGCTCGTCACTGTGGCAGGTACCACATTGGACGCGCGCCAGCGGCGTGGAATGAGGCAGGTCCTTGCCCTCCAGATCCGCATGGCACGAAGTACAGGAGAGCGGACTGTGGACCGACGACGAAAACTTCTTGCTGTCCACGAACAAGGAGACAGTGTGTCGGCCGCGAGTGGTGGTCAGAGTTTTGTCGCCATGGCAAGCCAGGCAGTCGTTATTCTTGGGGTCGGAAGCAGATTTCTGAGGGGCCGCTGAGAGGCTTGCAACCACCCAAAAAATGATGGCCCCAATGTGGGTAGCCCGCTTCGCTTGGCGTTTGTACTGCGGGATAATCCGGCCGTTTGCCGGCATGCCTCCTCGCCTTCAGTTGCTGAATTTCGCAACAGTTTCATTGTCAGTGGAGGCGGCGAGACAGGGCTATGAGTGACCTCACTCGCTGATGTGATTTCTGTCACAACGGATCCGCAGCGCCGCATCTTGCCATCTGTCTATGAGTTAAGTCCCGGACTCGGTGGGGACACGCTACCGCGGCCGACGGAGAGGCGGAGCTATCGGCGGATCATCTCAATGTGTGTTGCCAGAGAGCTCGTGCACGATGCTATTTACAAACGACTTGGCATCGCCAAACAACATGAGGGTCTTATCCAGGTAGTAGAGGGGGTTGTCGATGCCAGCAAAGCCCGGGTTCATACTACGCTTGATGACCATCACGGTGCGCGCTTTGTCCACGTCGAGAATCGGCATGCCGTAAATCGGGCTCGATTGGTCGGTGCGCGCGGCGGGATTGGTGACGTCGTTGGCGCCGATCACCAAGGCAACGTCGGTCTGTGGAAACTCCCCGTTGATGTCATCCATCTCCATCAGCCGGTCGTAGGGAATATCGGCTTCGGCAAGGAGCACGTTCATATGTCCGGGCATGCGGCCCGCCACGGGGTGAATGGCGAAGCGCACGTCCACTCCGCGCTTGGTGAGTGCGTCAAAGAGCTCCCGCACCTTGTGTTGTGCCTGCGCCACTGCCATGCCATAGCCAGGGACGACGACTACTCGATTTGCAGCAGCCAGGATTCCGGCGGCTTCTTCTGCCGTGGCGCTTCGAACTGTTTTCTCTTCTTTGCCGGCAACCGCCGCTGCCTGCACTTGTCCGAACGCGCCGAACAATACGTTGGTGAATGAGCGGTTCATTGCCTTGGACATGATCACGGAGAGAATGAACCCCGATGATCCGTCCAAAGCGCCAGCAATGATCAGAAGTTTGCTATTGAGAACGAATCCCATGGCAGCCGCCGAAAGTCCAGCGTAAGAATTCAGCA
>DASPSE010000459.1:0-6560 GCA_035624085.1 Terriglobales bacterium
TGCGTCACGCACCGCCTCGTAGTCTTCAATGGTGATGTCTTTGCGCTTCTGCCCTTCCAGGAACTGGTCGATGTTAGTGATTACGGGAGAGACTTTGCTGATGAGGAAGACATCGGCGCCGAGATTGAAGATCTTTTGCGCCACGTAGCCATTGATGCCGCTGGTGAACGTGACCACCGCGATCACGGCCGCGACTCCAATGACCACACCCAGAAGAGTGAGCGCCGAACGAAGCTTGTTCGCCCACAGCGACTGCAGCGCGATGCGGATGGCTTCGAGGGTGTGCATGGGGTAGGTCTCTCGTCGTTAGCCGTTTGTCGTTGGCGGCTACCGGCTGGTCCGTCGCCTACAGACGGGTGACGTTCATAGAAAGAGTGTACTCGAAAAGCACGATGTCCTCTAACTCTCGCGTCGCTAGCCTCAGCTCCTTGCTGATCTCTAGCGCAACAATGAAGACTCGCACCGTTTCTTGGTTAAGAAGCTCCCTGATCCGCCCTCGGTAATACAGGCACTGTCCGATTGTCCTCTCATGCCCTCTGCTTACTTTCAACTCAATGACCACGGGAATGCCTCGACTGTCGCGCGCCAAAATATCAATCCTCCGCCCGTTAACCGGAAATTCCACTGCATCGGTGTCCTGTCCGACCGGCCATAATTCCAGTCCGGACTCGAGGAGTTCGAGGTGATCCGCTAGGTAGTCGCGCAGGTGCTCCTCACGAATGAAGCCGCCGCCCTCGCCTTCGTCCGCCTCTGGCTCCTCTTTATCCTCAGTAGCGCCCGTGCTCTTGTATCTCTGGTGCACCCCCTCTAGGCGCTTGATGTGCTGCTCTCCTTGCGGCGTGCCCCCGTTGGGCCACTCCGCAGCCACAAACTGATCAAGGAGGCCATTGTGCTGCAGCAACGCGACCACCTTGGCCCTTTTCAGGGTGGTCGTGAGGGAACCAAGACGCTCCTTGCTTGACCGTATCTTCTCGCTCTCCTCTCCGAGTCCATGGGCGCTTAGGAAGGAGTACGCGGATTTGAGAGGGAGATTCTTTGTGTCGGCTTCGGTCATGCCGCTCTCCGCTACCGCCCCCTTGCGTTTACCGCGAGGCCAATCGGCGTCTACCTTGTCGTCAATGTGGATTGGTTTCTTCATGCACCTGTCCTTTTTTGACGCGGCGAATTATATCCCGCTTCGCCGACGACCAACAACGAACGACATCGAATCGACTGCACAAGCTTGTGCCATTTATTTGCCACGACTGTGGGTCTAGTTAGCTGCCACTAGGCCGTAAACAGTCTTGCAGGCCATGCGATTTTTCGGACTTCAACTCCAATCTAAAACTGGTCCCGCACAGCCCCCAGTCTGACCGACTCGTATCACCCATCCTGAGCCCTTCTGTCGGTAAACTGACTGCAGCAACGCCGGTGGCCCTTTTCCGGCGGACGCACAGGCGGGCGAAATGAAGAAGCGTTTCGAGGAGTGGTCGGACGCTGTGAAAACTGCGTATCCCAGCGCTTTGAATCCCTACTGGCGAACAATGCCAATAAAGCGGATGACGAAGCTGCTGATGTCGTTGTTTGTTGTGGCGGCTGCGATGGGCTTCGTCGCGGATCTTTTCCAGATCAAAGCGCCTCCGCTCGCCCACGGGTTCTTCTGGCCGATGTGGTTTGGAGTTATAGGACTGGCAGGCTTCGTAGTTCGGGTCAAGAGAACGCGGCTGGCCTTGCCTTTGTCGCTGCTGATGGTCTTGGGCCTATTCCTCGGTTATCTCAAAGTGCACGCATCAGCGCACATCTTCATCCCCGATGCGGTCTTCCGGCGGATCACCCTCGATGCGATCGCTACGTGGGTCGGCATAGCGGGAGGCTACCGCCTGCTTCTCTCGTTCATTACTTCCGAAGGTTTGGACCATGTTCGCGAGCACACCGAGCTATCACTGGCGCATGGGATTCAGCAAACGCTGGTGCCCACGCTGTCGATCGATAATGCTCGCTTCGAAGTGTATGGGAAATCCATGCCCAGTCAAGAGATGGGAGGAGACCTCATTGATGTCATCCCAAGCGACGAGAGTTTGCTGGCCTACATCGCGGATATCTCCGGCCACGGCTTGCCGGCCGGGCAACTGATGGGAATGCTGAAGGCCGCCATGAGGATGGCCCTACAGTTCCGCCATAAGCCGCCTAGTCTGCTGCAGAGCGCGGACCGCGTGTTGCCCGCCGTCAAGGAGCCAGACATGTATGCCACACTGGCGCTCTTGTCCTTTGACAACTCGATGGAAGCAGAATATGCGCTTGCCGGCCATCCCCCGATTCTGCATTACCGGGCAGACAGCCGCAACACGGCGCGACTCTCCATGGAGCAATTTCCGCTCGGCCTGATGCCGGGGGGCCATTACTCCAGCGCACGCGTTGCCTATGCTCCCAGCGATGTGTTCCTCTTGCTGACCGATGGCATACCCGAGGCGGTAAACGAGAAAGATGAGGAATTTGGTCTGGCTCGCGTGGAACAAATACTCCTCTCCCATGCCACCGAGCCGTTGCCTCAGATATGGGATGCGGTCATGGACGCAGCCAGACATCACGGGCCCCCGGAAGATGATCAGACTTTACTGCTGTTAAGAGTGCGCGAGAGTCTTACGCCTCGCTCAAATCCCCTGTAGCTTGCAACTCTGCACAGGAAAACCACCCCAACGTACGTGGAGCTGCAGATAACTGTCGAAAACAGAATATAATGATTAGGTTGGCAGCTGGACCGGACGGTCGCTTCCAGCGCCTTCGGGCGCTGAGAGAGGAAAGTCCGAACTCCACAGAGTAGTGTGCCGGATAACGTCCGGGAGAGCGGATTCAAGTCTGCTCGACGGAAAGTGCCACAGAAAATGTACCGCCCTGGCAACAGGGTAAGGGTGAAAAGGTGCGGTAAGAGCGCACCGCTGGCGCAGCAATGCGACAGGCAGGGCAAACCCCACACGGAGCAAGACCAAATAGGGAGGGAGCTCGGGGTAACTCGAGCGCGTGCCGGCTCGGCGCGTGCAACCTCCGGGTAGGTCGCTTGAGCCGCGCAGCAATGTGTGGCCTAGAGGAATGGCCGTCCTGCTGGAGCAATCCAGCAGACAGAATTCGGCTTACAGGTCCGGCTGCCACAAATCTTTTCGAGCAACCAGTCAGGAGAAAATTCATGTCCGCACCCAGCCGGCGGCCCGAGATCCGGCGCCGCCGTACTCGCAAAGAAAAAGCTCGCAAGCTGCGTAAGCGCCACGCTGCCGTATCCGCCGAAAATGACCGCAAGCGGATCGAAGAGAAGTTACGCCGCTTGGGGTTGGTTTCGCCGGGAAATCCTCTGCTGAAGAAGGCCTGAAGAACCATCAGCGCTTGGGGCTGGCGGCCTTTTCCGCTGCGGGTGGCTGGCTTTCTCCCACCGCGACAGGGCGCTTTTCCACGAGTGTTTGATAGATCTCAAGAATTCGCTGGGCCGAGGCGTCCCACGAGAATTTTCTTACCTGTTCGTATCCCCGCTGTCTGATCTTGTCTCGCACTGCTTGATCCAGCAGGACGCGGTGCAGCGCCCGCATAATCTCGAAGACGTTTTCCGGGTTTACCAGCACCGCCGCATTGCCCACCACCTCGGGCAGGGAAGACGTATTGGAAGTGACTACCGGCGTGCCGTGCGCCATCGCCTCCAGTGGCGGCAACCCGAATCCTTCGTAGAGGGAGGGAAAGACGAAAATCTTGGCTGCGTCATAAAAGACACGAAGCATTTCAATGGGAACGAATCCCATGAAGCGGACGTCATTCTGCACCCCACTGCGGATGACGGTGCGGCGGAGATCGGGATGCTTGGACAGTTCGTCGCCAATGATGATCAGCTTGAGATCCGGATACATGGATTCCTTTTCCAGTTCCGTCTTCAGCGCCGAAAAAGCTTCAATGATGCGTACCAGGTTCTTGTGTGGGCTGATGCGGCCGGCATAAAGCAGAAACGGATAGGTGACCAGGTAGCGCTCGGCGAGCAGTTGGCGATCCGCGTCCGAGGCATGGCCGCGCAGGAAGCGCTCGTCAATCGCGTTGTACACCACCTCGATGTGCCGGCTGGGGATGCCGAATAGCTTTTCGATTTCGCTCTTGGTGAACTGGGAGACCGCCAGAATCCGCCCGGCACGTTGCAAAACGTGCCGCGTGAGATGAAAGTGCAACGAGCGTCTCAGACCAGAATGATCGTGCTCGCCATACATGTGCTCGAACAGATCGTGTACCGTGATCACGTAGGGGCAGGGCAGGTTGCGAGGCATCCAGAAAATATGGGGGATATGAACCAGTTCGCAATGCAATCGCTTGATGACGGCACGACATTCGAAATACCCTTTTACCGTGGTGTCAGGCTCAAGCAGGGAGACGGTCTTGAAGTTTGCCGGGAGTGGGCCGATCTCCGCTACTTTTTGAGGAGAACCAATCAGGAAATACTGGTTCGAATGGTCGAGCCTGGTGAGCGCCCGCAGTACGTTTCGAGTGTATGTTCCAACCCCGAATTCCGTGATCCGCCGGATGTCGATGGCGACCTTCACGGGATGATTTAATCACAAAGACCATCCGGCACACAGGGGCTGTTAGGGAGGCTTTGTTAAACTGGGAACCGTTTGTTCCAACTTCGAGGTGTGCGCGCACGGTGCTGGGGGATCAATGATTAGAGTTTCAATCTGTGCTCTTGCTGTCGCCCTAATGTGTGCCATCACAATTGCCGCTGCCGACTCATCACATACGAGCGCGGCAGCAGCGGCGAAAATTGCCCGTGGTAAATACCTGGTCGACCAGGTGGGAATGTGCGGCGACTGCCACACGCCTCGCGATGAGCGTGGGAACCCCATTGCAGCTAAGTATCTGCAAGGATCCCCGATCGGCTTCAAGCCCGTGGCGCCCGTCCCTGTCTGGGCCGACAAGGCTCCGGTCATCGCCGGCCTGCCGGGCTGGGACGATGCGGCGGCCATCAAATTCTTGATGACCGGTATTGCTTACAACGGGTTGCCGCCACGTCCTCCCATGCCAGCGTATCGCTTCAATAGGCAAGACGCAGAAGCGGTTCTGGCCTACTTGCGATCGCTAGCGCCCGCCGCGACCGGCCAGCACAAGCGGGAATCTCAACGGCCGGGATGAGATTCAGTTCGTAGAGATTATGCAGATGTCGCTGACGCAGAGTCAGATCGAGAAGAAGCTCACTAATGAAGTTCTCGACGAGTTGTTGCACCTGTGGTGGACCGAGCAGGGGGCAGAGAAGCGCCGCGACTTGGACCTCATGGCTGCCGCAATTCCTTTTCCGCAGGACGCGACTCTTCGCGTTCTGGATTTGTGTTGCGGTCCTGGTGACGTGGGACGAGCCATTCGAGCGCGCTATCCGAACTCACAGATCGATTGCGTCGATCGCGACGTATTTCTGATCTCGATGTGCATCGGGATGAATCGGCGCGAGGGAGTTCCCGGACAAAACCTTGTTCGAGATCTTCGGGACAGTAATTGGCACAATGGCTTGGAACCGGAGTATGACGTGGTCGCGACCGCCAACGCCCTTCACTGGCTCGATGCACGGCGGGTCGCTCAAGTGTCCCAGGACGTGTTCCGGCTGCTCCGGCCCGCCGGGGTGTTTTTGTTCGTCGAGCCTGCTTGCACTGAGAAGACGTTCGCTGCCGGGTTCACCGACTGGAAGGCGCGACAGCCGAGCCGTTACAGCCGCGAGAACTGGGAACGATTCTGGAGCCGGGCAAACCAAATTCTTGGTTACGATCACACGAAGCTGCTGGGCTCGCGAGATTCGCAGTTGATGGAAGGCATGCCGGTATTAGGTTGGGTTCGAATTCTGAGAGACGCCGGTTTCAATTCGATCGATGTACTTCTCCGAGACGCTGACGAAGTGATGCTTGCTGCTGCCAAACCTTGAAGCGGCCTGCGGCCACACGCCTAACTGAAACACAATTCTCTGCTTATCAGTTAGGAACTCATGAGGCTCTGACTTCTGCCTGAGCTCTGGCACGGCGCTCCGGGTATAGCGGGAATGCCTCCGCCAGCTCCAGCACTTGCTGGCGGATGTTGCCGATGACGGCGGCATCTGTCCGATGGTGCAAAGCCTCTGAAATCCAGCGGCCAATCTGCCTCATCTCGCCTTCTTTCATGCCGCGCGTAGTCAACGCTGGCGTGCCAATGCGTATGCCACTCGGCTTCATGGGCGGATTCGTATCGAAAGGAATAGCATTCTTGTTGACCGTAATGCCAGCCAGGTCGAGGGCTTTCTCGGCTTCGCTGCCCAACATGCCTTTGGAGAAAACGTCGACCAGCATAAGGTGAGTATCAGTTCCACCGGAGATCACACGGAAGCCCTCGGCTGCAAGGGTCTCAGCAAGCACTTTGGCATTAGCCACGATCTGCCGAGCATAGTCGCGGAATGAGGGCTGCATTGCCTCATGGAAGCAGACGGCCTTGGCCGCGATGATATGTACCAGCGGGCCTCCCTGAATTCCCGGAAAAACGACCTTGTCGATGGCGGCGGCGTACTCCTGCTTCGAGAGGATCATGCCGGCCCTGGGCCCACGAAG
>DASPSE010000468.1:0-3885 GCA_035624085.1 Terriglobales bacterium
GGCGTCAAGCACTGGGTCTTGAACGCCAAGCAACACGAGAAAGAAGCTGAAATCGTTGCGCAGGCGGGCCGCAGAGGTATGGTGACGATCGCTACCAACATGGCTGGTCGGGGAACCGATATTTTGCTGGGCGGCAATCCCGAATTCATGGCGAAGCAGGAATGCGTGAAGAAGGGAATCGCGCAGCCGCTGCGGGCGGCGCAGGGCAAAGTGCAGGCCGCAGTGGACGACAGTAAAAGCACCGTCTGGTATTACGGTGGCAACGAGTACGTCGTCCCCACCGACCAGTGGAGCGAAATTTTCAATCGCTACAAGCAGCAAACTGACAAAGAACACGATGAAGTCGTCGGCCTCGGCGGTCTGCACATCTTCGGTACCGAGCGCCACGAGGCTCGCCGCATAGACAACCAGCTCCGTGGCCGCGCCGGACGCCAGGGCGATCCCGGCTCCTCGCGTTTCTACCTGTCCCTCGAAGATGACCTGATGCGCATCTTCGCCAAAGAGTGGGTCTCGAATCTACTGCAGCGGCTGGGCATGGAAGAAGGTATCCCGATTGAATCGCGTTTGATTTCCCGGCGCATTGAAAAAGCGCAGGAAGCCGTGGAAGCACAGAACTTCGAGGCGCGCAAACACCTGCTTGAATACGACGACGTGATGAACAAGCAGCGCGAGGCGGTCTATGGCCTGCGCCGCCAGTTGCTGGAAGGCGTCGATCAGAAGGAACTCATTCTCGAAGACTATGTGGCGGGGATCCTCGGTGATTTAATTGACCAGTTCTGCGCGGTGAAAGTGCATCCCGCAGATTGGGACATTAAGGGTCTGAAGGACGCCATCTTTACCCGCTTCGGCGTGGACGTCATTGCCGAAGGAATCAAACCGGAAACTCTCAACCGGCAGGAACTGGGCGACGCGATTTTCGACAAGCTGAAGTCTCGCTACGATGCCAAAGAGGAACTCATTGGCCCGGATGCGATGCGTTATCACGAACGTATGATCATGCTGAGTGTGCTCGATTCGCAGTGGAAAGATCACCTGCTCAGCATGGATCACCTGAAGGAGGGAATTGGCCTACGCGGCTACGGGCAGCATGATCCGCTGGTCGAGTACAAGCGCGAGTCGTTCGACATGTTCGAAGACATGATGCAGCGCTTCCAGGAAGAGACCGTCCGGTATCTCTATCTGATGCAGATTCTTGAGCGGCCGGAAACCGCCATGGCCGCGGCGCGCCCCGGCCTTGCTGGGGAGGAAGCTGTACTTGCGGGCGGGGGAGGCGACGGCAACGGGCGGCGTCCACGCAATGTGACGACCTCGGTGGACGAAATTGAGGAGGCCTTCCAGCGCCGCAAACGCCGTGAGCTGGAACAGGCGCGGATGGCCGGTTCTGGAGATATGCAACCTGTTCAGCAGGTTGTCCGGGGCAGCGCCAAAATTGGCCGCAACGACCCCTGTCCTTGTGGATCGGGGAAGAAGTATAAGAAGTGTTGCGGGGCGAGCGCCTGATTCTCCAATTTCTCGCCGTTCCAAGCTCAGGATGACAGCTATTTTTGAGGAGCTGATTTCACCACGAACGATTTCACCACAATATTGTTCGGTTGAATGCCCACCGGAATCATAGTCAGCAGCGAGTATTCGCCGGGCTCGAACTTCTTCCTCGGCGTGCGCTTCTGGATCACGGTAACGTCACCCGACGCGGAATTCAAAACCAGCAGATAGTTCTGGCTCTGCGAAAGTGCCAGCCCATCGGGATGGCTGCCTACCGGCAGGGTTGCGATCATTTTCCCCAGATCAATGTCATACACCGCGACTGTGTTCGATCCAAAGTTGCTGACGTACAGCCGCGAGTTGTCCGCGCTCACCACACCTCTTGCAGGATGAGTTCCGATCAAGTAGCTTCCGCCAACTTCGTTGGTCGTAGTCTCGATGATCGAAATACTGTCGGAATCAAAGTTGCTGACAATGAGCTCTCCGCCGTCCGGCTTGAGCGCAAGATGCACCGGCGTCTTGCCGACGTCGAGCAGGGCCAGCAGCTTCCCGTTCTTCAGATCGATGCACGCGACTTGCGCGGATCCGGTGCAAGCCACAAATGCTTTGCTGTTATCAGGAAGAATGGCGATATCCTCCGGTTGCGGGCAGACAGGTATCGTGTTGCGCACCGAGAGATTTTGAGCGTCAATTTCGGAAACCGTATTATCACCGCGGTTGCTGACCACTGCAGTTTCACCGTCGGGCGAGACTCTGGCCAACCCCGGCGAAGCTCCGACGCGAATGTTGCCCAGCACGATTCGTTTTTCCAGATCAATGACCGAAACATTCGCCGAAGCCGAGTTCGCCACGTAGGCGCGCTTGCCGTCCGCGGAAACGTCGATGAAATAGGGCTTGCCATGCACGCCGATAGTCGCCACTACGGCGTTCCGCTCCGCGTCGATGACGCTGACGTTGTTTGAATTCGTGTTGACCACATAAATTTCATTTTTCTTGCTACTGGCCGTGATGCCGGTTGGCTCGCTTCCGACTTTAATCGTCTTCACTGGCTCAAAAGTTCGCAGGTCGATGACGCTTACTGTATTGCTCTTGCCATTGGTGACGTAGGCATACTCGCGGTAAGCCGGACCATAATCGGTGATCTGCCGCTCATGGAAATACCACCAGCCGAGACCGGCCAGAATGGGAACAAAAACAATAACAATGAGAAGTTTTCTCAAGGCAAAAGTCGGAATTGAAGTTCAGATAGGGTTGTCATCCTGAGTGGCCTTCGGGCCGCGAAGGATCTATGCATTTCCCGCTAAGCCTCGAGGACCAGGATGACCATCTCAGCCCGCTGCACTCGACGCCTGCGGCAAGTCCCGCGGCCGTGTTTTGCCACCCACAGTGACTACAGCTGAGCGCATCCCGGCCTCGGGCACCGTCCTACCCACTACCGCAGCAATCTGCCGCACTTGCCCCATCAAGTCGTCAAACTGATCGGGATAGAGTGACTGCATGCCATCGGAAAGCGCTTTGTCCGGCTCGTGGTGAACTTCAACCAGCAATCCATCGGCGCCCACGGCAACCGCGGCTCGCGAAAGCGGAGTAACTTTGTTCCGCTTGCCGGTGCCGTGGCTTGGATCCACAACAATTGGCAGATGGCTCAATCGCTGCACCGCAGGAATGATGCTGAGATCCAGCGTATTGCGCGTGTGATCGGCGAATGTGCGCACGCCCCGTTCGCACAGGATCACGTTGTAATTGCCTTCACTCATAACGTACTCGGCGGCCATCAGGAATTCTTCCAGGGTCGCCGACAAGCCGCGCTTGATCAGAACTGGCTTCTTTGAGCGTCCCGCGCGCCTCAGCAGCGAGAAATTCTGCATGTTGCGGGCGCCAATCTGGATGATGTCGGCGTACTCCTCGACCAACTCCAGCGACTCATTGTCGATGGCTTCTGTCACGATCTTCATGCCGAATTGCTCGCGGACTTCGGCCATGATTCGCAAGCCTTCTTCACCCAGACCCTGGAATGAGTAAGGAGACGTGCGCGGTTTGTAAGCTCCGCCGCGAAAGAACTGCGCTCCCGCCCGCTGAACCCGCTCCGCCACAGCGAATGCCTGCTCCCGGCTTTCAATGGCGCAGGGTCCGGCCATGATGGCCAGCGCTTTGCCACCGATCGCTGCGTCAGTGCCCGGAAACCGGATAACCGTGTTGTCTTCCTTGATATCGCGGCTGACGAGCTTGTAAGGTTTGGTGACTCGGATGACTTCCTGCACGCCCGGCATTTCTTCCAGCGTGCCGGCTTCGACCTCGCCTTTATTGCCGGTGATGCCGATCGCTGTCCGCTCCGCGCCGGGAATGGAATGGGCGCGGTAGCCGAGCGACTCGATTTTCCGGCAGACGGCACGGACCTGGTCT
>DASPSE010000303.1:0-8061 GCA_035624085.1 Terriglobales bacterium
AGTTCCATTTTGGGTTCTTATTATCGACGGCCTTGCGAACCTTTTCACCAGGAATCGGAATCTAAGTGTATGGTAAGGGAGCACGGTCGAAACGAATTGTAGAAGAGCGCTTTAATCGCCGGGCTCTGTGGAGAAGGCAAGATGTTGGGCAAATTGTACGATGCATTCTTTGGCTGCTGGCACAATCATTACAGCTTTCCGATTACGGTTCGCTCCGGTTCACGCCGCAGTCAGGCGGCTTCGCTCACTGGGACCTACGTTGTGTGCCTGGACTGTGGCAAGGAATTGCCGTACGACTGGAAGGAGATGAGGGTGATCGCTACGCCGTCTGAGCAGCGTCACTATCTGCGTTCGCTCGCGACCAAGGAAGCCGCGTAAGAATTTACAGGCCGCTCCAAAGAAGAAGCCGCGACGAAAGTCGCGGCTTTTTAATCTTTGCTGGCTACGTTAGTTGTTATTGCTGTCGTCTCTCCGCTTCAGCGTCGGATGGTCATCGTCGCTGGTCTGATCCTGGCCGTTCTTATTGGTGGAAGAAGCCCGCCGCAGGCTAGGCTTATTGCCTTCCTTGTGGTCGGTCAGCTTACGGCGATTCTCGAGCGCTGCCAGCCGCGCCTTCACGTCGTCAAATTCTGAGGTGCTCACCATGTACTCTGGCCGCGCCGGCAGAATGGTCGCAATCTCCTTCTGCGACGCTTCAATGCGATCCGGAGTTTGCGGATGGCTGGCGAAGGTCTTGTCCATAAAGCCCGGCTTCTTCTTCTCCTGCGCTTCGACTTTCTCGAAGAAGCTGATGAAGGCCTGAGGATCGTAGCCGGTCTTGTAGTCGTACTGCAGGCCGAGGTAGTCGGCCTCGGCTTCAAAGCCGCGTTGGAAGCTCATGAACGCAACCGGCAAGCCCAAGCCAGCTGCATTGTATACCGCATATCCGATGCCGCCGCCCACAAAGATCAGCGGAATGGTGGCAATGCCTGCGTATTGCGACCGGGTCAGCTGGCGAGTGGCATGGCGCGCGCAGACGTGCGCGATTTCATGCGCCATCACGCCGGCCAACTCGGCTTCTTCATCGGCCGCCAGAATGGTGCCTGTGTTGATGTACACGAAGCCGCCCGGGAGCGAGAACGCATTGACCACGTCGGAATCAATCACCTTGAAGGTGAACGGAACCTGAGCGTCGGAGTTGCGCACAATATTCTGCCCGATGCGGTTCACGTATTCAGTGATCACAGGATCGTTGATCAGCTTCGAGGAAGAATCAACCATCTGAGCGTACTGCCTGCCCAGCTTCATGTCGGTTTCGAGGGAGTACCAGTTGCCCAGCCCGCGGCCTCCGATCTTGCGGTTGCCGATGGCGTCCACGTCGTCCTTGCCGCCATCATGTTTGACCTTGCTGGGATCGGCAGGTTGGACCGGAGGAGATTGCGTGCTCTGGTCCTGCGTGCTCTGGTCCTGCGCCGTTGAGCTGGGAGCAGGCTGGCTCTGTGGCGAGCCAGTCGACGCCCCCGGATCGTTCGCAGGAGGCGGCGTCTGGCTGGGATTGCTCGAACCCGGTGCCTGAGCATACGCGAGCCCGCTGACCACAAGGAAAGCCGCCGTTAACAGCCAAATTCGCAACTTCATACGCCACCTTTTCACGCCCTTAAGAGGGCCCACAACAGGATTATAACCCCGCCGCGAACACACTTACGTCTGTAGAATTTCCCTAAGAATTTGGACGCAGAACGCGGGGAGAAGGTTATCTGACTCGGTACGCGGTGAGGGTTTCTTACCAAGCGTGTCTTCAACAACTTGCCATCGCCGCCCGGCGGTCGTAACATGGCGCGTTCCATTCCAGGCCCTTTAGGAGGCGCTCGTGCTTGATCGTCGCCGTTTTCTAACAGCTACCACTAGCGGAATCGCCGCCGCGCTTGTGTTCCGGCCGACCTTGTTCGCCCAGCTGGAAAAAGCACCCTCTTCTCTGCCCGAACCCGCGTTGTACGCGAGCAATGAGGATGCTTACTGGGCAGAAATGCGGAAACAGTTTCTCATCCCGGACGACGAGATTTATCTCAATAACGGCACCGTAGGCTCGAGTCCGGCGCCGGTATTGCGGGCTGTCTTCGACGGCTACAACACCACAGAAAGGATGGATCAGCAGGATCCCGAGGACTACCCAATTTGGGGCTACGCTGCCTGGAACGAGTTTCGCGATCCGTTGGCGGAATTCGTGGGCTGCAAGCGCGACGAGATTGCCCTGCTGCGCAACGCAACCGAGGCCAATAGCTACATCGCCAACGGGATCGACATGCACGCTGGCGATGAAGTGCTGATGACCGATCAGGAGCACCCGGGCGGAGAA
This sequence comes from Terriglobales bacterium, assembly GCA_035624085.1. GTDB lineage: Bacteria > Acidobacteriota > Terriglobia > Terriglobales > Acidobacteriaceae > JAFAGX01. The sequence continues at coordinate 2,336 of DASPSE010000303.1, forward strand.
CACCCTTGGAATCTGAGAGCGAAGCGCTACGGCGTGGTGGTCAAGAAAGTGGCGCTGCCGAAACCGGTCAAGGATGCCAACCAGGTTCTCAACCTATTCAATGATGCAATTACTCCTCGCACTCGCGTGATGTTCTTCAGCCACATCACAACCGCGACGGGAGTGGTTTTGCCAGCGAAAGAACTCTGCGCACTGGCGCGGTCTAAAGGCGTCTTGTCAGCTGTCGATGGCGCTCACGTAGTGGGGATGATGCGCCTCAACCTGCACGACCTCGGCTGCGATCTATATTCTTCCAGCCCGCATAAATGGCTGCAGGCACCGAAGGGATCAGGATTCCTCTATGTTCGCAACGAAGTCACTGATCGCGTCTGGAATACTATCGCCACCGAAGGCTGGGACGATCCCAAGCTGCAGGCTGAACGCTTTCAGCGCATCGGATCGTCGAATGTACCGTCGCTATGGGGATTGCGCGCTGCCATCAAGTTGGCGAATGACATTGGCCTGGATCGAATTGAGCGGCGACATCGCCAGCTTTGCGATTACATTCTTGGCGAAATGATGAAGCGCAGAGCAGAATCATGGACTTCGCCCGATCCGGCGCTGCGCTGTGCCATTGCCACAGTCAACGTTCCTCCGATTCAACGCATGGACCTGGAAAATTGGATGTGGAAGCAGGACAAGATCCGCATTCGCGGTGGCGAACCGTCAAAGCTACGGCTGTCCACACCATATTACTTATCGAAGAAGGATATTGATCGGTTTCTGGAGAAGTTCGACGAGTACAAGCGGGAAAAGAAGATGGCGTAGCGTCAAAGCACGCGTCTAGTTCGAGTCGAGAGGGGAATGCCACACGCACCCGCAAATCGCTGTCGAAACTCATCCCAGTCCTTTCCCTTGCGGGCAAGAACTTCAGCAATGTCGAACCAACGGCTGGTCGTCGGAGATTCTCTCTGCAACTTGAACAGTTCTACGCCTTGCTTCGATATGACAGTCCAAAACTCCGCAAACCCCCACATCTTACGCGCCTTCTGGTGAGACTTCTCCGCTTCACCTGCTCGATTATGCGCGTTGCTGACATCAGTTCCACCCTTCACCTCAATGGCCACTTTGCTGTTTGGCCTATCGTCTTCCATCAGTTCTTGCACGCATAAATCAGGGTCGTGCGCGAGAGTAATCACGACAGTGCGGCCCGAAGCGTTCTTCAGGAATAGCTTCTTTTCCTTCTTCCCAGCGGCCAGCTCGATCGGTGGTTCGGTTATGTAAGCCTTGACAATCTCAGTCACCGCGACGAAAACTTCATTCATCGCGGTCTTTCCTATTTGCGTGTTGTTGGAACCCTGCAATTGAGACCCGAACGTGAGCAACGGCAATTCGTGCAGGTCACGCTCAGTGATCCTTGGTATCTGAGACACCAATTCTGCTAGGGGCTTCGCCATAGCCCTGCAGAAGTCGGGTACGAAGGGCCGCGCTTTCCTCGACAGTGTGCCAAATTCCTCCATGCCTTTGAAGCGGCCCATGCCGGTCGAGCCCTTGTAGAAGCTCTTTTGTGGCGCACCAAGCAGCAGCCGATAGTAGCCAACCAACGACGGCTTCGCCTCGATGACGGCAGGCACTGGGAATACGTGCTCATCGCGGAGGCCCGCTGCCGCCAGAATCTTCTGCGCATCGGCAGGCACGTATTCGCGAATCTGCTGCTTAACGATGTCTTGGTCTAGCTGTCCCAGAGCCTCGGAAAGGGCATCCATGAGCCATTGCTTGCGAGCAGCAACCAGCAGTTGATAGAAGCGTACTTGCCGAGCCGGGCTCGGTGGACTGAGTGAAGGCGCGGTGGTTGCTTCACTGGTGGTGATCGCCTGTGCGGCCCCCTTGGTCGGCTTTGCTGTCACAGTCACTCATGCTACTCGCACTTCTTTGACTTGCGAAATACCAGCCAGTAGCAGTGCTGTCGTCTGGTGTGGTGGGCGGTCTTCCACTTTGGGTCAACAATTGGCCCTTTACGAATCTTAATTATGCAGTCGCAAGGCGTGAAGCCCGCCTTGCGCGCAGCATTTATGAGCTCGATGTGCGCCCATTGGTAGCGGTGGTGGTGAACGTAATCGGTGATCTTGCACAGCAGAATGCCTTCCTCCTTCAACACGCGGAAGGCCTCACGCAGGAATGGTGGGAACGTGTGAGTGAAGGTGTAGTGGTTTTCCTTTGCTGAGCGCAGCACCAGACCGAAGCGCTTGTTAAAGTCCTTCTTGTTATCCCTGCCCTGATTCGGGATGTGGGGCGGATCGTAGACGACTACCTCAAAGGAGCCATCTCGAAAGGGCATTGCTGTGTTATCGGCCACCAGATTCGGCTTATGCCGCGCCTCGATGTCCAGTCCGATGACGGGCCGCTTGCTGCCGCGCCAGAAGCGCCCGCCGTTCACTGTCGCATCGAGAATTCTCCCGGGCTTCCTGCGCGGGTAAAAGTCAAGAACTCTTTCGAGCAGCTCGGCGTCCTCTCCGTACCACACGGACGGCAGCGGCTCGTACTTCGTGACTTTCTGGAGGCCCTCTTCAAGCTCTCCGGGTCGCGAAACTGGCCGAACGGCGGTAGCCATTGTGGGAAAAATCTCTTGTACCCTCTCGCGTCTCATGGTGGCAACTGTGAATCGCTTGCAAAACAGCCGCCAACTGTGGATTAACCGATACCTAAGTTACAACTCTGCACAAAGTAGCTGACGAATACAAGGCGAACATACTTGGTGTACCAACTTAATCAGTGTTTGTGCGGCGAGAAGGAGAAGACCGCCTCGGTCTTCCCGAAGCATCCCTGGCTCGGTCGAAGCCTGCCAGGGTGTCGTTGCATGCAGGACTGTGCCAAGGATATTCTCTCCCCATAACCTAGTCGCCAGGTGAGCCAATCATCGAGGAACAGACAGCTATGCCAGTTACGAGGCGGAATGCCACGATGATGTTTGCCGCGCTGCTGTTGTGCGTGGCCGACATCGTCTGCCCGAATTCAGCATCGCGCGGACAGACGGTTCCGGCGAACGCGAGCAGCAACCATTCATACCAGGTCGACGTGCCCGGATCTAAGGAATGGGTGGACACCAGCATTGACCTGCGTGGAGGGGCGAAGCTGCGCTTTACTGCCACGGGAAAGATTACATATCCAGCTGACGACTCATATACGGGAAAGATGCGAACGTCGGGGACGTTCGGTCCGTCGGGGCTCCCGCGCAATTGGGCTGACCTTGTCCATCAATATGCAGTGACAGATGCCGGTCACGGCGCTTTGATCGGCCGCATCGGTTCCGACGCTTACGCGCAGGCGTTTCTGATTGGCGAAAGCAAAGAATACGATGTGCCAGTCGCGGGGAGGCTATACCTTGGGATCAATCAGAGCATGAGCGACGCTTCAAGCGCAGACGGAAGCTTCCACGTGACGATTGAGATTCTGGAAGAGGGTTCAGCGGATGCCACAAATGCCGGCGGTCCGGCGGAAAGTCGCATAGCAGGTATCACTCCCGACTTACTCAAGAAAATCCCACGCCGCGTGTCCGATCCCAACGGCAGGCCGGGCGACATGGTGAATGTTTTGATCGTAGGAACGCAGGATCAGATGGTTCAAACATTCACCACAGGCGGATGGGTACAGGTGGATAAATCGGTCGAAGATACAGCGCTGAATGCCCTGATCGACTCATTCGAGAAGAAAGACTACCTGACGATGCCGATGAGCACGCTCTTCCTTTTCAACCGGCCGCAGGACTATGGATTTGCGCACGCCGAGCCAGTGAAGGTAGCGATGTCGCGGAATCATTTGCGCGTCTGGAAATCGCCGTACGAAATCGATGGCCGCCCGCTGTGGTGTGTAGCGGCGACCCATGATATCGGATTCGAGCGCGACCAGCGCAATAATGGCGTGACCCACAAGATCGATCCGGCCATCGACGGCGAACGCGAGTATGTGAATGGCACGCTTTCTGCGACCGGGCTTGTCTCGCAACGTGATCACGTCGTACCGGCTGACCCGCTGACTACCGCCAAGACTGCCACAGGAGGCGAGTTTCACTCCGACGGGCGCATTGTTGTGCTCGAGCTCAGAAACTCGACCAGTAATAGCAACTAGAAACCGCCAGCGAGCTATTTCTTCAACTCCGCCGGCCAGTTCAGCACCAAGGTCAGTGGGTCGCTGCCAGTGTTTACGTTGCCGCTGTTGATGAGAAACTTCTTGCCGTCTGCGGTCATGTCGTAAGGGCCATACTCCCGCTGGATGCCAGCTGCCTGAAACAAGGCATGGGGAACGCCAAGGTGAACTGCATTGCCTGAAGCGGTGACGTCCACGGCGAAGAGGTTGTCGGCGCCGTCGAGAAAATACAACTCTTTCCCGTCCCTGCGCCATTTCGCTTCGATTCCGCCGTTAGTAGAAACCTGCCACTTTGCACCTCCGCCCGGAAAAGCAGTAATGTAAATCTCCGTCCGTCCGGACTCGTTGTTCTGGTAGGCCATCCATTTCCCGTCAGGCGAAACCTTGCCGAATCTTTCCTCAAATGCGGTCTGCACGATGGGAAACGGTTTGCCCTCTCCAAACAAAGGCAGCACCCAAAGATGGATGGCCGACTCTTTGGAAAGACGTCTGTCGTAAACCAGATAACGTCCGTCGGGCGAGAAGCTATCCGGCGCTTCGCTTACGTCAAGGTTCTCCAGCACGGTCTTCTCGGCGCCGCTGCCATCCGCCGCTCTCGCATAGATGTGAGACAAACCCTTCGCGGTGGAAGAATAAAAGACCGTCTTGCCGTCGGGCGACCAGGTGGGACTGCTCTTACTGCCGGGCCCGAAGGTCAGGCGGGTATTGGTTCGTCGTGTCAGGTCGAAGGTCCATATATCCCCGACTCCCTGGGAACCGACGAAGATCATAACGGCGAGATGTGTAGCATCGGGAGAGAGTCTTGGTGCGATATAGCGGTCGGATTGCCCAATGGTCCCGATCTGCTTGCCATCTCTGCTCCACCACAGAAGGTTCCAGCCGCCGGCGGTTTGCCCTGCTTGATAAACGAGGGCTCCGGTCTCGGATGCCGAGAACAACGGACGGGCTGTGGCGCCGTTCAAACCGACGTGCTCTGCGATAGGGACGGGATCGCCGCTGAGTTCCATCCGGCTTGGGTTGAAGGGCTGAGCCATGAGCGTCTGATCGCGCAGAAACAGAAGATGGCCGGAGGCGTACATGCCCATCGACTCGCCTTTCATGACCACTTTCGCCTGCAACGATCCCAGTTCGCCGGCATACAGCAGGCTTTCCTGCCCTCCGCGTGCACTTCGCGCCCAGAACAAGAAATGCTTACCATCGGGCAGGAAGAACGGCCAGCGGTGACTATTCTCGCCTTGTGAAACATCGATCTTCGTAGCCGGCGCCGGGGTTCCTCCCGCTGCAGACACCCATGACAAGGGCTGCATTGTTCCTGGGGCAAATACAATCCTGCCATCTCCACCCCAGGCTCCTCCGCGCCCGCTGGGCGCGTCGCAAACCGTCTGGGGAGGTCCGCCATCGGCGCTGATCTTCTTCAACTTGCCATCCGCAAAAAAACCAATCTCGCGGCTGTCGGCGGACCAAAAGGGATACATGGCGTCATCTGTTCCCGTCAGAGCCTGCGCTGTCATTGACGTCAGAGGACGAACGTGTAAAAGAACTTTGCCTTTGTCATCGCGAGCGGTGAATGCCAGACGTGTTCCGTCAGGCGAGAACGCAGGCGG
>DASPSE010000470.1:0-6758 GCA_035624085.1 Terriglobales bacterium
AATTTCCGATGTGTTTTTGCCCGAACCGTCTCAAGTCCTGGCGAACCTTACTGTGGATGTTGAGGCGGAGGGAGTGGTGGTGGAATTTTCCGATTCTGGAAGCAGTCCCAAAGCCTACGCAGTGGTCCGAGTCACTCCGAAACAGATGGTGCTGCTTCCCATGAATGCTCTTCGGGTTCTGGATTGCCCATGAGTGGCGATTCGAGCACCTGAAATCCAACTTGCCCCGTTGATGGTGCTGACCTCCAGGGCATGGTCAGCTGAGAGTGAAGGAGGATCGAAATGAGCGCGTTTACTTATCCTGGTGTTTATATCGAGGAATTGCCCAGCGGTGTCCACACCATTACTGGAGTTGCCACATCCATAGCCGCCTTCGTAGGCTGGGCTGCCCAAGGGCCAACCAACCAAGCCACTCTCGTGCAAAGCTGGACAGACTTTCAGAACCAATTCGGGGGCCTGGACTCCCGCAGTTATTTGGGTTACGCCGTGAACCAGTTCTTCGCCAACGGCGGCCAGCAGGCATATATTGTCAGACTGGTTTCCGCTGGAGGCGGGGGCAGCACCGCGGCGGTGGCGGCTTCGGTCGAAATCACCGGCATCACGTTCAACTCAACCTCGTCACCCAGCACGGTCGCGATCACGACCGGCACTACCGGCGGTCTCACGTTGTCTGCGGCCAATCCGGGCGGTTGGGGCAACAGCTACAACGTCCAGATTCAACCGCGAAGCGACGACTACAGCCGTTTTAGTGTCGCTGTTGTGTACACGAATCCAGCGACGAATGCCGACACGGTCGTCGAAAGCTTCCCTAATTTGTCGTTGGATCCTGCGGACAGTCAAGGGCAATACGTGGTCAACATCATCAATGAGCAATCCCAGTACATCACGGCCAGCATGGGTACGACGCCGCTTACGATCACCAACACCCCCAGCGCCCCGAGCGTACCCACACCTTCGATTGCCGCCATGATCGGACTAGGCTCCAGCACGGCAGGAGCCGACGGCACGGTCTTGAACCCCAGCACGGCCCCGAGCACTCCCGGTGCATTTGAGACAGCGCTGAACTCGGATGGGAGCGGGACCGGCGGAATCCATCTTCTGGACACCGTGCCCATTTTTAATCTGCTGTGTGTCCCTGGTGAAATTGTTCCCGCCACGATCTCGAATCTTCAGCAGTACTGCGTCAATGAGCGGGCGTTTCTGATCGTGGATAGTCAGTCGAGCGACACGTTTGCAACCTTGCAGAACGGTCCAACGGGCATCACTGGATCGAACTCCACCAATTCGGCTTTCTACTTCCCCTGGGTCAATCAATTTGACCCAGAACAGAGCGTAACCAGAGCATTCCCGCCGTGCGGGTTCGTGGCGGGTCTTTACGCCGCCACCGATGCATCCCGAGGCGTGTGGAAGGCGCCGGCCGGCATCGACGCAAGCCTAACAGGCGAATCAGGACTCACGGTTGCCTTGACCGACATGCAAAACGGAACGTTGAATATTCAGGCCATTAACTGCCTGCGCAACTTCCAGGTTTACGGCGACGTGATCTGGGGAGCGAGAACGCTGCAAGGCAACGATCAGGCTGGATCGCAGTGGAAATACGTTCCGATCCGGCGGCTGGCACTGTTCCTCGAATCCAGCTTGTATGACGGTACGCAGTGGGTTGTCTTTGAGCCTAACGACGCAACCCTGTGGGGGCAGATCCGGCTCAACATCGGGGCCTTTATGCAGAGCCTTTTCCTGCAAGGAGCATTCGCGGGCACTACGCCGCAGCAGGCCTATTTCGTGAAGTGTGACGCCGACAATAATCCGCAAAGCAGCATCGACCAGGGTGTGGTGAACACCTTGGTAGGTTTCGCACCGCTGTATCCCGCCGAGTTCGTTGTGATCCAGATTCAGCAGATGGCCGGTCAGACTCAATCGTAAGGAGGCAGTCCTATGGCATTACCATTTCCGGCAAACCCGACGCGTCTCGACCCGTACAAGAACTTCAAGTTTCGTCTGAAGTGGGACGGTAAATATGTATACGGCGGCAGCAAGGTCACCGGCCTGAAGCGCACGACCGAGGTGGTCGAACACCGTGCCGGCGGAGATCCGTCGACTTCGCACAAATCACCAGGGCGGAATAAGTACGAGGCGATCACGCTGGACCGAGGACTGACGCAGGACATGGCGTTTCACGATTGGGCCGGCCTGGTCTGGAACTACGGAGCATCGCTGGGGTCCGAAGTCTCTCTGGCAAATTTCCGCAAGGATATCTATCTGGAGCTCTATAACGAAGCCGGACAGTTGGTCATTGCCTACAAGATTTATCGCTGCTGGGTGTCTGAATATCAGGCCATGCCCGATCTGGATGCTAATGCGAATGCGATCGCGATTGAGCACATCAAGCTGGAGAACGAAGGGTGGGAGCGTGACACGGGCGTGACTGAGCCGCAAGAGCCCACGTTGAGCACCGTGGCGACCTAAGCTATGCAGGCTCTTTCCGCCGCCAAACTTCTCAATCTGTGGGAGCGTGGAGCTACTCTACACCCGCTCGACCGAGGTCTGCTGGCACTGAGCATGGCGCTTCCGGAGATACCGCCCGACAGCCTTGCAGACTGGCCGTTGGGCCGCCGCAACCGAGCGCTGCTCAAGCTCCATTGCTCCTGCTTCGGACCCCGTCTTCAGGCGTGGACTTCCTGCTCTGGCTGTGGAGAAAAAATGGAATTCGAACTGGATGCCCACGCCTTGGTAGGGGATGGAAGCGATGAGCCCGCCGACGCGGTGGTGCGCGTGAACGCTCACTCGTTTCGTCTTCCCAACAGCCGTGACTTGGCTCACGTGGCTGAAGAGAGCGATTGCCAGGCGGCAGTGATTGGCCTTCTCGAGCGCTGTCAAACCGACACGGAAGTATCTCCCGCCTGGTCCGAGGAAGATGTGGAAGCGATCGGGGAAGCAATGGCGATGGCTGATCCCGCCGCTGAGCTGCAGATAGCTCTGTGTTGCCCTGCATGCAGCGACGGATGGAATGCGAACCTGGAAATCGCGATTTTTCTCTGGGCAGAAATCGAGGCCCGAGCCAAGCGGCTTCTTTGGGAAGTTCACACTTTGGCCTCGGCCTATGGTTGGACACAAACCGAGATCCTGGCGCTAAGTCCGGCGCGCCGCGGCTTCTATCTTGAGATGGTGCGAGCATGAGCGGATACCTGCAGCGGCTAGTTCTCAGAGCCATGCGGCCGCTTGAATCCATCCATCCCCAGGTAGGCTCCGTGTACTCGCCGGTTAAGTATGGCGACTATGGTCGCGAGGAAAGCTACGTGGCCCTTCCGTCCGAACCAGATACGAAGCCATCGCTCGAGAATATCCCGTATCCGCTGGGATCGGATTTGTCGGTATCGCGGACAGAACGGCAGGTTGGGGCGGAGGAAACAACATCTTTTCGGCCTTACTCTGGCGCCCTTCCTGAACTAGATACCAAGTCATCGTTCGAGAACATCCTACCTACCAAGTCATCGCTCGAGAAGATCCCATATCCGCTGGGATCGGATATGTCAGTATCGCGGATAGAACGGCAGTTTGGGGCGGAGGAAACAACATCTTTTCAGCATTCGACTCCCACAACAAAGCAACACTTTTCAAGGGCCGACCACGCCAACGAAGAAGCAGCAGATCGTGAAGAGGTGCCCAGTTCGTGGATCTTCGCTGACCGGCAACCGGCGCCGGGTTCCCAACCAGTGCACGCACCACTAATCCCTGACAGTTCTTCTCGCTCCGTTGGCCCGAAGCACAGCAGCTCGACGATGTTCGCCTCGCAAAGGGAAACTCCAACGCAAGAACGGCAACTGACCATGCAGCCGGTGTACCCCCCCATAGTGCCCGCAGATCTCGCAGCCGCATTGCTTGCCCACGCAGACAAAACCACTGACAGGACCATTGAGTTCCCTTCTGCGGTTGCACAAGGCAGAAAGAATGGTTTTTCTCGCCCGGCCGCGCCACTCGAGCGGGATACGAATGAAATTCAAATTCACATTGGGCGCATTGAGGTAACAGCTTTGCCGCCGGCGCAGCTCCGACCCGCGCCACCATCTCCGCGAAAAGGACTAAGCCTCCAAGAATATCTCAAACGCAGCGATAGGAGAGCCCGATGAGTAATGCGTTGGCTATCGCGGGGGTCACTGAGGTATTGCAGTACTTCCTGAATATGGTCTACAACAGCCCCGACTCAGTCTTGGGCAGCGTCACAGTTTCAGCCGTAGCTCCAGACATCGTCCAAAGCAATATAAGCAACAGCTCCAGTTCCCAGCTCCAGGTCAACCTGTTTCTCCATCAAGTTACGCCCAACGCGGCTTGGCGCAACGTTGGGCTGCCTTCGCTCGCGGCGGATGGAGCCACCGCGCTGAAGAACCAGCCGCTCGCGCTGGATCTTCACTACTTGCTCACGGCTTACGCCTCCGAGGATAGTCAGGCCGAGGCTCTTCTGAGCTACGCCGTATTCCTGCTGCACCAAAACCCGATCCTGCCGCGCGCTCAGGTTCGCGCTGCCTTGGCCGCTCCGCCATCGACCTATCCCCTGGCGTTTTCCAAGGCTCTGGGCGGTTCGGGGCTGGCCGATCAGATTGAAATGATAAAGATCACACCCGCCACCCTGGGCCGGGAAGAAATGGCATGGCTGTGGACCGCCTTGAAATCCGACTATCGTCCCACGTTCCCTTTTCAGGCATCGGTGGTTCTGATCGAGCCGCAACAGGCAACGTCCTTTGCCCTGCCAGTCTTGAGCTGGAGTGTCGCCGTACAGGCAGGGCCACCCCCGCAACTGTTCGAGTTACAGTTTGCCACCGGCCAGACGGCTTATATACAGGGCTCTAAGGTCGAGGTGAGCGGACAATCGCTCAGCGGTGCGAGCAACGTCGCTCTTTCCAATCCCCGTCTCGGCATCAACTATCCAACTTTCTCTGTTACCTCGGCGACGGATAGCTCTGCCATTTTTACAGTCCCGACCGACGCGACGAACTTACCGGCCGGCACCTACAACCTGACGATTCAGTTCACCAATACCAGCGGCGCCGTCTTTCTAACTACGAACACGATCCCGTTGCCAATCGCCGCCACGATCTCCGGGACTCCGACTACTACTAGCAATAGCGCTGGAACGTTGGTAACACTCACCTGCTCGCCGCAGGTTTTGCCAAGCCAAAGCGTCTCTTTGGCGCTGGGTTCCACGGCCGTACCAGCTCAGACCTTTGACACGCCGACTAGCTCGCTGAGTTTTCAATTTCCCCCGCTCTCCGGCCAATATCTGATGCGGCTTCGCGTGGATGGGGTCGAGAGCCCGGTGCAGGTTAATTGGGGCGCCAGCCCTCCGACCTTTACAGGGCCATGGTTGAACGTATGACGCCGATGAAATCCAAAGTCGCGTGGGCCGAAGCCAACCAGCAATATCTGGTGGGTGAATTCGCTCGCCTGAGACACAGGCTGGGACCAAAGAGTGAGGAACAATCGGCGGAGACACGCCGAGCGGTGCAGCAAGCGGAGAAAGCCAAGGCCGCTACGAAGGTGCCTGCGATCGACCGCCTCGCTGAACTTTTTGAGCTGACTGCATTCGAGCGCGAGTTTCTTCTGCTTTGTGCAGGAGTGGAAATGGACTCCAAACTCGCCGCCCTGTGCGCGGAAGCGCATGGCCATCCGCAGCGAACATACGTCACGTTTGGCTTCGCGATGGCCTCTCTTGCCGAACCCCACTGGAGCGCCCTGACGCCTGCCCGCCCGCTGCGGTTTTTTCACCTGGTGACCGTCGAGAGCAGCTACGGTCTGACAGCAGCGCCAGTGCGTATTGATGAGCGCATTCTGCATTATCTGGCGGGAGTGAATCTGCTCGATGCGAGGTTGCAATCTCTGATCCGGCTGAGCCCATTTCCTGAATGGATCGCCGAGGACCACAAAGCCATTGCGGCGCAAGCTGTGCCGCTTTGCGGATCGCATTCCCAACATTCGCCGCTCCTGCACCTTTGCGGCGACGACTCTCAGGGTCAGGAGGATGTCGCCACCTTCGCGGCCCATGAGAGCGGGCGGCACTTGTTTACCCTGCGCGTGGAAGATCTTCCAGGCCCCGGACCGGAATTGGATCAATTTGCCGTGCTTTGGGAAAGAGAAGCAGTCTTGCTGCCCGGTGCCTTACTTATCCAGTGCGCAAGTGGTGGGTTTACTGCTTCCGCTCGACATCTCGTAGACAGATTGTCCGGTCCACTGATTTTGGCCAGCCGGGAGCCTCTCCGCTTGAATCGTGCCTTCTTGCGATTGGATGTCGACAAACCCACGCCGCGCGAACAGAAGCGGATATGGGAGAAAGTGCTCGGTCCACCTGCTGGTAGCTTGAATGGGGAGATGGACACAATCTCTGAGCAATTCCGCTTGAGCGCGAGAACGATTTTCAACATCGCCGCGCTAAGCACAAACGAGGAGTCGTTGCAGCCTGAGCGGCTGTGGAATGTTTGCCGGTCACTGGGACGCCCGAGGTTGGAGGATCTTGCGCAACGCATTGTTCCCCTCGCCGAGTGGGAGGATCTGGTGCTGCCGGAACTGCAATTGCAAACTCTGCGTCAATTGGCCTCTCAGGTCCGTCACCGGATGAAAGTCTACGAGACGTGGGGATTCTCCGCGAAGGGAAGGCGTGGCCTGGGTGTCAGCGCACTTTTCGCCGGGGAGAGCGGCACCGGTAAAACCCTGGCCGCAGAAGTGCTGGCGCGCGACCTGGCTTTGGATTTATATCGCATTGACCTCTC
>DASPSE010000471.1:0-6186 GCA_035624085.1 Terriglobales bacterium
TCGGCTGTGGCCAGCATCGACAGCGGCCCTCCATTTACGCCGGTACTTTCCTTCGACAATGCCGATCAGCAATCGCTGATCATTTCGGAACGTCCGAACCTTGTTGGCAACCCGTACGCGGGTGCCTGTCCGAACGGGGCCCGGGTGGGTACGGTGGCCTGCTGGTTTAATCCAAGCGCTTTTGCTGTTCCGCCTCCGCTTCAGTTCGGCAATGCCGGGCGAAATATGCTGCGGGGGCCGCGGTTCGCGCAATTCGACCCAGCGCTGCATAAGGAATTTGCAATCAATCAAGAACGAAAAATCACGATCGGAGTGGAAGCTTATAACCTGTTCAACCATCCGAATTTTGGAGTCCCGAGTAATACGCAGAGCGCGCTTTCCCTTGGAGGTAACGGAGATGCCGTCTTCAAGGATGCGGCGGGGAATTTTGCCGATAATGTAGGCCAAATCCTGACCACCGCCGGCACCGCGCGCCAAATTCAGCTGGTCGGCCGGTTTACCTTCTGAGAAGTATAGGAAACCCGCCGAACTGGAACCATCTTCGCCGCCTTCCCTCCAGTTTCGGCGCACGATATAATTTGGCATCGGTTGCAACAGCACGTCCGAGGCGAGTGGGCCGTTGGTTTCCTATGAATTCCGCTGAGAGCCATTCTCCTGATCCGTTGGACCAGCGTCTTCCATCGAAGCGCATCCAGCACCTGCCCGGTCGGCACCGCCGGGCGGGGCTCCTCGGGATTCTTCGGCCGCCGGCCACGCCCCGTTAGCGTCGCTACGGAGTTGGGGGATCTCAAGCATGAGCCTCGAAGGGAAAAATCTGATCGAGTCGGTGTTCGCCGGACGCAGTGAGACGGCGGCGCACCTGCGTGCGCTCGACTGGTCGACGACGGCACTCGGCGCTGTGGAACGATGGCCGCAATCGCTGCGAACCATCGTGCGCTTTGTGTTGGCTTCTGGCTACCCAATGTGCATCTGCTGGGGCCCTGACTTTGTTCTCTTGTACAACGACGCCTATCTGCCGGTGCTGGGACCGATGCACCCACGGGCACTGGGCCTCAGGGCTCGCGAACTGGATCCTCTGTTATGGGAATCGTTAATCAAACCTCATTGGGTGAGGGTGGTACAGGACCAGAAGTTCATCTTCCTGGCCGACATGCTAGTGCCTGTTAATCGCGGCAACTTCTTCGAGGAGACCTATTTCACATTATCACTTAACCCGATTCCGGATGATAACGGCAACGTGGGGGGCGTGCTTAGCATAGCGGTCGAGACGACGGAACGGGTGATAGAGGATCGACGTAGACATTTGCTACGGGATTTAGCTTCGCGCACGGCAGGAACGCGAAATCAGGAGGAAGTGTGGCGCGTCAGCACGGAGACCCTTGGCGAACATTGCGTGAGTCTACCCTTCGCATTTCTCTATAAATATCGGTCTTCCGACCACCAAGCGCACCTGGCAGGCGCCAGCGTGGGAACCGCCGAAGCACTGCGCACGCCGGTCATCGACTGCCACAGCGAGAACCTTTGGCGACTCGACCCAGCACTTACGAGGGACGGAGTTGTCATCGAACTCGGGGATCGCGCATCGGGTGTGCCGGTACCCAATTGGCCGGACCATTCCAAGGAAGCAAGCGTGGTACCGATTCGGCTGGGTGAGCACGGCGAGACACTAGGATTTCTCGTCGCTGGAATCCATCCCGGCCGGGCCTTTGACGATGCGTACCGCCAGTTCGTCTATCGGATTACTGAGCAGATCACGATTGGGCTGACCAGCGCGCGTGAACGCCAGCGGGCGGACGCTCTGGCCGAACTTGACCGCGCGAAGACCGCGTTCTTTAGCAACGTCAGTCACGAGTTTCGCACACCGCTGACACTAATGCTTGGTCCCCTTGAGGAAGTGCAGAAGGAAGCGCGGGAGCGTCTGAGTCCCGAACGTCAAGAGTTGTTGGTCACGGTGCATCGCAACGGGCTCAGATTGCTCAAGCTCGTCAACACGCTTCTGGACTTTTCGCGTATTGAAGCCGGTCGCGTGCAGGCTACGTACCAGCCGACTGACCTGGCCGCCTTCACGAAGGAAATCGCGAGTGCGTTCGACTCTGCGATGCAGAACGCTAGGCTCCGCTATTCGGTGGAATGCCAGCCAATTGCCGAACCGGTGTACGTGGATCGCGACATGTGGGAGAAGATCGTTTTGAATCTGCTCTCCAACGCTTACAAGTTCACGTTCGAGGGCGAGGTTGCTCTCACGCTAAAGCCGGTAGATGGCGGGGTGGAATTGCAGGTCCGCGACACGGGCGTGGGCATACCCGAAGAGCATCGCGAACAGGTGTTCGAACGGTTCCATCGCATCGAGGGCAACCAGGCCAGGACGTATGAAGGCACAGGAATCGGACTGGCGCTGGTTCAGGAACTGGTGAAGCTGCACGGCGGCACTGTACAAGTGGAGAGCGCCGTCGGCGCCGGCAGCACCTTCACCGTGACCATTCCGAGCGGCAAGCAGCATCTGCCCGCCGATCGCATTCAGGCCGCGCAAACGCTCGCCGCCACTACAATTCGAGCCGAAGCTTATGTCGAAGAGGTTAGACACTGGTCTGGAAACGAGTCGAGCGTGGCCGTCGATGCGGCTATGCCTCGCAGACTCCCGCCGCCTCCATCCGTGCCGGACCTTGAAGCGGCGGCTGAACGCGAACTCATCGTCGTGGCTGATGACAACGCAGACATGCGCCAGTACCTCACACGTCTGCTCACCGAGCGATATGAGGTGCACTCGGTTGCTGACGGCCGCCAGGCGCTCGAAGCCGCGCGGGAATTGCGCCCTGCCCTGGTGCTGACGGATGTGATGATGCCGCATCTCGATGGATTTGGTCTGTTGCGAGCAATTCGCGAGGATTCAGCCCTCGCCGGCACGCCGGTGATCTTAGTCTCGGCGCGGGCGGGCGAAGAGTCGCGTGTTGAGGGCCTCGAGGCCCACGCCGACGACTATCTCATCAAGCCTTTTGCCGCGCGTGAGCTGCTGGCGCGTGTCGCGGCGCACGTCAAAATGGCTAATCTCCGCCGCGAAACTGCCGAGCGCGAAGAACGGCTGCGCAGCGAGGCGGAACTCGAACGGGAGAAACTGCGCGCCAGCGAAGAGCGATTAGCCGAGACGAGCCGCCTTAATGCCGAGTTGCAACTACAGGTTGGGATATTGCAGCAACTCCCGGTATCGGCATGGACGCTGAAACCCGATGGGACGCCGGATTTTGTGAATCAAGTCTGGCTTGACTTCGCGGGGCAGACCCTTGACTTTGTCAGGTCGCATCCAGAGGCATGGATGACTGCGGTCCACCCTGAGGATCGGGACATAGCGGCCAAGAACTTTTGGGAGGGGGTCCATTCGGGACAGGGGTTCGCTATGGAAACCCGGTCTCTCCGCGCTCGGGACCAGACCTATCGCTGGCACCTCAATCAAGCCGTGGTCTTGCGCGATTCCGAAGGCAAAGTCATCAAATTCGTCGGTGCGACGACCGACATCGACGACCAAAAGCGGACCGAAGAGGATTTGCGCCAGGTGCAAGGCGATTTGGAACGCATCAACCGCGTATCAACCATGGGAGAGTTGGCCGCGTCTCTGGCCCATGAAATCAAACAACCAATCAGCGGTGCCACCATCAACGTCAGCACTCTCCAGCGAAAACTCGGGCGCGATGAACCGAACCTGGATGAGGTGCGCGCGGCCGTCACCAGAATCGGAAGAGATATACAACGTGCTGCCGAGATTATCGATAAAATCCGCTCACAATTCGAGAAAAGCGCCCCAAATCGACAGACTCTGGATGTAAACGAGATCATTCCGGAAACTGTTGCCCTTCTGCGCGACGAAGCGGTGCGGCACAACATCTCGGTCCGTACGGCACTGGCCGCCGATCTGCCTCAGATCGTTGGAGATCGTCTGCAATTGCAACAGGTTCTGATGAATCTGACCCTTAACAGCATCGAAGCCATGAAGGATGTCGATGGGACACGGGAGATCATGATCAAGTCGCAGAGAGATGAGAACCAGCAGATTCTCATTTCGGTCAGTGACACGGGCGTCGGACTTCCCCCGCAAGCCGCGGAAAAGATCTTCGACCCATTCTTTACGACCAAAACTCATGGCACCGGAATGGGCCTTCGCATCAGCCGGTCGATCATTGAATCGCATGGTGGGCGCTTATGGACGGCCGGTTCCTCGGGGCGCGGCGCGACGTTTCAGTTCACCCTGCCTGCCGTGATAGAGAATCAAAGATAAGTCGAGGCGACGTCGTGGAGAGCTTGTGATCACAAACGCACACTTCGACCTGGATTAGTACTGATATGTCGGCTTGTGTGAATCGATTTCAGGAACTCCTGAATCACGAGCAAACCGAAAACTAAGAATCAACTGGCAAGCACAGGCGATCGCGTTCAAAATGACCCGCCGCATGTCTGTCTGACAGTAGCGGCCTTTTCGAGTCTTGGCGATCTAACTGAGCCTGGTGTTGAGAAATCTAAAGTGTCGGTTTAGATTTCTCAACAGTGCCAGTCGTTCATTGAGAAATCCGCGCCTCGACAAGTCTCGGATGGTCCAATCTCGGGCCAATCTATGGATTTCCTCATGGCTAGACTGGCATCTGCGAATGGTGCGAAGGTCCAGCCTTCCCGCAGGCCCTGCTTGCTTATTAAGACATAATGCCATATCCTTTAATAACGAGAGCCCTTATTAAAGGAACCCTTCATACGCGAGTGGTCACTGAAAAGAAGTCGAGGCTGGGGATCTACGTCACAACGACAGTCACTGGAGAACCAGTGCGGGCGTTCATCCCGCCACCCCTGCCGCCTAATCCTCCTTTGGAATTGGCGGGCCTGTACCAACATCTTGACCGTGCCAACCAAGCGCTGGGCAGACTCGATGGCCTGACCACCTTGCTTCCGAACACCAAGTTCTTCCTTTATCTCTACATCCGGAAAGAAGCGCTGTTGTCGTCCCAAATCGAGGGAACGCAATCGTCGTTTTCGGACCTACTGCTGTTTGAAAACGACGCCGAACCCAGCGTTCCGATAGACGATGTCGAGGAGGTCTCAAACTACGTTGCAGCGATGCAACATGGTCTTCGTCGAATCGCGGGCGGATTTCCCCTTTCGCTCCGGCTGATCCGCGAGATTCACGCCATCCTGCTACGCGGGGGACGTGGCGCGAACAGAACTCCGGGCGAATTCCGCCGGTCGCAAAACTGGGTCGGCGGAACTCGTCCCGGTAATGCTGCGTTTGTTCCGCCCCCGCCAGAGAGGTTGATGGAGTGCCTCGACCGTTTTGAGCGTTTTCTCCACGACGAGAAACTCAAGCTACCTATTTTGGTTGAAGCCGGACTAATTCACGTGCAGTTTGAGACGATTCACCCTTTTCTCGACGGCAACGGTAGACTGGGGCGGCTGCTGATCACACTACTGCTCTGCTCCAAGGGTGCGTTGCGAGAACCGCTCTTGTATCTCAGCTTGTACTTCAAAGAGAATCGCGATCGGTACTACGACTTGCTTCAGCGTGTCCGAACAGACGGTGCCTGGGAAGAGTGGTTGGCGTTTTTCCTGGAAGGGACAGAGGTCACGGCGCGGTCTGCCGCTGAGGCCGCGAAACAGATTCTGACTCTCTTTGCAAAGGATCGGGACCGCATCCAGTCAATCGGACGCGCAGCGTCTTCTGCGCTCCGTGTTCATGAATACATGCAGAAAAAACCGCTCGTGGGTATTGGTGCTGTTGCCGACGAGCTTAAGATATCTATCCCCACGGTGACAGTTGCCTTGGATCACCTAGCTCGGCTCGGCATAGCCAAGGAGGTCACGGGAAAGCGCCGAGCCCGCGTCTTCGGATACTCGCGTTATCTGAAGATCCTGAGTGAAGGAACAGAGCCCATTAAGGAGTAGCCGAGAGTTTTGCCATTCTGCGGGTTCGAACACTGATGAGACTCAGACCGAACGGGTTCGAACCCTGTTCGACTGTGTGCGAAAGTCGTCCGAAGTGTCTCGTGCGTAGTGCGCTCGCCTAAGCCGGAGGCTTAGGGATGGTGTCTCTCTCCTGCACCTTTGCGGGCGCCGTGCGGTTGAGCTCGGATCAGAGTCGGTATTTGGCACCAAAACAGGAAGAATGACGACTGACGGCCGATTATCCATCGTCTTGGCCATAATCGGTGACTT
>DASPSE010000006.1:0-13845 GCA_035624085.1 Terriglobales bacterium
TGCTGTAGCTACGCGGCTGGCAGCGCCTTGTTCGACCAGAAAAATTACGCAGCCTCCACCTCCGGCTCCGCAGACCTTTGCCGCTCGCCCTCCGTTCCTGGCCGCAACCGCAATCAGTTTGTCGATCAATAGCGTGCTGATTCCGGGAGCATTCGTTCGCCGCAGTTTCCATTCTTCCCGCAGAAGTCGCGCCACCGACTCCCAATCACGGCGCAGCAAGCCTTGGTGCATGGAACGCGCGATCTCGGAAATGCGCTCGAAATTGCGGAAGATATGCCGGTCTCCATCAATGTGCGCCTTGAAAACCTCCCAATTATTGATGCCGGATTTTCGCGGTTCGCCCGTATAGGCGAGAACGAAGCGCGACTCGATCTCCTCTGGCGTGATCGGAACAGCCTCGCGGTGAATACCATCAACATCGAGATGAATGGCGCTCACACCACCATAAAGCGCCGGATAATAATCCTGACAACCAGTCGGCACCTCGATGATCTGGGCCTCGACGTTTTGAGCAATGACGCGCATCTGCTCGAGCGTGAGATTGCGACCGGTGAAGCGCGCCAGCGCCCCAGTCGTCGCGATCATTAGGGCAGAGGAACCTGAGATGCCCGCGCCCGCCGGCGATTCGGAGTTGGTTTCCACCAGCAAACCTTCGCGCGGCGCGAAGAACAGGAGCAGCCGCGCTGCGAGCGGAAGCCGGAAGCGGCGCGCCGCCCGCAATTCATCAAAGCTGGCGAAGGATTCTTCTTTATTCGTATCCAGCGACCGCAAGTGAATCTGCTGACCTTTTTGCGGCGTAATGCGGCAAGTCGTAAGGATGTTGACCGCGAAGTTCAGCGTCAACGCGCCAGGGTGGAACAGATACAAAGGCCAGAGATCGATCGTCCCGCCAGCCAGATCAGCGCGGCAGGGCGCTTGCGCAATGATCGTTCGTCCGCTGGCCGCGTCGGGCGATTTCAGCATGGTGTGTTTGTATCACGAAAACGTGGCATGGGTGTCGTCCGGTTCGTGCGCGACATCGCAACGATGGGCACGAGAAGCTGCTATTGCAGCTTCGCGTACTCGGCTTTGGCTTCTTTCAGGATCGGGATGTCGGGGTCGGCATCTTTCCAGAGAGTGAGGAAATCTTGATATGCACTCTTCGCTTTGGCGGTGTCGCCGGCCATCGCGTAGGCGCGCCCGATTTGTAGGTGCGCCAGTGCTCCCGTCACAAAGTTGAGCACGATGCCCCGGTGATCCAGCAGCTTCTGGAACTCCGTAGCTGCCGCAGTGCCATTGTGTGCTAGCAGGTAGGCTTGGCCGCGCACATGCGCCGGGTACACGTAGTTGATGAAACCTCCTGCCTGGCCCAGTTCGTAAGGAGCGGCAGGCTCCAAGTCCACCAGTGCCTGAGACGAATTGTCCGTGCCGGTTTCGATGGCAGCGTTGATGGTCGGCAGCCAGTAAAGCTTTATCAGGGTGTTGGTCGGATAGTCCTTCTCCAGTTCCTCGGCCAGCGCCTTGGAGCGAGCAGCATCACCGCTGCGAGCTAATGTCAACGCTGCCACCACCTTCACGTCCCGGCCCGGAGACAGCGCTAAAGCTGCCGTCACTCCTTGTCTTGCCATGGCAATGTTGCCTATCTCCGCCTCGCGCAGTGCCGCATTGATCTGCCACAATGCCGCCGTCTCCTTCGAGTCGGCTCGGATGGCCGAGTCAACGGCTCGGCGGGTGAACTCCCGCGCCTTAGTCATCCTTCCGTAGTAAGCCTCCGTATCCGACTGCGCTGAAAGCATCCCGTCTTCATCCCCGGGCTTCCCCGCAGCCCAAGCCAACTGCTGTTCCATCTGCGCCGCATCTCCTCGCAGAAAGGCAAGAAGGTACATGTTCTGGCGCAAACCTCCACCATCCAGCTTGTGTGCGAGTGCCTGATCGAACGTGGCCTTGGCGTCATCCAGCCTGTTTAGTTTGTAGTACGTTAATCCCAGATTTGAGTAGCCAGTGACCGTGGGCGCAAGCCGCAGTGATTCCTGGTATTCCGCTAGCGCTTTGTCATATTGCCCCAGACCGCTGTAGCCAACGCCCGAGTTGTTGTGCGGAACAAAGTCACGTGGATAGCTGGCTTCCCACAGTTCGTAGGTCTGGACTGCCTTTTCCACTTCTCCCGTGGCATTAAAGTAGGCCGCAGTAATCCGCAGCTTCTCCCGTTCCGTGACCCGGTCGCGCAATTGGTAGGCTTTCGTTGCGTATTCCAGTGCCAGCGACCATTGCTGGAGATTGCCGTACGCTATCGACAAGGAGGCATACGCCATGGGGAAATTGGGGTCGAGTTCAATCGCCCGCTTATAAAACGCGAGGGCTGGCGCGTCTCCCTTTTGGCGCGATGTCGTGATCCCCATGCTGTAGTTTTTCAGGGCTTCGAGGGAAGGTGTCGTGGCTTCCACCGGAACATCAAACTTCTGCACCGAGGGCAGCGATTCTCCCAGCTTGGTGCGCAGGCTGGACGAGGTTAGGCTCAACGTTTTCAGAACATCTTCCTTGCCACTGGCTTCGCCCTGTTCCTTGGCCAGAGTGTCGCCCGTGCTGCAGGCGACGGCGGTCAGGTCAAGCAGGTAATGGCTACCCAGGCTGGAGATGGTTCCGCCCAGCAGCGCCTTACTGCCCGTGCGCAGGCAAAGCTCTCGGCCCACATCCGTCGTGATGCGTTGGTTCGCCGGACGGCCCATCATCTGCAAGGTCTCGTTCACCTTGCGGTCAGAGAGCACGTTCAGGAAAGGAGACTGTCCCAGTTCCACGGCTAGCGCCTGCTTGAGAGCATCGTCAAAGACCGGATCGCCCGTCTTATTGTCGAAGTCGGTAAGAACTACGGTGTCCCTCTCGGTGAGCGGAGTGGCCTTGGCCACGGGGCTTGCGGAACGCGAACGCACGTACAACCCGATGGCCACCAGACCTGCGAGGACTACGACTGCTGCTGGAACAAGAACTTTCCAAAGTCCGCTCCGTCCCGACGCTGGAGTTGCGGCGGCCCGTACCGGAGCCGACGAAGATGACGAAACCGCGGCAGGAGTCGAGTCGGAGACCGGCGCAGGCGGCCTCGTTGGTGCCTGGGAACCGCTGTCCTGCACCACGGGCACCGTCCCAGAACCAGCGGCTCTCACCCGCCCCGTTTCCGTATCGCGCTTGAGCCGTTGCAGCTCCGCCCGCATTTCGGAAGCGTGCTGATAACGCAGATTGCGGTCCTTCTCCAGCGCCCGATTGATGATGTCTTCCAGCCTGGACGGAAGGTCGGGATTGAAACGAACGGCAGGCGTGGGAACCGAATCAAGGATTGCCTTGAAGATGACCCCTGAGCTCTCCCCGCGGAACGGCAGCGTACCGGTCGCCATCTCGTAGAGCACCGCGCCGAACGAAAACAAATCGCTGCGCGCATCCAGCTCTTTCGCTCGCACCTGCTCAGGAGACATATAGCAGACCGTCCCCAAGGCTGTGCCCGGACTGGTCAGGTGCTGCTCGTCGAGGGAGCCGGTCATGGTGTTCGCCGAGGCCACCTGATTCGACGAACTGGCCGCCGGCGTGACCTTCGCCAGTCCGAAATCCAGCACCTTGGCATGGCCGCGCCTGGTCACGAAAATATTGGCAGGCTTGATATCCCGGTGGACAATCCCAGCGCTGTGAGCGGCATCCAGCGCGTCCGCAATTTCGATCGCCAACGCGAGAATCTCGTCGGTTTCCATCGGACGGGCAGCGATCTTATGCTTGAGCGTCACTCCATCCAAAAACTCCATGACGATGAACGCCTGCCCGCTGTCGTCGATTTCGTAGATAGTGCAGATGTTCGGATGATTGAGAGCGGAGGCCGCTTTGGCTTCGCGCTGGAAGCGGTTGAGAGCCTGCGGATCGTGCGCGACATCGTCAGGCAGGAACTTGAGGGCAACGAAGCGGCCTAGCTTCACATCCTCGGCCTTATAGACCACTCCCATGCCGCCGCCCCCGAGTTTCTCAAGGATGCGGTAGTGCGAGATCGTTTGGCCGATCATGGCGTCGCGGAGAATCTTACGTCGAAGAATCAGGATCGGTCAACGAAAGGGATAGAGGAGTTTGACGGCTCAAAAGACTGCCGAAGGCATGAAACTTACGAGTGGTGCGGATTATCCGGATTCGCCAGGCTGGCTTGATGTGAGATTCAAAGCGCGCTTGATCGTTCCGCGCTCTTTTTGGATTTTCTCTTGCAAAAGAGTAATCGCGTAGATCAGCTGTTCTGGCCGTGGCGGGCAGCCTGGAACGTACACGTCCACCGGAATCACTTGGTTGACGCTCTGCACCAACGCGTAGTTGTTGAACACGCCGCCCGAAGTTGCGCAGGCGCCCATCGAGATCACCCACTTCGGCTCCGGCATCTGTTCCCAAAGTTGACGGATGACGGGAGCCATTTTGTTGGAGACGCGGCCGGCAATGATGATCAAATCCGATTGCCGGGGCGAGGGCCGAAATACCTCTGCGCCGAAGCGCGCAATATCGAATCGTGCTGCGCCCATTGACATCATTTCGATCGCGCAACACGCCAACCCGAACGTCATCGGCCAAATGGAATTCTTGCGCATCCAGTTCACCGCGTTGTCCATCGTGGTAAGCACAACCCCCTCCGGCGCAGGGTTGCCGTAGGTGAGCTCCTTCACCACCCGCTTGCCGTTTTCCACGGCAACGTAAGGGCCGAAGCTAACGCCATCATTCATTGTTGTTATTCTAAACCACGGAGCACACAGAGATCACAGAGTCATTCGTAATACCTCCGTGTCCCCGGTGGCCAATCTACGGTGTCAACACGATCTTTCCAAACATCTGGCTGGCTTCCATGTACTCGTGGGCCGCGCGCGCTTCTTTCAACGGAAACACGCGGTCCACGACCGGTCTTAATCGCCCGGCAAAGACGTGGCCGAGGACTTCATACAGCTCTCCCATCGTTCCCATGTAAGAGCCGAGAAACGAGAGCTGTCGCGAAAACACGAAGCGCAGATCGAACGCCGCATTCGAGCCGGTCGTTGCGCCGCAGGTCACAACCGTTCCGCCTGGCTTGAGCGACTTCATACTCTCGTCCCATGTCGCTGCGCCCACATGCTCAACCACGATGTCCACGCCTTCTTTGTTGGTAATGTTCCGGACTTCCTGGGAAATCTTCTGCTTGTAGTGATTGATCCCGTAATCGGCTCCGAGAGCGTGAGCTTTCTCCAGTTTTCTTTCATCTCCAGCGGTAGTGATCACGCGGGCATGAAATAGCTTGGCAATCTGAATGGCCGCGATGCCAACCCCAGATCCACCTCCGAGAACCAGCACTGTCTGCCCTTGGCGAATACCAGCGCGGCCAACCAGCATGTGCCAGGCGGTCAGGAACACCAACGGAACGCTCGCAGCCTGAGGGAAGTCGAGACTGTCGGGAATCGAAATCGCATTGACCGCAGGCACGGCGACCAGCTCACAGTCGCCGCCATCCACTAGATTGCCGAGCACGGTGAATTCCGGGCATTGGTTCTGCAACCCCGCCGCACATTTGGCGCAGTGATTGCAAAAGTGCATGGGCGCGAGAAGCACGCGCTGTCCGGGCTTCAAGCCTGTGATGTACTCGCCAGCTTCAACAATCCCCCCGGCTATGTCGCTACCAAGAATATGCGGCAGCTTCACCCCGGGCAAACCCTTGCGCACCCAGAGATCGAGATGATTCATCGCGCATGCTCTGACACGGACAAGAACTTCATCCTTGCGCGGCCGCGGATCGGGGATGTCTTCGTAGCGAAGAACTTCGGGACCGCCAAATTCGTGGATGCGAACGGCTTTCATGCTGGCAAGACTCTCCAGATGACAAAACTACCACAAAGCGTTTCCCGTTCTGGACCGCAGGCCAACTTAAACCCACATTTCCTTCTTGGAATCGGCGTAAGTGGACGTATGATTTTGCCAACGTCAGGATTCATGCGGCTCTGGTCAAGTTCATAGCGGAATCGGTCTACAATCGGTTCGTGGATAAGGAAAGGTGTTGCAAAACTGGGGGAGAAAATGGGGATATTGGTGCTGTCCAGGTGCCAGTTGCAGGTCGTCAGGGGGCGTTCCGAGTGAAAATTCTTTCACACTGTGCGAGGTGAAGGAATAATGGCATACTGCTTGCCGTTCTTGCGGTCAAAAAGGGAGATTCCAGCTAATACCATGCACAATTCGGGATCGTTCAATCTTGCTGGCTCGGATCGCATAGAGCTGCGGTCTGAGAAAAAGGATTATTGGCGCGTGCGGTGACAGAACAAGTCGTCCCGTTTTAGCTGAAGTCTTTTCGCTTCATGTTGCCGGGGCGTTGACAAAAAGCTTTGAGGTGAGCCAGTGTATGAAATTCGCTACTTGCTTTTCGCTGCTTCTTGTAGCAGGATTCGGCGCGACTGCGGCCTTTGGCCAAATCCCGTATCCCAACCCGGTCAATCACGTTGTTGTGATTGTTCAGGAGAACCGCACCCTCGACAACCTCTTTGGGAGTAATTCCCCCAGCAACCAGTACTACTTGCCGGGACTGGTTTTCTCCACCACCGGCCAAGCCTATACTACGATCAGTGGCACGAAACACGTGTTTGCGGTGCCGGCAGTTTCTATCCCTCTGGCATCCACGCTAGGCAGCCAAGGCAGCATCGACGCCGATGACTATGATCCCGACCATTCCCACAGTCCGGCTTGGCTGAACGCCTGCGACGCACCCGTAATTACTGATCCGAGCACCAACTGCGCTATGGACGGCTTCAATCGCGTCACCGTCACATGTGACACAGGAGCAACCGGCTGTCCGGGTCCTGCCTACCCCTCGTACGCTTACGTGCAGTACAAGGACGTGGCCCCTTATTTCCAAATTGCCTCCCAGTACGGCTACGCCAACTACATGTTCCAGACCAGCCAAGGACCAAGCTTTCCCGCTCACCAGTTCATTTTTGGAGGCACCTCACAGCCCGGAGTGGGGAGCGAGCCGGACTGGTTTGTCGCGGAAAATAAGATCCCCAAAACGGGTGAGAATGGGTGCATTGCTTCCGCCGACTCCATCGTGAAACAGGTTGATCCTGCCACGCAGAACGAGATCAGCATCTATCCCTGCTTCACCCATAACACCATGGCCGACCTTTTCGCGGCTCACAATCCCCCCATTACCTGGACGTATTACACTCCCGGCCAAGGCAGCCTGTGGTCCGCTCCGGACGCTATTTCAACTATCTGTACCAACTCGAATGGAGTTTGCACTGGCAGATATTGGACCAAAGGAGCGGCCAATGGATTCATCGACATCACTCCTTCCGACGTCCTGACGGACATCGGCAACTGCCAGCTCAAACAGGTGAGCTGGGTCGTTCCCAGTGGCCTTGAATCTGACCATGCGGGAGAGACCGATGGCTCCGGGCCCTCCTGGGTGTCCTCTATCGTCAATAAAGTCGGCGACAGTCCCTGCACCGACCTGGTTAACGGCGAAACTCTCACCTATTGGCAGGACACCGTGATCCTGATCACTTGGGACGATTGGGGAGGCTGGTATGAGACGGTCGTGCCGCCGTCGCTTTCTTTCAGAGCTCCCCCTGTGGCTTCCTCGTATGCGTATGGTTTCCGTGTGCCCCTGCTTGTGGTTTCCGCTTACACTCCCGCTGGCACAGTGAGCAGTTCAACGCTTGACTTTGGCGCCATATTGAAGTTTATCGAAGAAGTGTTTGGAGGCCTGGGCACGATTTCTCCCGATCCGTTGAATCCTTATGCCGATTACTACGCCTATGATGACCTCGGAGAGTTTTTCGACTTCACGCCACCACGGCGGCGTTCTTTCCAAAGCATTCAAGCTCCCCTCAAGGAAGGAGTTTTCCTCAATCCCAATCGTCCTATCGAGCCTCCTGACAACGATTGAAAACAACGAGTCGGCTCTATAGAGGCGGGTGGCAGGCCGGACAGCCCTCACTGGTTCTGGCGAACAGGCCCCGGAGTGATGACTCGGGGCTTTCGCTTTTGGCGCGTTGACTTCCCCTGTTAACCCAAGAATAATCAGACCGTGGACATCTACGAGGAGATCGTCAAGCTGCGCCAGGAGGGCCGGCGGGGTGCCGTGGCCACCATCGTCAACGTGCGTGGCTCGATCCCTTCCTTCGAAACCGCCAAGATGCTGGTGCGCGATGACGGCTCGATTGCCGGAACCATCGGCGGCGGATGCGTCGAGGCCGAAGTCTGGCAGGCTGCTCGCGAGGTGATGGAAACAGAAAAACCACGCAGCCTTACCTTCAATCTCAATCAGGATCCCAGGTACGATACAGGCCTGGTGTGCGGCGGCACACTCGACATTTTCATCGAGCCGGTGCTCCCTCCAGCGTTACTTTATATTTTCGGCGCAGGGCACGTATCGCTAAATCTTTACAAGACTGCCAGCAATGCCGGATTCGACGTGACTGTCGTCGATGACCGGGAAGCTTACGCCAACCGTGAACGCTTCCCCCAAGCCAAAGAAGTGATCGCGGAGGACTTCGAGGGAGCTATGGCGAAGCTGACTCCGAGTGAGTCCTCATACATCGTGATCGTCACCCGCGGCCATCGCGACGACATGCGCGTGCTGCGCTGGGCGGTACAAACTCAGGCGCGCTACATAGGCATGATCGGCTCCAAGCGAAAAACCATCACCATCTTTCGGGAGCTGGTCAACGAAGGCCTCGCGCCGGAGTTGTTTGAGCGAGTCCACGCCCCAGTCGGCTTGGATATTGGAGCGATTACTCCGGAAGAAATCGCGGTCGCCATCACGGCTGAGCTGATCGCCGTCCGCCGCCGCACGGAACGTGCTCTGCCTCACATGAGCTGGTTCAAATCGCATCAAGCCGGTGCAGAACGTTCCGGTGACCTCGAACTTCCCATTGATGAAGAATTGTCATCCTGAGCGAAGTGGCTGGTTCGCATAGCGAAGCAGCCACGGAGTCGAAGGATGACAATCATCTGGAGTTACAGAAAAAAGTTAAGCCCCGTCACACCTCTTCTCTGATACGCTTCCTACGCTATGCCCGCATACCTGAGCTTTCTTATTGTGCTGGTTCTTGCCCAATCCGCCCTTCCACAAACTGTCAAACCTCTCGCCGAGCGACTCGCAGCCCAGAATGCCCTTTTCGATGAGCAGTACGAGAGCGATCTTCGAGAGTTTCCGGAGCGGGCGACTGTCTTTGGCGATTATCGCTACAATGACCGGCTCAACGATCACTCGCTCGAGGCCATTATGCGGCGGCACGACACGGACCAGGAATTCCTCAAACGCATTGAGGCCATCTCCACCGTTGATTTTTCCGATCAGGACCAGCTCTCGCACGACCTGATGATTCGCATCCTCAAGCAGCGCATCGCAGATTTCGATCTAAAGGAATACGAGATGCCGGTCAACCAGTTCAACGGCATCCACACCGGGCTCGCGGATCTCCCGCTCGGCGTGCCTCTCGATTCGGTCAAGCATTACGAGGATTACGTTTCGCGCCTGCACCAGATTCCGCGCGCAATGAGCCAGACCACAGACGTCCTCCGGGCGGGAATGAAAGATAAGCTCATGCCAGTGCGATTCTTGCTGGAGAAAGTTGCGGAACAATGCGACGGCATTGTCAGATCCGATCCATTTCTGCGGCCCACGAAAAAATATCCGGCGGACATTTCTGCTGAAGACCAGAAGCGCCTGACGCAGGAAATCACCGATGCCGTCAACAACGACGTGCTGCCCGCTTACAAGAAGTTTGCCGACTTTATTCGAACCGAGTATGCCCCTCAAGGCCGCACTACCCTTGCCGTCACCTCCCTGCCCGATGGGCCAAAGCGTTACGAAAACGACATCTATGGCCGAACCACCACGCACATGACGCCGGATGAGATCCATCAGCTTGGCTTGCGCGAGATGGATCGCATTCAGGCAGAGATGACCACCATCGCGAAGAAGGAGGGTTCCGCCGATCTGGCAAGTTTCCGGGCTTCGCTGAAAACCAATCCCAAGTACATCCCGACATCGGCTGAGCAGATCCTCGACGATTTCCGCCATTACATCGCGCAGATGGAGCCCAGGTTGCCGGAGCTGTTCACGCTGCTACCGAAGTCACCGGTCACCGTCGAGCCGATACCGGACTTCCAGGCAGCCGCCGCGACTCACTACATGGTCGGAACGCCCGATGGTAAGCGGCCTGGCCGAGTCGTGGTTGCCACATCGAATTTTGCGAACCGGTCGTTAATCGATGACGAAGCCGTTGCCTATCACGAGGGCGTCCCCGGACACCACATGCAGCTGTCGATCCAGCAACAACTCACTGGCCTGCCCAAGTTCCGGCTGCATGGGCTTGGCTTCAATGCATACGTCGAGGGCTGGGCGCTATACGCCGAGCAGCTCGGAAAAGAGGTCGGCTTCTATCAGGATCCGGTTTCGGATTACGGGCGGCTCTCCTCCGAGCTATTCCGTGCCGTGCGCCTGGTCGTTGACACCGGTATTCACGCAAAAGGTTGGTCTCGCGATCAGGTGGTGGAATTCATGCGCAAATCCGGTGCCGTGGACGAGCCCACCATACAATCCGAAACTGACCGTTACATTGCGTGGCCTGCACAGGCGCTCAGTTATAAGCTCGGCCAACTCAAGTTTCGCGAACTTCGCGAGCGCGCGCAGAAAGAACTAGGCTCGAAGTTTGACCTACGCAAGTTTCACGATGAGATGATCAACGGCGGCACTCTGCCCCTCGATCTGCTTGAAGCTCGCACCGACAAATGGATCGCAGAGCAAAAAGCGAAGTAATACGTAGGAAAGCAATTGCCGCTCACGGTAATTCATAACGACCAAAGGCACGAAGGCCCGGTCCGCAGAATTTTCTTCGTGCTCCTTCGTGTCCTTCGTGGTAAATCAGGACACTGCCCGGCCACACTGACTTCGCCCTGTCTTTCTGCTATCTTCGCTTCATGGCTGGCATGCCCAGATTGTGCGGAGTCATTCTCGCGGCCGGCGAGTCCTCGCGCATGGGCGCCGACAAAGCTCTGCTACCATGGCCTCCTGCAGCCCCGGGAACGCCATCTTTGGGACAGACCTTCCTTTCGGCGTCGATTGAGTCGCTCAATCCATTTTCTGAAATGGTGATCGTGGTCGCCGGTAAGAACGCATCCGTGATCGCTCCCGTGGTTTTCGCAAATGGTGCGTATTTGGTGACCAACCCGGCGCCGGACCGCGGGCAGTTCAGCTCGCTTCAAGTCGGACTGCACGAGGTTCTGAACCATGGGCGGGATGCGGCGGTCGTTACCCTCGTTGACCGCCCGCCAGTGAATCTCGCGACATTGCAGAAGCTATGCGATGCCTTCGCCTCGGCTGAGTACGGCAAATGGGCCGTCGTGCCGGAATACCGGGGCAACCACGGTCATCCTTTTCTGGTCGCCAGGGAAATGATCGAAGCTTTCTTGAAAGCCGCGCCCACGGCCAACGCCCGTGATATCGAGCACCAACATCAGCAACACATCGACTATGTCACCGTGGACGATCCTGCTGTTACTCTGAACGTGGATACGCCGCAGGATTATGCGGCGCTATCCTCATTCGCCTCGTCGAAGTGACAAGCCCTGAATGAACCCCATCGTGACCATTTCAATCTCGCCGAAAGCCGCGGAATTCATCGAATCCGTCCTCCGCCTTCATCCGAAACTCGCCGTCTTCGACTGCGATGGCACCTTGTGGGCAGGCGACGCCGGGGAAGGCTTTTTCGATTGGGAGTTGCAACGTGGCGTGGTCTCGGCTGACATTGTGCGCTGGGCGCGTCCGCGCTACGCGGATTACAAAGCCGGCAAAGTGGACGAAGATACCATGTGCGCCGAGATGGTGACTATGCATCAGGGTCTGCCCGAGGCGGAAGTGCAGAATGCGGCTACTGAATACTTCGATCAGAATTTCGTCGGCCAAATCTTTCCCGAGATGCGTGCGCTTGTACGCCGCCTGCAAGAATCTGGCAGCGACGTTTGGGCCGTCTCTTCCACGAACTTGTGGGTGATTCGAGCAGGGATGAAGCATTGCGGGATTGCCGAAGACAAAATCCTGGCCGCCACGGCGGAAATCGAAAACGGAATCGTCACTGACCGCTTGGTAAGGGTTCCAACCGGGGAGGGCAAGCCGAAAGCGATTCGCGATGTCATCCGAAAGACTCCCGATGCCGCCTTCGGCAACTCGCGTTGGGATGCGGGAATGCTCACGATCGCGGACCACGCTTTTGCCGTAAATCCCAATCCCGATCTCGAAAAAACCGCCCGGCGACATGGCTGGACCATTTACTGGCCGGATGGGACCGGTGCCGTTTAGCGGTCATCCCGAAGCCCCGCGCTTTCACCAGCGGGGCGAGGGATCCGGCGTGCAGTTCCACAGCGTTAAGGGTGTCCACAGCGTTAAGGGTGTTAGTCCGGACTGTTGCCCCTGCCGTGACAGCCGAGGTTCGTAGCTAGCGCTTGATCCGTTTCAATGCTGCCCAAAGTGCATCGATAGCCAGATGGCTGGCGTGCGAGGAGGCTTCCGGCAAACCCCCGAGCGCGTTTGACACGTCTTGAGGCCGCAGCCTGCCAGCCTCTTCCAGCGTCTTTCCTTTTACGAGTTCCGTTATTGCCGAGCCACAAGCCATCGCGGGTACACAACCCTTGGCACGGAAACGAATTTCTGACACGCGGCCGTCGTTGACCTGTAGCGTGAGTTTCAGGATGTCGCCGCACGCGGGATTCTCGACTTGCGCCGAAGCATCTGGATTGGAAACTTCCCCCGGATTGCGTGGATGTTCGAAATGGTCGAGCAGCTGCGGAGAATACATCGAGAGAATTGTAGCCTGACCGTTGCAAGCTAGATCTCTACAGAGGAATCGGTGCTGTCCCAATATCGACACTCACCTGTTTCTTTACGAGCTTTGCGAAATCATTCGCGCTCTTTGCGGTGAAAAGCTTTAATCGCCAAGATCGCGGAGGATTCGCCAAGAACGCAAACTAATCCTCGGTAGAGCCGTTGCTGGCAACGCCTCCGCTCAAATCCCGGTAACATTAGCTGTGTCGTGTCCACATCTCATGCTCCTGAACGAATCGTTTCTCTGCAGCCCAGCGCGACGGTAATTCTGGCTGCCATCGGCAAGCTGGATCACCTTGTCGCCTGCACCAAGTACTGTGCTGATGTCTGCCCGGAAATCAAGGATCGCAAAACAACAATTGTTTCCGATTCCTGGACCGCCAACGCACACCAGATCGCCGACTCTAAGCCCGACTTGGTCATCGCTGCGGTTCCCTACCAGGAAAAAGCGGTCGCTGAAATCCTTAAATGCGGCGCGCGCTTTTTGGGTCTGGCGCCGAAAACACTTGCGGATATCTATACCGATATTGCGACTATCTCAGGCATCTTTGGTGCAGTGGATCGCGGTGAGCAGGTCATTGCCCAGATGCAGCGCGAAATCGCTGCGATTCGTGAGCAAACCCAGGACAGACCGCGCCCTCGAGTTTTCTGCGAAGAATGGGGCAAGCCGATCATCGCGTCACAACCGTGGGTAGCCGAACTGGTAGAGGCCGCTGGAGGCGAATTCGTAGGAGTTCCTGGCGCCCAAACGTCGGCTGAGGCAGTCCTGTCCGAAAATCCCGAGATACTGATTGCCGCCTGGTGCGGTGCGGGTGACCGGGTTCCGCTAGAGAAGCTGCTTCGCGAGCGCCACTGGTCCGCGACCAACGCCGCTAAACAAAACCGTGTCTATTGCATTCGCGACGAATTCCTCAATACCCCGGCGCCCACGCTTGTCCATGGTCTGCGGGCATTGGCCTCGGCCATTCACCCGCAGGATTTTCCACAAGCCCCAGGTCTAAGATGCATTACTAACG
>DASPSE010000008.1:0-6333 GCA_035624085.1 Terriglobales bacterium
AAGCTGCAATAGATGTGCGTCGAGATCCCCCCGATAGCTACGGACCCGCCAACCGGACTCCTGCACAATTCTCATCCTCTGTCGTATCATGGGGTTCCCTACAAGGTCAGATTCGCCAGGAGCAGCTATGAGCGCCGCCCACGAGCACTATGCCTTAGGCCGTTCCCCCCAGGAGTATGCCCGCTTGAGCCGCCAGGCGGAAATCATGAAGCCCATGACCAGGCGGCTGTTCGCGGAAGCTGGCATTCGGCCCGGCATGGCTGTGATCGATCTGGGCTCGGGTGCTGGTGATGTGGCGATGTTGCTTTCTGAGATGGTCGGCCCAAGTGGCAAGGTGACTGGCCTGGATCTGGATCACAATGCGGTGCTGCACGCCCGGGAGCGGGCAATTGCCGCACAATTCAAGAACATTAGCTTTGCGCATTCCGACATTGCGCACTACCAGCCTGACGCGCCAGCCGACGCAATTGTTGGGCGTTTGGTGCTCATGTATCAGGCCGACCCAGCGGCCGCCTTGGCGCAGCTCGCGAAGCATCTTCGTCCGGGTGGTGTGGTGGCGTTCATCGAGCCGTGGTTCCAGCCACCACCTGGCCCTGACAGCGCTACTAAGACGACGATAACCTGCCTGGTAGAGACGTTGCGGCGTTCCGGCGCGCATGTTGACCTGGGACCGCGCATGCATCGAGTGTTTCAGGCCGCCGGTCTGCCATTGCCTAATATGCGTTTTGAGGCAATCATGGACGGACGCGACGATTCGCCACTCTATCAGTTTGTAGCCGACACAATGGCAAACCTGCTGCCTAAGGCTCTCGAATTTGGAATTGCCGGCGCTGCCGAAATAGATATTGCTTCCATTCCAGACCGTATGCGCGCGGAGTTGAATATTGTCGGCTACGCCATGCTTGTCGCCCCTATGGTTTGCGCTTGGTGTACCACTCCGGCGTAACGCGGAGACTTATCCTTGCTGATCAGGGGCACTCATTCCGCAGGCATCTGCGTAGTGATTGATGACTTCCAAAACTTTGTTGTGAATTAGCGCTATGGGATCGTTCGCAATGGCGCGTGCGCGCAATGCCGCGCTCTGCTCAGGCAGGTATTGGCTGAGCAGGGAAACCGGTGCAGGATGAGCCGTTAAGTTCGCCAGCAGTCGCTGCAAGGCTGCCGCAACGTCCGGCTGCGTCCAGTAATATCGGGCGCGATCGCTGAAACTGTATTTGCGCGCAAAGCGCTGCGCCGCCTCGTCGCCGCGGTAATAGTTCTTCCAATATTCCGGATTTGCAAGCATCGCCTCTTCCAGAGACTCCCTGACTCGAGAGATGGTGATTCCTCTTCGATGGCCAAGCCACTCTTCCTCCACGGCCGCCAACGCAAACACCGCTTCCCGGAATGCAAACGTCAGCCATGGGCCTACCTTCAGAATAGCGAAGTGGTCACGGACCATTTGGCGCAACGCGGCAGGCGCCTGATAGTCCGTCGAATGGGCTTCGTAGACACCTTGCCATTGATCGTCGTCCACGAATCGAGCAAGCCGCCGCGCTTTTTCCGGAAGGTAATGGAGGATAGTGGCATCGCCGAATTCCACGCCGGGCTGCACCACCAAAGCGATCACTCGCTCCCATGCCGCCTGCAGGCCGCGCGCCTCGAACGCCTGCCTCGCCAGTTGCACAGTTCGGGCCACGTCTTCAGGCCGTGTCGTTTCTGGAGCTCGCGCGTCGAGCAGCTCACCACCCGGGATCGGCACTTCGGTTCCAATGACGTAGAGTGGCGCGGGTAAACTAGGCGGAAGTTCCCGATGTGCGTCCTCCGCGGCGCGGCACAAATCCGCGGCGCGGCGGCTGATGATTTCGTCCACAAGCGGACTGGAGGAGTCGCCAGGATCACCCGTGAGACGCATGCTCGTATCCAGATGAATCTTGGTGTAGCCGGCTAGTACGCAAGCGCGCACCAGTTCGATGGCTTTCTGCATAGCAGAGGAGACGTCCTCTTGGCGCCAGACATGAGGACCCAAATGGTCGCCACCGAGGACGATTCGCTCTACCGGAAAATTCATGGCGCCCGCGATTCCTTTTACGAAGGAAACAAACTGTAGGGGAGTCTGGCCCGTGTATCCGCCAAACTGATTAACCTGGTTGGAAGTTGATTCGATCAGGAGCAGGCTGCAATCTCGTTGTGCCTGCAACATCCCTGCTTCGAGAACGAAGCGATTGGCCGAACAGATCGAATAAACCCCGACGCCCCTGCCCAGACGGTTCTCTCTGAGGACACCAGCGAGCCGCACGGTAGCGCCGGTGCTCCGGCTTTCGTGTTGTGCTGCCAGCGTCAACGCGCGTCTTTCTATGGCCCTTTCGATCTGGCAAAGAAGCAGGCCAGCTTCCATGAATGCGCACGGTAGAGAAAAAATCAGAAGTAGAACTTCATCGCAAACTGAATGAAGCGCGGGTCGCGTGCTGCCTGCGCCTGTCCGAACTGCGCGTCACCATATTCAACTGCAAACGGCTCCTGGCTGATGGCGCCGGCAGGTCCGAGCAACGGATTCACATGGTTCCATATGTTGAAGAATTCGGTCCGGAACTCGAAGCGCATCTGCTCGCGAACCGGGAACAGTTTGAAGATCGAAAAATCCCAGTCCTGCAAACCCGGTCCGCGCACAATGTTCCTTCCAGCATCGCCAAAGGTGAAGTAGGTCGTGTCGGCCACAAAGGCACATGTGTTGAACAGAGTTCCCGGGATGCACGGCGTTCCGTTCGGATTGCCTACAACGTTCGGCCGCACCTGGTTAAATCCGACCACGCCGCCGCCGTCGCTGGTTGAAACGTTGGTCACTGCGCCAGACTCGGTAATGGTGAACCAGTTGCCGGTCTGTACCGTGGTGATGCCGGCCACCTGCCAATTCCCGATAATCTGGTTCAGAGCTCCACTGGCACCTCCACCGAACTTTTTCCCGTGTCCAAACGGCAATTCATAAGCGTAGTCGATGACAAAGCGCTGGCGCACGTCGAAGTCTGAATTCCCGTACTCCAGTCCGGGATAAAGTTGGTTGCGGAAGTCGCCGTTATTGAGAGATCCAAGGCTGGCGCTGGAAGCATCATCGAGCGCGTGGGAATAGGTATAAGAAGCCCCGAACTGCAGCCCATTAGAAAGCCTCTTTTCGAGATGCACTTGCAGCGCGTCGTAGTTGGAAATATCGTTTGCACGCAGGGTATCAATCGCACCGTCAACCGCGGGAAATGGACGTCGGGGTGCGGTCGGGCAGTTTTGCGGAGTGTTGCCGTTGGTGGTGCAAAAAGTCACGTTGGGCTGCGCTTCATTGCCGTTGTACATTCCGTAGAGATTCGCTCCGTGCGAGCCCGCGTAGGAAACCTCCAGCATCATCTGGCTCGGCAACTGGTACTCGAACCCCAGATGCCATTGCTGCGTGTAGGGGGTTAGTAAATGCGAACTTTCCGAAAACAGCGTCGGCGAGTTCGGATCTATGAGCGAGTTAGCCGGAAAACCCTGAGACAACTGGCTGAAAAGAACATTCTTCCCGTTGACCACCGGGCCGATAATAGCGCAGTCGGAGCTTGGAGTGGCAGGATTTGCATCCGGCAGGAAGCATGGCTCGGCGTAATTTTCCGTGACAAAGAAGGGCGGATTGAAACCAGGACTCGGATTCGAATAGGGTCCGTTCTCCTCGCCGCCGTAGAAAATTCCGTAGCCCGCCCGCAAGACCAGCTTGTCAGTGATCTGGTACGCCAGCCCAACCCGTGGCGCAAAATTGTGCAGAGCCGGCGAAATCAGTCCGGGAGAACCGTTGCGCAGAATGGGAAGGTATGACGCAATGGTAGGAGTCAATTGCGCCGTCTGGCCTTGAGGAGCGATCAAGGAGTCGTTGGCAAAGTCGAAATTAGCTTCTTCGTTGAAGCGCGCTTTGACTACAGTGAACAGTTCATAACGCAGTCCTAAATTTAGGGTGAGCTTCGGTGTAGCGCGGATGTCGTCCTCCGCAAACCACGCGTAATCTCCTCGATGGTAGTCAACATTGTGCTGGTTCGTGAGTGTGGCACTGTCCGGTATGCCTAGAAGAAAAGTCGCGTACGCTTCGCCTCCCGTGGTGGGAGCGGCGGCGTTGTCCGTGAAGTCGCTGCCAAAAGTCAGCCCGCCCCGTGAGGCCGCGGGCTGGAAAATTGTGAACTCAATCAAACGCAGCTCGGTGCCGAATTTCAGCGAATGCCGTCCATGGACCTTAGAAATATCTTCATCAATGACGTAGGCATTCTGCTTCTCGATCGATGGCAGGAATTCCGCACTGCCGATGCCCGCCGTGCCATCACCGATACTGATGCTAGGCAAACCGCCATTGTCCAGTCCCGCCGGAACTCCGGGAAATCCCAGCTGGGCAGCCAGATTCGTGTTGTAATTCAATTGAAAGCGGTGGGAATTGATGCGGTTGTAGCCGAGTCGGAACTCGTTGACCATGTTCTGTGAGAACGTGTGGGTTTCGCTGATCGCGGCGCTGCGGTATGAATCATCCTGATAGCCATCCTGGAACGCTCCGCCATCAAGCGCGTTGTTGAAAGGCGAAGGAATGAAACTGGGCTGATCTTCGTAACTGAATCGGCCGAAGAGGGCATCCCGGCCACTGATGTTGTGGTCGATGCGGATGTCAAAATTGTTTTGAGTGGTGCTTCGCTTCGGTTCCGCGAGGTAATTAGAGCCGTTGATGTTCACATTGGGCGCGGGAAACAGTGCCGAGAGCCGCGCTGCCAGCGGATCGATTGCGGTATTTAAACCGGCGTTCCCGGTAAATTTATTGGTGGGATTCCCTAGTGCATCAGTTCCGATCGGCACACCGCAGTAGCCGTCAGGGTTCAAACCCGAAACCTGCGTCAGGCGGGTGTTGAAGATCTCGCCCGGGTAAGTGTAGTTGTTATTGCAATCTCTGATGTAGACACCCGGCTCCGGGTTGCCGTTGGCATCCAGTGCGAGGATACGATTGGCAGGAGTTAAAGCCGACAGGAACGACGAGAAATCCCCGCTGATCTCGGCCGGTGTTGGCACCAGAACCAGTTGCGGCAAGGCCTGGCGGATTCGGAGACCCTCATAATCGCCGAAGAAGAAGGTCTTATCTTTGATGATTGGCCCGCCAAGGGTTGCGCCAAACTGATTCTGCTGGTACGGCTGTCGTCCGAATACATCGAACGCGTTGCGTGCGTCGAGCACATCATTCCTAAAAAACTCGTAGGCATCGCCGTGAAATTGGTTCGTGCCGGACTTAATGACCGCATTCATCACCGCGCCATTGCCGCGTCCGAATTCCGCGCTGTAAGCGTTAGTCTGAACTTTGAATTCAGAGATGGCATCAACCGAGGGTTGAATAACATACGCGCTGCCGTTCAGCACGTCGCCCAGGTCAGAATTGTTATCGATGCCGTCGAGCTGAAAATTGTTCTGCAGTGAGCGGGCACCGTTGGAACTGAAGCCGTATGACAGTTCCACGCGCGAACCCGGCTCAGCCGGGCCCACGCCTGCACCCAGCAAAGCCAACTGCGCATAATTTCGGCCATTGAGCGGAAGTGTTTCGATGGTATGGCTGTCCTGTACCTGACCGAGTTCGGAGGTCTCGGTCTCGAGCTGCGGGCCTTGCGTCGTGATGGTGACAGTCTCGAAGATGCTTCCGACCCTGAGCTGGGCGTTCACCGCGGGCCGCTCCTGCACGTCAACGCGCACCGGTCCCACCACCGCCTTCTGGAAGCCGGTTTTTTCCACCGTAACGGTGTAACGGCCAACCTTGAGCGGGCTGGCTACATATTCGCCCTGTGCGTTGGTGGTGGTGGTGAGCGTGCTGCCGCGATCCACATCGGTGACACTGATTTTCGCTCCGCTCACGACGGCGCCGCTGGGATCGGTCACCGTCCCAGTAATGCCGCCTGTATCCTTTTGGGCTGTCGCGGTAGCGCAGGCTATGGCCACGCACGCGATCGTCAACAGCAGGGTCCGAACTCCCGTGAAACCGCGCGATGGTCGCGAAGAAGGATAGAAGGTGAGCCGGTTCATCTGAGCCTCCGGTGTCTGTGAAGAAGTTGGGCTGCGAAAACCGCCGAACCGTGCAACTGTCGCAGATTTCGTATTATTTCGATTCAATACTATTAGTTACGAATACCTCAAAAGTCAAGCGGAAAAATTGCCCTTGACGCTCCCGCATACCATGCGGTGAACCCCAGGACTTGCAAAGCGATAAACCCGTGGCTCGGGAGTCCCGACTTGACCTGGCGCAACAATTTTCGATGGACAAACGAAAGCAAACGTTATAAAAGGAAATAGCAAACAAAAGGACGGCTGGACCGAGCTTTG
>DASPSE010000010.1:0-6301 GCA_035624085.1 Terriglobales bacterium
GCTGCCCGTGACGATATCGCCGCCGGCGAACACGCCCTTGCGAGACGTGCGCTGGGTCTCGAGGTCGGCTTCAATGTAATTGCGCTTGTTGGTGGCAAGACCCGGCGTGGTGGTCTGGATCAAAGGATTGGCATTGGTGCCAATGGCAATCACGGCCACCGACAATGTCACGTCGAACTCTGATCCTCCCATCGGCACCGGACGGCGCCGGCCGGAGGCATCGGGTTCCCCGAGTTGCATATGAATGCAACGCGCGGCGCTCAGCCAACCGTTGCCGTCCGACAGGAACTCGATCGGGGCTGTTAACATGTGAAATTCAATGCCCTCTTGCTTGGCGTGTTTCACTTCTTCTATGCGTGCCGGCATTTCCGCTTCGCTGCGTCGATAGAGCACGTATGCTTTGCCCGCACCCAGGCGCAGCGCGGAACGAATTGCATCCAGAGCTGTGTTGCCACCGCCAATCACGGCCACATCCTTGCCGCGGAAATCCAACATTGGCTCGTCGTAATTCGGAAACTCGTAGGCGTGCATCAGGTTGATGCGCGTCAGGAACTCGTTAGCCGAATACACGCCGTTCAGGTGCTCACCGGGAATGCCCATGAACTGCGGCGCCCCAGCGCCTGTACCAATGAACACCGCGTCGTATCCTTCTTCCTCCATTAGTTCGTTGATGGTGACGGTCTTGCCGACCACAACGTTAGTTTCGAACTCCACACCCATGGCGCGCATGTAGTCGATCTGCTCGCGGATGATCTGCTTGGGCAGACGAAACTCGGGAATGCCGTACACCAGCACGCCGCCCAATTCGTGCAGAGCCTCGAAAACCCGCACCTTGTGGCCCTTCTGGACGAGATCTCCCGCCGCCGTTAGTCCTGAGGGCCCACTGCCGACGATCGCAACTTTTTTCCCGGTACGCTCCGCCTTGCGAATCTGGCTGAGATCCATGTGGCGCTGTTCGTAATCGGCGGCAAAGCGCTCCAGATACCCGATGCCGAGCGGATGCACTTTCTTGCCCATCAGACAACCGCCCTCGCAGTGATCCTCCTGCGGACACACGCGGCCAGTAATGGCAGGCAGCACGTTGTCTTCGCGGATCTTGGCCGCCGCCCCCATGAAATCCCCAGCCACGATCAACTGCACAAACTCCTTTACTTTTACGCCCACCGGGCACGTGTCTATACAAGTGGGCTTCGCGCATTCCAGGCAGCGCAGGGCTTCTTGCCGGGCCAACTCCTCGGAGTAACCTAAGTTGACTTCTTTGAAATTGGCGGCGCGCAGCAATGGAGGCTGCTCCAGCATCGCCTGACGCGGCACCTTCATGCGCTCCTTGAGCGTAAGCGGATTCAGCGATTTCGTGGCAGTCGAGCTCACTTTCCGCCTCCTTGCAATGCGCATTCAGCTTCTTCTTCGGCGTGAACTTTTTCGAGCAGCGACTCACGTTCGCGCTGGAAATCCTCCATCGACTTCTGTTCCGCCAAGCGATACATTGCGTTGCGCTGCACCAGCACGGCAAAATCGATGCGGTGCGCCTCGAACTCGGGACCATCGACACAGGCGAACTGGCTCTTACCGTCGATGAGCACGCGGCAGCCACCACACATGCCGGTCCCATCAATCATGATCGGATTCAGGCTGACGATGGTTCGAATATTCTCTTTGCGCGTCATGTCCGCGACCGCCCGCATCATGGGGATCGGACCGACCGCCAGCACCAGGTCGATGCGTGTGCCTTTGTCGATCAACTGGCGCAGCTTGTCGGTGACGAAGCCCTTGTCGGCGTAAGTGCCGTCATCGGTTGTGACCAGGAGTTCGTCACTGACGTCACGCATTTCACGCTCGAGGATGACGAGGTCTTTGCTGCGCGCGCCGACGATTGAGATCACGCGATTGCCCGCGCGTTTTAACGCCGCTGCCGTGGGATAAGCCATGGCTGTGCCGACGCCCCCGCCCATCACCACCACCGTGCCGAACTTTTCGATTTCGGACGGTTTGCCGAGCGGCCCCACCACGTCCCGGATGCTGTCGCCCTTCTCGAGCGAATTGAGCAGATGGGTGGTCTTGCCAACGGATTGCACCACAATATTGATGGTGCCGCGCTCCGGATCGGACTTCTCGATGGTGATCGGGATGCGCTCCCCCGCCTCGTATATCCGCAGGATGACGAACTGACCTGGCTTCTGTTTGCGGGCGATGCGGGGCGCCTCGATGACAAACCGCTTGATGCCCGGCGCAATGAACTCAGCGTGCAGGATTTTGAACATGAGTATCCATGACTACATCGATATTGTCGGAAAGATGGGTACAAGGCGGCTGTGACAGGGGTCACGCGAGAGGGCAGCACCGGTCACGAGGGTAACCCCGCGCGTTACCGCGGAGCACGCAGGCTCACATGCCCTCGTTCGGGCAATGGTAGGTTTCTACTGGGCCTCCGGTTTGAAAATCATTCCCTGGCTCGTCTTGCCGTTCATCACGACCGCCAGCGGTCTCTCGAATCGCAGATGCCGCACACATCCCAGTTCTTCAACGGCCGGTTGTGACACCAGCCAGTGCCAGTCCACGAAGCCCTCGCCAATATCTGGGTTCACCGTGAAATATCCCACCTGAAACGCGGTAAGGTTCTGAAAAAAGTGGCTGCCTTGCGACGGCGTGACTCGGAAATCCCGAAAGCCCGCTTCCACGATCACACGCGCTCCTGAAATCTCGTCCCACTCGACAGGAATTCCCAGCCAGGGATCGTTCGATCCCCAACGGCCCACGCCAATCAGCAGATATGGTGCGCCGTTCTCGTTCAGTTTGGAATTAAGATGCGCGACGCACTCGGCCACTTCCTGGCTTCGAGCGCGCTCAAACCGGTGAAGGTCCACTACAACGACGTCGCGCAGATCCCGTATACGCCCATTTCCCAACACTTTCGTGCTCTGGCAGACAAGCTGGTCGGGATCGACGCTTTCCATTCGCAACTCCTCGCCCTCGCGTGACAGAACGAGCGGACGAATCTGCAGGAACCCGAACTCTGCGGAATCCCCGGCGCTGTTTGGCAAGCGCACTGCAAATTCCACCTCCACCGCTCGCCCGAAGGCGTCTTCGCCAACTTTCATCAGCTGCTCGAGAATGGAAGGCAGGGGGAAGACTCCATGCTTCAGAATTGGAGCGAAGCTAACCATGCGCGTGCCCGGCCGACCGATCCCGTCGTAAACTGCATGGTTGTCGACCGAGTAGGTGGATCCCAGGTTGTGCAGAGTCTCATCGGTTTCTGCCACATCCAGGCCGAATCGGACCTCTCTTAACTCGGCTACAGAATCACGCACAGGCTCGGCGCGATTCAATTCCAGCGCCCAGAACTCCCGCTGCGAGTTTGCCAGGATATCTTCCACCGATGAAAACTGAATGATGTTCCGTGGATAGCGCGGGCAAAACGTCAGACATTTGCCTCCGTCAACAACCGTCCGCCCCAAGCCGAGGGCCACTGCGGCGATCCCGTCACCTGCGTTCATCGGCAGAACCGGATAGAAATTGTGCGAGCGCACCACGCCGGAAAAATCCGGATAGAACCGCTGCCCGTGGATCGTGCCCACAACCTGCTGCAAAATCACCGCCATTTTTTCTTCTTCCAGGCGATATGGCGTGGCGCGGACATAGGCCTTGGCATGTTGACTGAAAGTCGAGGCGTAAACCCGCTTGATCGCCTCCATGAGCTGCTCCAGACGCACGACCAGGTCGGAGTGCTGGTTGCCCAGCATGAAGGTCTCATAAACTCCCGTGAAGGGCTGGTATTGCGAGTCTTCCAGCAGGCTCGAGGAACGAACCGCCAGCGGGTAACGCACCTCGGCCAGGAACGAGAGCAGAATTTCGCGCAGCGAAGCTGGCAGAGATGCCCCCAGAAAGCGCTCGCGAATCTGTGCGTCATCCGTGCAATGCATCGCGAAATCCAGCAAATTGTTCTCGCTAAGGAAGCGGTCGAACAAGTCGGTGGCCAGCACTACGCTCGGCGGCACAGCGATGCGCACGCCCGGGAATCGCCTCGCAACGCGATTATTGTGCAGAAGGTGCCGCACGAACCCGAGGCCGCGCGCTTTCCCGCCCAGCGAGCCGCCTCCAATACGAAGGAAGTAATTATCGGTCGACTTGAAGGTCGAGGGATTGAAATCGCCGATGAGCACCTGGCTCTGCTCAGCACGATATTCGGCGATCGAATCGATCAGGTCGTGGCGCAAGTCCTCCACAGTCGGGAAATCCGAGACTTTGCGTGGCCTGAGCTTCTGCGCCAGGGCGAATTCTGTCCGCGCGCGCAGCCAGCGCGAAAAATGGTTTCGCTCACTGTGATACGCGACGCTATCTGCCGGAACTTCGGCCAGCTTTGCTTCCAGTTCCTGCAAGTCGCTGGCGCGCGCCACTTCAGTGCTGTCGGGAAGGCGAAAAACGAAGTCGCCGAAACCGGCTTGATCCAGCAGGAAACGCCGCAGGTCCTTGAGCAGCGTGGGCGAACGTTTTCGCAAAAAAGAAAATCCCTCTACCTGTGCCTGCGCACGAAACTCGGTTCGGCTCGACTGCAAAACGATGGGGACATCGGGCACATCCTGACGAATCAGTTGGGCCAGGCGGAAGCCGGCCTCGGCGCTAAGCTCGCCGCCCATCGGGAACTCCACGTCCGACACTACTCCCAGCAGGTACTCGCGGTATTTCATCGCTTCCCGCACCGCGTCTTCGTAATTTGAGCTCAGCAGAATCTTTGGGCGCGCGCGCATGCGCATCAGTTTGTGCGCGACGTTTAAGCCTTCGCGGATGACCCGCTTCGACTGGGTAATCAGCTCGGTGTAAATCGCCGGTAGAAATGACGAGTAGTAGCGGATGTTATCTTCCACCACGAGAATAACCGGCACGCCGATGGCGTGGGTGTCGTGCATTACATTGCGTTTGTCTTCAATGTACTTGACGATCGAAATCAGAATGCGAATATTGCCCTGCCAGAGAAAGATCCATTCCAGGTGGGTGGCCGGGTTGCGCTCGATGAACCTTTGGACTTGGCGATAGTCGTAGGCAAGCACGACAACGGGAATCTCCAAACCCGCCGCTTTGACCTCGGCTGCCAGCTGCGCCGCATCCATGTCTCCCACATCGAGATTGGTGACGATCAGATTGAAGCGCGGCTGGGAGCGTGCCAGCGCTATCGCTTCACCGCCGCTCGACACATGGGCGATTCCGGGAATCTGCTGAAGATTGAGTTCCAGCGATTCGCCGATCAACAGCTCGTTGAGCCGTCCGTCTTCCCGCAGGATGAAAGAATCGTAGAGGCTGGAGACGAGAAGGATGTCCTGCACGCGGAAGGGCATCAGGTTCTCGAAGCCTTCGAAGAGGCGTTCGGCGTCGAGGATGGGGTCGGGAGTGTAGGTTACGGCCATAATTACTTTTCTCTGATCGACTCGCCAGCGAAAACCATCTCTGCTCCCCATTTCTCAGCGAGATCAGCCCATCGCGGATTCATGGACTCAATCAGTGCGATCTTCTTCTGACGTCGCCAGCCCTTCAATTGCTTCTCCCGATCAATCGCGTTTCGAACATCGTCGA
Source organism: Terriglobales bacterium (assembly GCA_035624085.1). GTDB lineage: Bacteria > Acidobacteriota > Terriglobia > Terriglobales > Acidobacteriaceae > JAFAGX01. Next base: position 5,566 of record DASPSE010000010.1, read on the forward strand.
AACTCTCAAAATAGACTAGCCGATTGCAATGATACGCGCTGGCAAATCCCTCAAATTCACCGCTCTTGTGCTCTTTCATGCGGCGTTCGAGGTTGTTGCACATACCAATGTACAGAGTACCCGAGCGGCTGCAAACGATGTAAGTCCAATACCTCTTCCAATCCCATCGCGCTCAACCTCATGTCATCCTGAGCGAAGTTTTTCGTTCGCGGCGCGAACGAAAACGAAGTCGAAGGACCCCATGCTTGCAGAAATCTTGAACGGGCCCCGCCGGGAGTTCGCTCCCAAGAAACGAGGTGAGAACGGCTTGCGAGGCTGACTCAAGCCCCGACAGATATGCGGTCCTTCGACTTCGCCACTGCTTCGCGACGCGAAGCAGCCACTCCGCTCAGGATGACAATGCTAAAACCTCCAAAAACTCGCGGGGTGGATTGCTCCACCCCGCATCATACTTCCAACCGAGACAGGAAACTACACCAGCCCCTGGTCCAGCATGGCATTGGCGACCTTCAGGAAGCCGCCAATATTGGCGCCGTTCACCAGATTGCCCGGTGTGCCGTATTTCTCGGCGGTCTCGAAGCAAGTCTTGTGGATAGCGATCATGATCTTGTGCAGCCGATCGTCCACTTCCTCGCGCGTCCAGCTCAGCCGTTGGCTGTTCTGCGACATTTCGAGGCCAGAGGTTGCCACGCCGCCAGCGTTCGCGGCCTTGGCTGGTCCGTAGAGAATCTTGGCA
>DASPSE010000042.1:0-3363 GCA_035624085.1 Terriglobales bacterium
AACGAGCTGACCTCTCCTCGACAGCTGTCTGTATCGGCCTCAACTGTCTCTTCCGGCACAAGAAAAACGTCCGCTCTGCTTGCAGATTTGAAAGGCGCGGTGAAACGCCCCATGCCGACGGCAATCCACCCGATGTTGGCCACGGCAACTGATAAGCCCTTCGATAATCCCGACTGGCTGTTTGAGATCAAGTGGGATGGCTACCGCGCAGTCTCTTTCATTGAACACGGCGAACTTCGACTGGTATCGCGTAATCAGAACGATCTCACCGCCCAATTTTCGGAGCTGCGCGAACTGCCCAAATTTGTCAAAGCCGAAAACGCCATTCTAGACGGCGAAATTGTCGCAGTCGACGAACAAGGCCGGTCTTCGTTCAGCTTGATGCAGCAACGCACCGGAATTCGCAGTCATGGCCGCCGGGTATCAGGACAGTCGGACGTGCCGATTGCCTATTACGCCTTCGACTTGATCTACCTCGATGGCTACGATTTGCGCCGTGTTTCGCTTGAGGAACGAAAGGATGCGCTCGCGAAAATCATCTCGACCAATCAGCTTTTGCGGTATTCAGAACATTTTCCTGAGCGCGGCGTGGCGCTTTTTGAAGCCGCCAAGCAACAAGGGCTGGAGGGCATTCTCGCCAAGCGGCGCGGCAGTGTTTACGAGGAGCGCCGCAGCCGCGAGTGGCTGAAGATCAAGGTCACTCAAACCATCGATTGCGTGGTTGGCGGCTACACTGACCCCGAGGGAACCCGCCAGTACTTTGGGTCGCTCGTGCTCGGACTCTACGACGATCAAGGGCAACTCATTCATGTGGGACAAGTGGGTACCGGCTTTGATCAGAGCAAGCTGAAAGAAATCTGGCAGGTACTGAAGAAGCTGGAGACGAAGCAGAGCCCCTTTCACGGTCCGGTTGAGGCACGCCGCGCGCATTGGGTGAAACCTGAACTCGTGGCGGAAGTGAAATTCACCGAGTGGACGCACGAAACCGCAGAAGGTGGCCTGAAGTTGCGAGCTCCTGTGTTCGTGGGCCTCAGGGACGACAAAGACCCCAGGGAATGCGTACTAACCGGCCAGGTGTCCGAACTGAGAAGTTAAGATTGAGAACCGCTACTTGATGTCTTTCATCGGCAGCATGGAACCATAGTCGCGGCCGGAGGATTCGACCGCACGGGCCACCATGCCATCAAAGGCGTCGCGAAACTCGGGAAACTTCGCCAACAGCGCCTTCATCACGGCTGTATTTTCCTGAAACGTCTTAGCAGCGTCCGAGACATCGGCGGCCTGGTATTTCACCACCAGATCGAGATCCTGCCCGACGGGAAGTGCGAAGACTGTGGTGAGTCTGTAGGTTTTTCCAGCGGCCACGAGATCAATTGTACTGTCGTCTAAAGGCAGGTCCGCCGGTTTCACGGTCTGCAATTCGTCATAGAGCTTATCGGTCATCCGGGTGTACATGAAGGGAACTGGAACCAGCAGCTCTCGTGCCTCTAGGTAGTAGAACCAGGCATCGTGATTCTCACCCTTGGACTTGAATGCGCGAGCCTGGTCGGCAAACCAGTTTCCATCGTGGCCTTTAATCTGGGGATCCTTGATGTAGAGCCCGCCAACCTTCCAGTCGGCATTCTGTTGCTGCAGCACGAAGGAAACGGTACGCGGATTTTTCGCGCCATTAACATCCAGAGTAACGACGGCATAATTTCCCGGAGCCAGGTTCGGAATTACAAATTCTGCGCTGTTCGCAGTTTGACCGCTCGGGCCAAAGACACCGCAAAGAAACTCAGCGCGTGGCAAAAGCGCGCTGCCTTCAGCTTTCAGCAAGAACGGAGGCCTGGGTGTAGCCTGAGCTCCGGAGAGGTTCGGCTGGCCGTCCTTAACCGCATTCTCCACGGGAGAGAACTCAGAAACCAGGCTGGGAATGGCGTTTTGCTTAAGCGACGCGCTATCTCCCCGCGACAGCATCTCGAAGTAACGCTTGCCCGCACCCTGCAACGTTGCACGTGTCGGCTCATCCATGTCAGCGGCTGTGAAGCAGGTTTGCGCGTGCACAACATCAGCTGACATCAACACGGCAATCAGCAAGTTGGAAACGAGGTGCAGCGGGATGTTTCTTAGGAATTTCATAGGTACGGAGTCAACCCACGAATTGAATAAGACTAAGATGTTTTCGTGCCCGCGTAAGCTGTAAAAAGGGGGGCTTCTCTGAAACCCACAAGACAAGTGTACCTCTGCGCAAGTTCCACGACATCATCGCAGGGTGCGGATCTTGTTTACCGACATTGCGCCTGCTCGGCTCGTGTGGTACCGTCCCCTTAATTCCTATTTCCCGGCGAAAGGAAAAGACACATGGCGGGTTGGATCGTCCTAGGCATTCTCGTCGTGATTGGTTTCATGGTGGCTGGGATGTACAACCAGCTGGTCCAACTACGTGTGCGCACGGATTCGGCATGGTCTGACATTGATGTGCAGCTCAAACGGCGGCACGATCTTATCCCCAACCTTGTTGAGACTGTCAAAGGCTACGCTGCCCATGAAAAGGGCACATTTGAGAATGTCGCGAAGTTCCGTTCCATGGCCATGCAGGCGACTACGCCCGCTGACAAAGCCGCCGCAGAGAATCAGCTCACCGGCGCGCTCAAGAGCTTGTTCGCCGTCGCCGAGAGCTACCCCGAGCTGAAAGCCAATGAAGAGTTCATGCAGCTGCAAGCCTCATTAAGCCAAACGGAAGACAGCATTCAGAATTCACGCCGTTATTACAATGCCGTGGTTCGCGATTTGAATACCAGAATCCAATCCTTCCCGACCAATATTCTGGCGGGCATGTTCGGTTTCCAGCAGCGGCAATTCTTTGAGACTGCAGCCGCCGACCGCGAACCAGTCGCGGTCAAGTTCTGAGGTTATGCCCTCAGACGTTAAAGCTGTTCTTGCTCAGGTTCCAGCCGCGGCGCTGAAGCGCTGCGCCGCTCAAAAGCCGTTCGCCGTTCTCTGTTGCATCCTCATCTTTGCCACTCCCCTCTTCGCCCGCAGCTGGCGGGTAACCGATTTCAATGACACAATCTCCGTCGGCGAAGACGGCTCCGCTGCCGTGCAGGAACGCATCACGCTGGAGTTCAATGGCGCATGGCACGGTATTCACCGCTTCATTCCGATCGAATATCCCGGGCCGCGTGGCAGCAACTACACGCTCTTTCTGAGGGTCACCAGCGTCACCGACGAGGGCGGCAACAGACTCAAGTATGAATCCTCAAGGTCAAGCAATTACCGCGATTTAAAGATCTACATTCCTGACGCCGTAGACACTACGCGAACTGTCGAGATTGATTACGCCCTTCGCAACGGAATTCGTTTCTTTGACGATCACGACGA
>DASPSE010000045.1:0-6927 GCA_035624085.1 Terriglobales bacterium
TGGCGTGGTTCGCAACAAGCCGCAGGAAGTGTTCAAGGAAGCCAAGCAGGCGGTTGATCTGACGCAGGCAGAGATCATTGTTTCGATAGGCCGTGGAATCAAAGAACAGAAGAATATCGAACTGGCGAAGCAACTGGCCGAGTCGCTGGGCGGCGAGATCGCGGCTTCGCGCCCGATCTGCGATTCCGGCTGGCTGCCCATGGATCGGCAGATCGGATCTTCGGGTCAAACGGTTGCGCCAAAACTTTATTTGGCGCTCGGCATCAGCGGAGCGATTCAGCACATTGTAGGAATGAAAGGGTCGCGCACGATCATCGCTGTAAACAAAGATTCGGAAGCCCCGATTTTCGAAATTGCGGATTACGCGGTGGTTGGGAATTTGTTCGACATCGTGCCACCTCTGATTGAGGAAGTGAAGAAGGCGAAAGCAGGAAGCTGAACGGGTGGGCTTGTATTGACCGTTACATTGACTATGGTTAAAACAATCGTCATGCACGATATTCCTATTTCCGAATTCAAAGCCAAGTGTCTCGGGCTGATTGAACAGGTGTACAAAACGCGTCAGCCCTTGCGGATTACGCGTCATGGACGCCCGGTCGCGGAGGTAGTTCCCTCCGGGCCGGATCGCAAGCGGAAGTTCCTGGGAGACATGGTGGGATCGGTCGAGATCCGCGGCGACATTGTTTCTCCCGTCATTGATCTCGATGAGTTCGAAGCGTACCGCGATTGAATCTCCTCCTGGGCTGACTAAATGCTCGTTTTCCGCAAGTCCCTTGAAGGTATCGACCGCCCGCAGATGCCTGCTGACGTTGTCATCGTCGGCGGTGGGCCTGCGGGCATGGCGTGTGCGCTGCGGCTTTCGCAGCTCATCGATCAACACAACTCACAGCATCCCGACCTGCAGCTCAGCAAAGAAAACATCTATGTACTCGAAAAGGCGCGCGAGGTTGGACAGCACTGTCTCTCTGGGGCGCTGCTCGACCCGCGCTCCATGCGGGAGCTGCTACCCGGCTTCGAGAAGGAAGCTCCACTGGACACCGCGGTGAGCAAGGAAGCGGTTTACTTTCTGACTCAGAAAGGCAAGTTCAAGTTGCCCATCACACCGCCACCACTGCGTGATCACGGCAATTACGTGATCTCGCTCAACCGGTTTGTGAAGTGGCTTGGCAGCAAGGTGGAAGAAACCGGGATCACGATTTTCACCGGATTTGCCGGATCGGAGTTGCTCTACGACGGCACCCGAGTTATCGGAGTTCGCACCGACGACAAAGGTGTGGACAAGCAGAACCAGCCCAAGTCGAATTTTGAGCCCGGCTACGATCTGCAAGCCAAAGTTGTGATTCTCGCGGAAGGCCCACGCGGCTCGCTGACCAAGCAACTGATTGCGAAATTCGATTTGATGAAAGATCGGAATCCGCAGGTGTACGGCCAGGGCATCAAGGAATTGTGGGAGGTGCCTTCCGGGCGGGTTGCGCCCGGCGAAGTCATCTACACCATGGGTTGGCCCTTGACCCGCAAGGAATACGGCGGTGCCTGGATTTACGGTGGTAAAGACAACATCGTGTCGCTTGGCTTCGTGACTGCGTTGGAGTATCCCGATCCGCGGCTCGACCCGCAGCACGTGTTGCAGGATTTCAAGCAGCATCCGTTTGTGGCCAGGCTGCTCGATGGTGGAAAGATGATCCGCTATGGCGCGAAGTCATTTCCGTACAGTGGCTGGTGGGCCATCCCGCCGCTGGCCGGCGATGGCTGGATGATTGTTGGCGACTCCGCGGGTTTCTTGAATTCCGCTCGCCTGAAGGGGATTCATCTGGCGATCAAGAGCGGAATGCTGGCTGCCGAAACTGCGTTCGAGGCGTTGAAGAAGGACGATTTCTCTAGCACGAGCATTAGTGAGTACCAGAGTAAGGTCGAGTCCAGCTGGATTAAACAGGAGTTATGGAAAGTCCGCAACTTTCATCAGGGATTCGAGCACGGCTTCTGGCCTGGGATGTTCCATGCCGGAATTCAGCAGTTCACTGGCGGGCGCGGTTTGCGCAATCGTTACTCGGGAACGGCTGGTTATCAGCACATGAAGAAGTTGACCGCACTGCCCGCGGATGAAGGCGCTGAGGCGCACCTGCTTGGTCCTGCGAAAGGCGATGGAAAGCTTACTTTCGACAAACTGACCGATCTCTATCACTCCGGCACAAAGCACGAGGAAGATCAGCCCGCGCATCTTGTCATTCAAGACACGAACATCTGCAATATACGTTGCGTAAAGGAATTCGGCAGCCCCTGCCAGAATTTCTGTCCAGCGAACGTCTACGAAATGGTCGATGACGCGGAGCAGCCGAATGGCAAACGCATCAGCCTGAATCCATCGAATTGCGTGCACTGCAAGACCTGTGACATTGCCGATCCCTATCAGATCATCACCTGGGTCCCGCCGGAGGGCGGAGGCGGGCCGAATTATGATGGGATGTGATGCGATCGCTTGAGGGCTGTCCTGAGCTCGGCGATCAATCTCGCAGTTCTTTAACCACAGAGGACACAGGAACGCAGAGATCGCAACCGATTCCCACCAAAGGCTATAATTGCAATTGAATTTCCGACCGTCGCGCCTCCGGGTATACCCTGGCCGCGGCGGCGAGGGAAGGTTTTTCTTTGTGTTCTTAGCGTGATCTTTGTGCACTTTGCGGTTAAAAAGCTCTTTATCGCAAAGCGTTCGCGAAGATCGCAGAGAAAACTCATCCCGAGGGTACGGGTGGAAACGCCCGTTCCTCCCGGCTTCGCGAGGAGCCATTGGAAAGGAAATGCTCTCCGGGATGATCCCGTCTGTGAATCTCCTTTCCAGTTTGAGTTGAATCTATGGCTTCGAGAGAAGCATTTAGCAATCAGCACCTGGCATTTAGCTCCTTCAAGTTCATTGCTGAGTTCTGCAATGCCGTTCAGGGCTAAATGCTAACTGCTAAGTGCTAATGGCTGCTCTCACCGACAAATTCGGCCGGGCGATCACCGATCTGCGGATCTCTGTCACCGATCGTTGCAATTACAAGTGTGTCTATTGCCGGACAGGGAACGGAGGCGAGCTGTACGGCGATCTCCCATTTGCTGACTACTTGCGCATGGCTCGGGTCCTCGCCGGGCTTGGGATCAGGAAGGTACGGATAACCGGAGGAGAGCCGCTGTTGCGCAAGGGCGTGGTCGAGTTCGTCCGTGAGCTGTCGCAGTTGCGTGATGCGGATGAAGAACCCTTGGAACTCGCGCTCACCACCAATGGACATTTGTTGGCCGAATTGGCGCAGCCGCTGAAGGATGCTGGTTTGCGCCGAGTGACGGTGAGCATGGACGCGGTGGATCCCGACCGCTTCGCGCGCATTACGCGCGTGCCCAATGGATATGACAATGTGCTGGCGGGAATTCGCGCGTCGCGTCGCGCAGGCCTGTGGCCAGTGAAGGTCAACTGCGTGCTGATGCGCGGCTTCAATGAAGACCAGATCATTCCATTCGGAATGTTTGCGCGCGAGGAAGGCGTAGTGGTGCGGTTTATCGAGTTTATGCCGCTTGGGGAGGACCGGGTCTGGACGCCAGAAACAGTGGTAACCCTCGACGAGATCGTTCATCGCATGGCAGAATACCGGCCTCTGGTGGAGATTCCGCGTGGCCGCAGCGAGACCGCGCGCCGGTACCGCTTCGACGACGGCATTGGCGAGATCGGAATTATCGCACCGGTTTCACATCCGTTCTGTGGGCATTGCAGCCGAATTCGCATCACGTCCGATGGCAAGATCCGCACCTGCCTGTTTTCTGTCTGGGAACACGACCTGCATGAGTTGATGCGGCGTGGAGCATCCGATGAAGAGATGGCCGAATTCATTTGCCACGTGGTGCAGAGAAAAGAAGAGCGGCACCATATTGGCGAACCGGATTTTGTGCCGGCCTCGAGGACGATGGTGCACATTGGGGGGTAGCGCCGTGCAGCGCAACAGCCCGTGGCTGTTGGCGATTGGAATCCTTGTGGCGAGCCTTGTCAGCGCGGCCAGTGCTCAATCCTACCTTGGGTTTGATCGCAACGACTATCCTGGCGATGAGAACCTGAAGGCGCTGCGCCAGACTTTTTCTTTCGCCGGATACTGGCTCAACAATCCCCCAGGCGAAAACCGCAATAGCTGGATTGGTAAGCGGCCAGCGCTGCAAGCGGCGGGATTCGGATTTCTGGTGCTGTTCAACGGGAGGCTCTACGCCGACCTGAAAACCGTTCGCCGCGCCACGTCGCTCGGTAAATCCGACGGCCACGCTGCCGTTGCAGCGGCGCGGCGAGAGGGCTTTCCCCTTGGCAGTGTAATCTTTCTTGACCAGGAGCAAGGCGGACGGATGCTTCCCGAGCAGAAAGCATATATCTACAACTGGGTGGACGAGGTCAACGCTGGCGGATTTCTGGCTGGCATTTATTGCTCCGGCATAGCGGCCCAGGAATCGCCGGGAGTGAGCATCGTGACGGCCGAAGACATCCGAGAGAACGCCGGAAACAGGAGAATTGTTTATTTCGTCACAAACGATGCCTGTCCGCCGTCGCCCGGATGCGCGTTTCCCAGAAAGCCGCCAAGCCCGGCAGAGAGCGGCATTGTCTTCGCGGATGTGTGGCAATTCGCCCAATCTCCCAAACGGCGGGACGTGGCCGCGGCCTGCCCCGCAAACTACAATGCTGACGGAAATTGCTACCCGCCGGGAGTTGCCGCGAGCAAGAAGCTGCATGTGGATGTGGAGACCGCGAATTCGCCGGATCCGTCACAGGGCGCCAATCGCCGCCTTAAGTAAGTTTAAAACTACAGAGGACACAGAGCACACAGAGGTCACAAACGGCAAGAACCACGGGGGTCAGCTCCCGCTGTCCAGCCGCGCACGTCTCCTCGCAGCAGCCTTGGGAAAACTTCTTATTTCTCATTACCCCTTGTAGTAGCATAAGATTTCCCCCAGACCATCGTATCGTCGAGGTTCTGCATGCCTCAGCCGCACGTTGTACGATTTGCTTTGGCAGTGATGGTTGCTGCCGCGGCCCAGACCACGGCCCAGGACTCTCATTCGAGCGCTGTAACGTGGGAATCGGCCTTCCCGTCTCAAGCGTTCCCCGCTCGCATCCTGTCCTTAGGCGGCACACCCAAGAAGGCCGCAAACAGTCAGGTTCTCTGCGACCCACAAAGCATGTTTCGAGTTCGTGTCAAATCACCGACTCCGGCGACGCAGGTACACGTAGAAGTGAATGTGGATGGATTTTTCCTTGACAAGAGTTCCTGCGACGTAGTCCTCGAGAACGCGGGTCAAGAGTACCTGGTTGCGCCGACACCGCGATGGGACTTTCACAAACTCGCCTTTAATGATCAGCCTTATCCAGCAACTGTGGTCGTGGGCGTGAAAGCAAATGGCGCGGATTTGGGACAGAGAACGCTCAGACTTCAGGTTCGTGCAGTCAACGACGTGCCGTTCGCTGCGAAGACTGAAGATGGCCGGCTCATCGACGAGTCATATCTCTTTGCCGCCTTCGTAAACGAAAACAGTCCGGTAGTTGAAGTCATCCTAAAGGAAGCGCTTCAGTGGGGCGCCGTTGGGCTTTTCGCTGGCTATCAGCGCTCGGCCGAAGACGTTCGTATGCAGGTGTTTGCGATCTGGAATGTTCTTCAGCGCCACAACATCAAGTATTCCAGCGTGACCACCGCCTCCGGCTTCTCGGAAAACGTTCAGAGTCAGAGCGTGCGATTCGTCAGCGAGGCGTTCCATATGAGTCAGGCCAACTGCGTTGACGGTTCCGTGCTGTTCGCCTCCGTTCTCTACAAGATCGGTATTTTCCCGGTGCTGGTCAAGATACCGAGGCACATGTTCGTCGGCTACTACCTCAATCCGAAAAGCCAGGGGACGCTCACCGACTTGGAATTCTTGGAAACCACGATGCTCGGGAGCGGACGGTCGGTGGTTCTACGTGACAGACCGTTTCCGCGCCACGATCCACTGTGGCTGCGGTCTACGATCTCGTATGAAGAATTCGCGGCTGCGGTTAGAGCTGGTAATCAACGGTTCCAATCAGAGGTCTTGCCGAAAACCAAAGAGAATGATCCTCGATATCGACTAATTTTCGTAAGAAAGGCTCGTGAGAACGGCATAAATCCAATTCCTCGCTAGGACGGTGTCCCCGCCGAGCTGCGCTCGGCCGGGGCCGAGGGTGGCCGTCTCGATGTGGTCTGTGCCAATGATGAACAACTAACGACTAACGACCAGCCTCCCGGATGCATTAAAATAAGAATACTTTATGGCTGAGCGTACTTTTACGTTGGAAGAAGCGCAATCGCTGCTGCCGGTTCTGGAGTCGCTGCTGCGCACTGCGATTGACGGCAAGAAGCTGATTGAATCGGTAGATGCCGAGTTACAGGAACTGGCCCACCGCGTTTTCCTGCATGGCGGTATTCTGGTCAACATCGTTTACATGGCGCGGCGGAAAGCTGAGCGCGAGAAGGCCATTCAGCGCGTAAAAGATGCTCTAGCGGAAATCGACGCGACGGGCGTCCAGGTCAAGGATCTTGACATTGGCCTGCTCGATTTTCCCTGCCAGGTTGACGGCCGGACCGTGCTCCTCTGCTGGAAATTGGGAGAGAAGAGCATTACCCACTGGCACGGAGTCAGCGAAGGTTTCGCCGGACGAAAACTGATCGACGAGCGGATCGCCAAGGCCAAGAGAACGAATTAGCGGTGTCCACTTCTATTTTTCCTTCGCCATGGGCGTGAGTGTAACGATCATTTACTTTTTCTCAGTCGATTTCCAGTCACTCGCAGCTGGCACATCTCTCACGGCCTCTTGTGACCCCCCTCACTGCCTAAGGATTTGACGGGAACCACAATGAACAAGTAAGGACTATGGGTCTCCGGTGGAGCAGCCGAGCTTGCTCCGCCAGCCGG
>DASPSE010000051.1:0-4745 GCA_035624085.1 Terriglobales bacterium
CGTCTGCCAGTAATTGGCCCCGAGATCGAGAGACGCTTCATCCTGCGCGCGATCTAACTTTTGCAGTCCGGCAAAGACCTCGGTCGTGGCGACTGAAATCAAAGCGGTGCCATGGCCGAGAACGATCGTCACCAAGCTGAGTTTGATGTCCGCCTCGCGGAAGAGCATTAGCAACGAAAGTCCGGTGATAATTCCGGGCAGAATCAGCGGCAAAAGCACCAGCCGGCGGAAAAAAGCCTTGCCCGGAAAGTTCGCTCGATCAAGAGCCAGCGCCGCCGGAATGCCAAACGTCAGCGAAATCCCGACGGCCACAACGGCCACCAGCAGGCTGTTCAGGACCGAAGTCCAGATGGCATCATCAGCGAACAACATGCGGTACCAGTCCAGCGTGAGATTGCGGGGCGGAAAACCGCCGACTCCGATGCCGTTGAATGAGTACACAATCAAAGTCACGATCGGCAAGTAGAGGAATCCGAAGACGACGATTGCATGCCACGGCAACCACCGCGAATTGCCACGATCGGCGCTCATCGGAAGCTCCATTTCTTTTCCAAACTCTCGGAGAGGAAAAGCAGCCCAAGCACGAGTAGCAGCATGCAGAGTGAAATGGCTGCGCCCAAGGGCCAGTTGTAGGCCGCGCCGAATAAGCTGACCACAATGTTGGAAATCATGATTCCGCTCGGTCCGCCCAGTAGCAACGGCGCCAAGAAATCGCCGAGACTCAGCACGAATGCAAAAGTCGCTCCGGCCAGCACGCCTGGAATCGAAAGCGGAAAAATCACTCGCCAAAAAGTCTGAAACGGCGATGCGCCCAGGTCATGTGACGCTTCCACGAGATTTCGAGGGATGTGCTCCAGCGATGCGTAAATCGGTAAGAATGCAAACGGCGTGTAGATGTGGGTCAGAGTCAGCACCACGGCAAACGGGCTATAGAGCAGGAACTCCAGCGGATGTTTCGTCAGGTGAACGTATTGCAACAGCGTGTTGAGCACGCCATCACTGCCCAGAATCGTCTTCCAGGCGTATGCGCGAACCAGGTAGCTGACCCACAATGGAATGATCACTAGCTGATAAAGCAAATCTTTTCTCCCGCCGGCATGAAACGACAGGTAATACGCCAGCGGATAGCCGAGCAGAAGAGAGAAAATCATGACCCGGGCGGCAATCCACATGGAGCGGAACAGAGTCGCCGCGTATACATCGACGCGCAGCAGTTCGCGGTAATTGTCGAGATTCCAGGAATGCACAATCTGCTGGCTGGACGAGACCGACCAGAAGCTGTAACAAAACAGCAGGGCATAAGGCAGAAGGAGAAACACCGCGACCCACGCCAGAGGAGGAAGCGTGATTGCGGCGCGGTAGGCGCGGGAGAACATCAGTTCCTCTCGTCGGATTCGCGCACGGGAACGGCGTCTTCCGGTGAGAATTCCAGTTCCAGGTTGTCATCCCAGTGATCACGTGCCGCGGTTCGAATGGATAGATTCAATCCATCCGCGCATTCCACTCGCAGCAGCTCCGTTGAACCGTGAAAGGCCCGGTGACGAACCTGGCCGCGAAACCGGACTACGTTCACACCGGAACCTCCGCTTCCCGCATCGACCACGCGAACATTCTCTGGCCGCAGTGAGAACAGTACATGACCGTCCGGTAAGTGAACGGGCCAGTCGAGCGAATGGCAACGGGCCACGCCAGCTCTCACCTCGCCTGACAACAGATTCGTGTGGCCGATGAACTGGGCTGTATAGGTTGTCGCCGGGCGGCTGTAAATTTCCCGAGGCGACGCGACTTGCTCGAGTTCGCCCATGCGCAAAAGCGCAATGCGGTCGGACATGACCATGGCTTCTTCCTGGTCATGGGTAACAAAGACGAAAGAGATGCCCACTTCCCGCTGCAAAGACTTGAGTTCGACCTGCATTTGCCGGCGCAAGTTCGCGTCCAGAGCGGAAAGAGGTTCGTCCAGCAGTAACAATCGCGGACGGTTCACCAGCGCTCGCGCCAAAGCTACGCGCTGCTGTTGGCCGCCGCTGATCTTTGCCGGTTTGGACTTGGCATGGGCGCTCATCTTGACCATTGCAAGCGCCTGTTCAACTCGCGTCGCGACTTCTGCTTTCGGCAATTTCGCCACTCGCAACCCGTAGCCCACGTTTTCTTCTACCGTCAAGTGCGGGAACAACGCGTAGTGCTGAAAGACTGTATTGACGCGTCTGCGGTAAGGCGGCAACGCGTCCAGTCGTTGGCCCTCCATCCAGATTGAGCCGGAATCGGCGTTCTCGAAGCCGGCGATGACGCGCAGTAAAGTCGTCTTGCCGGAACCACTTTCCCCGAGGATGGTCAGAAATTCGCCCTCCGCGATCTCCAAAGAAACGTCGCGAAGCACGGGATTCTTGCCGAAGGACTTGGCGATGTTGCGAATGGAAAGCAAGGGCTGAGCTGTTGCAGTCCCTTCATTGGTAAGCGCGGGTTGGCTGGTCGTGGTGGCCATTCGTGTAGAGAGGCCTACTGCGCTGCCTTCACTTCGTTCCAGATTTCGTTGTATTTCGCGCGGCGTGGCACATTTTGCCAGAAGTAGATGTGCCTCTGATAATTGTCCACGTCGTCCAAATGCAGATTCCTCACCTGCTCTGCTGTCATCAATCGTGCGGCTCCCGGATTTGCCGGGGTGTAGCCGGTGACATCCGTTACTTTTTTCTGTGTTTCAGCTTCAATCATGTATTCAAGAAATTTCAGAGCCAGATCTTTGTTCTCGCTGCCGGCAGTGATCATCAGGTGATCGATCCAGCCCGTCGTGTTTTCCTTGGGAATGGTCTCGCCGACGGGGAAGTTGATTTTGCGCAACTGGTTGGTCATGAGCGGCCATCCCATCGCAGCCACGACTTCGTGGTTTTGGAACAGGTTCGTCAATTCGCCCCCGGTAGACCACATCTTGCGGATGTTGGGCTTCAACTCCAGAAGTTTTTTCTTAACGGCTTCGAGTTGTTCGTCGGTGAGATTGTAGAGTTGGCTGGGGTCAGGCTTGTCGAAGCCCAGCACCTGCGCCGCCATATAAACTGTGGACAGATCATCCCAGACCGAAATCTTGCCGCGATATTTCGGATCCCAAAATACAGCCCAGCCATCCGGCGGCTGCTTGAAAACGGTCGTGTCGTAGATGATCGGATCGGGCCCCCACATGAACGGCGCACCGTACACGTTTCCACTCACGCGAACCAGAGGCAAAGAAGTGAGCTGAGGTGAAAGCTGGCCGTAGCTGGGAAGCTTGGAAAGGTCCAGTGGTGCGGCGAGCCCAGCCGATGCAATCGAGGTGGCGACATCGCTGGAGGGTGAAATCACGTCGTAGTTCCCCGCGCTTCCCCCGCGCAACTTCGCGACCAGTTCATCGCTGGACCCCATGTACGAGGCGGAGATCTTGCAGTGATTCTGCTCCTCGAACCCATGTACAAAAGCCGGGTCAGCGTAGCCTTCCCAGACAAGCAAATTCAGTGTGGGAGTTCTCTTCGTGCATCCGCAAAGCAGGACCAGCAGGAGCAAGACGTAGACGCGCCGTATCATTGGTGTGAGCCCTCCGGAGCGGTCCTGGGCAAGGGCTGCCCAAGCACAGACAAACAAGAAAACCAGAACCCACACCCGGCAACCTCGTTTTGGAGCCTTTGACAAGCGATTCCTTTCGCTTTAGAAAGTCGGTGGAGTGTTGACCCACAAAATCAAGCTCTCACTCTGTCCCGGGTTTAACCAGTGGTGGGGTGAGGAACTTTCAAAATAAAAACTGTCACCCGCCTTGAGCCGATATTCCTTTTCCTCAACTGAAATCTGCAATTCTCCCCGCAATACGTAGAGAAACTCTTCGCCTTCGTGAGTGTAAGATTCACCGCTGCCAGCTTGCGGCGCAATACGGAACAGATGTGGTTCCATCACCGTATTTCCCCAGGCCAGCAGTTCCATCTGCACGCCTTGCCCTGCTTCCAGAATCTTCCGCTCGTCAGGCGACACCTGACGGCCGCTGGCCTCCGCGGGGTCAAAGAAATCCAGAATGTTAGTCTTGTAGAAGCGCGCCAATTTGCGCAAAGTGCCGACCGATGCGCTCATCTGCGATCGTTCGAGAGCGCTCAGGAAACCCACCGAGATTCCCACCGATTGCGCCACCTGGGCAAGTGAAAGGCCGCGCCGTAAGCGCAGTTTCCGCAGCCGTGCACCAACCGCACCGCCGTTCGAAGGAGCGCGCATTGCGCCGTTCCGCTTCAGCAGTTGCACGATTGCGGGCGCGTTCAAGCCGCGGACTCTCCGCAAAAAGCGCGCTCGCTTCAACAGTTTCACGTCTTCAGCAGTGTACAAGCGGTACTTGCTGCGCGTGCGCTGCGGACGGGTCAGGCCCAGATTCTCCCAGGAACGGATCACGGAGGGAGAAACGCCCGCCATCCGCGCGACATCCCCGATTTTCAAGTAAGCTTTGGGAGCCTGCCGTTCCATTGTGTCAGCCGTCCCACTGCGCGCTGCCGAGGTCGCTGGGGTATTTTTCTCTTGACAGTCTGCGGTAGTTTTCACTAACCTTGCGCGATTATAGCAAGCTTTGTTTTTCACGCAAGCACTTGTTGTGATCGATTCTCTTGCCCCAGGTGGGAGGACCCCGTGAAAATGCACCCGTCTCTCAGCCGTCCTTCGTCGCTGTTCGTTGCCACTTTCGCCATCCTTGCATTTCTGGTATGTCCCGCCTTCGGCCAGAGCACAAGCGGCAGAGTTCTGGGCCGCGT
>DASPSE010000055.1:0-3031 GCA_035624085.1 Terriglobales bacterium
TTCCGGCTGTTTCAGCTTGGCCAGACCGAAGTCGAGAATCTTGATCCGCCCGTCTTTGGTAAGGAACAGATTCTCGGGTTTCAGATCGCGATGCACAATGCCCTTTTCGTGAGCTGCGGCCAGACCATGGGCGATCTGCACCCCATAATCAATGGCCTTGCGAGCGAGCATGGGACCTCGGCTGATTTGGCTGCGCAGCGTCTCGCCTTCCAACAACTCCGAAACCAAGTAGGGCGCGCCCTCGTACGTGCCCATCTGAAATACGGCCAGAATGTTGGGATGGTTCAGAGCGGCTGCCGCTTGTGCTTCCTGCTCAAATCGGCGCAGGCGCTCTTTGTCCGCCGAAAAAAACGACGGCAAAACTTTTACCGCCACATCCCGGCGCAGCCGCAGGTCGCGCGCCCGATAAACTTCTCCCATTCCGCCAGACCCGATCAGCTTCACCACCTCGTAGTCACCCAGCTTGGTCCCCGGCCCGAGCGCGACAGCTGCAGGAGAG
Source organism: Terriglobales bacterium (assembly GCA_035624085.1). Taxonomy (GTDB): domain Bacteria; phylum Acidobacteriota; class Terriglobia; order Terriglobales; family Acidobacteriaceae; genus JAFAGX01. The sequence goes on from DASPSE010000055.1 coordinate 500, forward strand.
TTTTCCAGGAAACTGGAGCGGGCTTCGTCACTGGAAGAAAGCAGGGTTTCCACTTCCCGCCGCAGAGAAGTATCGGACGAACAGCGCTGCTCCAGAAAAGCAGGTCTCTTCTCGGGCGCCATCTCCAGCGCCTGCTGCAACAGACCTTTGATTTGTTGCCAGCGTTCAGGCGTCATGTTCATCGGTCCTGCTCATTTCGTGATGCAGCCATGCCCGCGCTGTGGCCCACTCTCGCTTGATCGTCGCAGGCGAAACCCCCAGTACCTTAGACGTCTCTTCAATCGAAAGACCACCAAAATATCGCAGTTCCACGATTCGCGATTGGTTTTGGTCGAGCCTGGCGAGATCGGTCAGAGCATCATCCAGCGCAATCAGGTCGACGCTACGGATTTTAGCTGCGTTCGCAGCATCATCCAACGTTAGCCTGCGGCCGAAATCCCGCTTGGCCGCGCGCTGGCTGCGCGCGTGCTCCACCAGAATCTGACGCATCAGCTGAGCGCAGATGGCGAAAAAGTGGGCGCGATTCTCACACTCAAGCCCTTCCTGCTTCATTAAGCGCAGATAGGCCTCGTGGACCAGAGCCGTGCTCTGCAGGGTATGTCCCGGTCTTTCCCTTTGCAGATAGCGGTGCGCCAGGCGCCGCAACTTGTTGTAGACGATGGGGAGCAAGGAGCGCAGGGCCTCCTCGTCGCCAGCCTGCCACTTGGCCAGCAAGGCGCTCACCGGTTGAGATGAAGATTCGTGCAAGGCGCCCTCCCCAATCGAGGCGCAGTCGAAAAGTCTTCCTTAGCGTCACAAGATAGCTGTTAACTCCCGCAAACGCAAGCATTTGCTCTGGCTGACCTTGACAGGCTTCATGGCCTGGGCGCGGCAAGAAGAAAATTTTCTTTGTCCGGCGTGAGCCAATTCGCCCCTGAATTTCACATTAAGAGTTAGAAGCGGCCCACCAGAATTATCCCGACCAGGGCCGTGACAACAGAAAAGGAGAACATCGATGAAACGAATCGTTGGCATGTTATTCGCCTTGGCTGCTTTGGTTGCCTTGGCGATCGTAGCCTCAACATCGAAGCATATCGTGCGCCCTGTCTATGCTCAGGAAGGAGAACATATTGGATGCAGCAACGCCACCCTGAAAGGCAACTACGGCTTTGCCTTCAGCGGATTCTCAACGCCTGCCGCACAGGGCACTGGAAAAGGCAGCCAACTACTTCCCTGGTATGGCGCGGGCTCACTTACGTTCGATGGGGTAGGAAGCGTCTCTGGCACGTTTACGGCTCAGTTCAACGGCGGCGGGGGCGTTCCACTTACCTACGCTGCGCCCTACACCGTGAGCTCTGACTGTACCGTTTCAATGACCAATAATCCCGACGGCGATGGCTTTGCTGGCGTCATTATTGGCGCCGGTGCAGAGATTCTCGCAACTGACACCACCGCGCCCGACACGCTGAACGTCGACCTCAAGAGGCAGTAGGGCATGAAGCGGCGGCTGCGGCAGACACGCCGCTCGGCAGGCTCTCGACCCAAGGCAATGAAGGCTAATTACAAATCACAGGATAGGAGAACACCATGAAAAAGACGATTGTACGGACAGCATTGGCGGTTGTATTCGCAATTGGTCTGATTACGAGCATGGCAGCACCGGCGCACGCCTGGGATCGTCCCTGCTCGCTGGCCGGCGCAGCGGGCAACTGGTCACTTACCGATCAGGGGACCGTAGTTGGAGTCGGCCCGCGGACCGCGGTTGGTGTTTTCACTCTGGATGGAGCCGGAAATCTCACCAACGGCGTTGCCACTTCGAGCTTGAATGGCAGCATCGCGGACGAGACATATTCCGGAACCTACACGGTGAACAGCAACTGCACCGGCACCTTCAACGTCACGATTTATTCGTCGGGGACGGAGCTCTTCGTTCTGACGGCGAACATGGCCTTTGACGACGACATGAGGGAAATGCGCGCGATCTTCACGTCGGCGACGGAGCCCAATGGAACGGTCCTGCCGACCGTCATCAACCTTGAGGCACGAAAGCAGTGATCGCAAGAGATTTGGCTGGGGGGGCGGCGTAGGGTAGAGCGCTGACGAGCACGGCTCAAACCGCCTTTCCCGTCCTCATTCATTTCAGGCACGTCATTGGGCCTGAATCGCTTCAGGCGAGGATGATCGAAGTCCAATCCTCGCAAAGGCAAAATGCAAGTGTTCACTTTTCATCGGGAATGTCGCGTAAACGAAGTCGAGCAAAAGGTCGTGAGATACGGAGGCGTTATGCTGCATAAGGATCAGAGGTGGTTCTTCGAGGTCTTCCGTCTTGTCGTTGCAGGCCTGGCGCTGTTTTCGGGGATTACCAGCGTCGCAGTGGCACAAAATCCCGTGCCTCTAATCAATCAACCCCTGGTACCGGACACTGCCCAGCCTGGCGGGGAGGGATTCACGTTGACGGTGAATGGCACCGGCTTTGTCTCAGGGGCGGTAGTGGACTGGGACGGCCACGCGCTCAAAACCACCTTCGTCAGCAGCTCGCAATTGACGGCCAGC
>DASPSE010000087.1:0-9952 GCA_035624085.1 Terriglobales bacterium
CTGTTTTCAGTGGACTGTGTGGTGCCGCCAGCGACCACCACATCGAGCTAGACGCCGGTCAAGGCGAAAGCCCTGCTGAAAAAGTCACCGGACGCATGGTGAGCGGAAACTATTTCACCGTGCTCGGACTCCAACCGGCCGCGGGACGTTTGCTCTCCGACTCGGATGACATAGCGGAAAATGCCAATCCCGTAGCGGTTTTGAGCTATGGATACTGGCAGCGCAAATTTGCACTCTCTCCATCGATTATCGGCAGGGACGTTCGGCTGAATGGATTTCCATTCACGATTATTGGCGTGGCCCCAGCGGGTTTTGATGGCGATGTAGTCGGCGAACAGATGGCGCTGTTTGTTCCGTTAAGCATGCAGCCGGCGATTGTGCGCGGGCGGCACTGGCTGAAATCCGGCAATGTGTCCTGGCTCACGCTGATCGGGCGGTTGCGGCCAAACGTCACTCCGGCACAGGCAGAATCCAACCTGAACGTTGTGTTTCAGCAAGCCGTGCAAGGCCCCTACGGCGCGGCACTCTCATCGGACGACAGGACCGCGATCCGTGAAACCCACATGAAGATTCAAGTCGTGCCCGGCGGAACTGGCGTTTCCGATGTGCGCAGCGACTACAGGGTTCCATTGCTCTTGCTGATGGGCATTGTTGGGCTGGTGCTGCTTATAGCGTGCGTGAATGTTGCCAACCTGCTGCTTGCGCGGGCATCGGCTCGCAGTCGGGAAGTCGCGATCCGCTTGGCCATCGGCGCGAATTGGCTCCGCTTGTTGAGACAGCTCCTCACCGAGAGCATTCTTCTGGCGTTTCTTGGCGGAATGGCTGGTTCACTGCTTGCAGTTTGGGGAGTGCGGCTGCTGGTGACGATCTTCGGATCCGACACGACGCTGCCACTTCTTCCTGACGCGCGCGTTTTTGGATTCACGCTCGCCACATGCCTGCTGACAGGAATCTTTTTCGGCTTGATCCCCGCGGTGCGCGCAACCAAGGTTCAGGTTTCCCCCGCACTCAAAGACGCCGGCCGCGCAACTCCGGAGAAAACTTCCAAATTTGGTCTTGGTAAAGGGCTGATAGCGGGGCAAGTGGCTCTTTCGTTGCTTGTGCTGTTTGCAGCCAGCCTATTGGTTCGCAGCCTGCAGAAATTAATGGCCCAGGATTTCGGCTACGCTCGTGACCGCCTCGTCATTGCCCGTCTGGATCCAACTTCTGCGGGATATAACAGCGAACGGATGAAGGCGCTCGCGCAGCAACTCGTCATGCGGCTGACGAGCACTCCCGGCGTGCACGCAGTCACCTACTCAACGAATGGCTTATTTGCCGGGACGGAATCGAGCGATGGAATCCTCGTACCCGGTTTTACTGGCGGCCGCGAGGATCGTGGGGCTAACGAGGATTACGTTGGGCCGGACTACTTCGGCGCTGTAGGCATTCCGATTCTGGCTGGCAGAGGAATTGAAGCCCAGGATACAGCCACCGCAACCCGCGTTGCCGTTGTGAATGAGGCCATGGTCAAGCACTTCTTTCAAGGACGGAACCCGATTGGACGCCAGTTCAGAATTGACGATCAGGATTGGCTCGATAAGCCGATCACGATAATCGGGGTTTCCCACGATGCTCAGGACCACGGCAGCGGCTTGCGCCAAGGAGTCAAACCGCGCTTCTACATGGCATTTCAGCAGGTGCCGGATCCCGAGCAGATCATTCTCGAGGCGCAAGTAAGAGGAATTCCATCTGCGGCGGTAAGCAACGTGGTAAGCCAAATCAAAGCGGTGGATTCCAATCTGCCGATCTCGTTTGTGAAAGCACTCGATGCCCTGGTGAACGACACTGCAGCGAACCAGATCGCGCTTGCGAAACTCTCGGTGTTTTTTGCGGCGCTGGCGTTGCTGCTGGCATGCGTCGGACTTTACGGGGTCATGTCGTACACGGTGGCTGGCCGCACGCGGGAAATCGGCGTACGCATGGCTCTCGGGGCTGCGCGTGGGGATGTCATGCAACTCATACTGCGCGAAGGCATGCTGCTGGTGACCGCCGGCCTTGCGATTGGCATTCCACTATCCCTGGCCAGTAGCCACTTGCTGCACAGCTTCCTTTTTGGACTGAAGGCAACGGATCCGCTTTCGTTGATCACAGTGATTTTGCTGTTGGGAATGGTGGCAGCGCTGGCAGCATTCATCCCTGCGCGACGGGCCAGCAAAGTCGATCCCATGGTGGCATTGAGGTATGAGTGAGATGGAAACCTTGTTTCAGGATGTACGTTACGCAATTCGTACGCTGAGGAAATCACTGGGGTTCACCGCCGTCGCGGTGCTCACGTTAGCGCTGGGAATCGGCGCGAACACCGCGCTGTTTTCTGTGGTAAACGGCGTGTTGCTCAATCCATTGCCGTTTCCGCAGCCTGACCAGTTGATCGCACTGCATGAGAGCAAACCAAATTTTGAAGGTGGGTCGATCTCGTATCCGAACTTTTTTGATTGGCAGAAGGATAGCCATACCTTCGCTTCCATGGCGATTGCTCGCAGCAACGATTTCAGCTTAACCGGAAGCGGCGAGGCAGAACAGGTGCGGGGCGAGTTCATCTCCTCCGACTTTTTTAGCGTGCTCGGAGCGAAGCCCCTCGCTGGCCGCTGGTTTCTGCCGGGAGAAGACCGGATCGGCGGAGCTCCCATAGCGCTCATCAGTGCAGGCTTATGGGAACGCAAGTTCAGTGCGGCGCCTGACATTCTGGGGAAGGGAGTTACTCTGGATGGCAGGACCTACACCATCGTCGGTGTGACCCCTGCGAATTTTCACTTGCAAATTCCGGGTTTCCGAGAAGGCCAGGTTTACCTGCCGATCGGCCAATGGAATAATCCCTGGCTCAGTAAACGCGGCGCGGGACTGGGAATTCACGGGATTGGCCGCCTCAAGCCTGGAGTGACCGTGGAGCAAGCACGTGCGGATATGGACTCGGTCACGCACAACCTTGCGGCGGCCTTCCCCGAGGCTGACAAAGGCATCGGCGCCAAACTTGTTCCGTTGAAGCAGCAGATGGTGGGTGAGATCCGGCCATTCTTGCTGGTGTTGCTGGGCGCCGTGGGGTTCGTTCTGCTGATTGCCTGTGTCAACGTTGCGAACCTGCTGCTCGCGCGCTCGACGGTGAGGAGGCGCGAATTTGCCATCCGTGGCGCTCTGGGCGCCGGGCAGGGACGTATTCTGCGTCAGTTGCTCACCGAAAGCGTTCTTATCGCGCTCGTCGGCGGAGCTCTGGGCGTACTCCTCGCCGCCTGGGGTACGCGGGCAGCGCTTGGGGTTTTGCCGGCCGCTCTGCCGCGTGCCGAAGAAATCGCACTCGACTCCCGTGTTCTCCTGTTTACGACGGCGCTTTCGCTGTTCGCAGGAATTCTGTCCGGCGTCACTCCCGCCATCCTCAAGACTTCGAAGCTCGATCTGCACGACGCGCTGAAGGAGACCGGTCGAGGTATAAGCGGGGCACGGCACCGCGCGCAGAATGCATTTGTCGTCCTTGAAATGGCCCTGGCGCTGGTGCTTTTGATTGGCGCCGGCCTGATGCTCCGCAGTTTGGCTCGGCTGTGGCAAACCGATCCCGGCTTCAACCCCCGCAACGTCCTGTCATTTAGCGTCTCGCTCCCACCGTCTATGTTGAAAGCGAGTCCGGAGGCAATTCGTGCTGCGTACCGCGATCTCGAAAACAAGCTGGCTTCGATTCCCACCGTGCAGGCAGCCTCGCTTAGCTGGGAGTCGCTTCCGATGGGCTGGGACGACGAGGAGTTGTTCTGGATGGCGGGCCAGCCCAAACCCGCCAGCAACAATGATATGAACTGGAGCATCGTCTACGTGGTCGGACCTGACTACTTGAAGGTGATGGGAATTCCATTGCAGCGCGGACGCTTCCTCACCGCGCATGACGACGAACATTCTCCGGGAGCGGTAGTCGTTGATGAAGTTTTTGCGCGTAGGTATTTCCCAAACCAGGATCCGATCGGGAAGCGCTTGAACTTCGAGAATACGGCTTCCGGTCAGCTAGAAATTGTCGGCGTCGTCGGCCATGTGAAGCAGTGGGGACTCGATGCGGATGATGCGCAGCCGCTGCGGGCTCAAATGTATCTCTCGTGCATGCAAATGCCCGACGGCTACATTGCTCTGGCGCCATCAGGTTCGGGTGTGGTGCTGCGTTCCAGCAAGATGACGGCTGCGCTAACCGACTCCATCCGGCAGACCAGTCAGAAGATGAGCCGTGATCAGGTTCTATTCGGAATACGTACGATGGACGAAATCATCTCGCGCTCGACGGCAGAGCGGCGATTCTCCATGATTCTGCTGACTGTCTTTGCAGCCTTAGCGCTGATACTGGCGAGCATCGGACTCTATGGAGTCGTTTCCTACGTGGTGGGACAGCGCACCCAAGAAATCGGTGTGCGCATGGCGCTCGGAGCTGAGCGGAGCGACATTCTGCGGCTGATCCTCAAGAGAGCTGGAAAGCTCGCTGCGGCTGGCGTGGTTGCCGGATTGGCGATTGCGTTTGCAGTCACGCGCCTCATGTCCGGCCTGCTTTACGGCGTGCGCGCGACTGACCCGTTGACGTTCGTTGCGGTCACGGTTCTGCTCAGCATGGTTGCGCTGGTGGCTGGTTACATTCCAGCACGGCGCGCGGCGAAAGTCGATCCGATGGTGGCATTGAGGTACGAGTGATATGGAAACTTTTCTGCAGGATATTCGTTACGGCTTGAGGGTGTTGCGGAAATCGCCGGGATTCACCGCGATTGCAGTGATCACGCTGGCGCTCGGCATCGGCGCCAACACCACAATCTTCAGCATGGTGGATTCGTTTCTGTTGCGGCCGTTGCCGGTGCGGGAACCCGGGCAGATCACGACCATAACGGAGATGCAAAAAAATGGCACCAACAACAATTTCTTCTCCGTGCCCGATTACCGCGATATCCGCAACCAAACTGCCGATGTTTTTTCGAACCTGCTGGGTTACCAGTTTGGCATGGATGGCCTCAATGCCAACGGCAGGACGGATCGTATCCTGAGCAATTACGTCAGCGGAAACTACTTTTCCATGTTGGGCCTCCAGCCGACGCTCGGCCGTTTGATTCTGCCCGCTGAAGGGGAAGTCCTGGGAGCCGATCCGGTAATGGTCCTTTCGTATTCCTATTGGCAAACGCGCTTCGGTGGTGATCCGGAAATTGTGGGGAAGAAAGTCACTCTCGACGGTCACCCCGTAACAATTGTTGGCATCGCGCCCAAAGATTTTGAGGGAATCAGTTCGATCTTGCGGTGTCAGGTCTTTCTGCCCCTGGGAATGGCTTTCATCGATGGCTATCCCATGGACTTCATGACCAATCGCAAAACTCAAATGGTTATGTTGTATGGACGCCTGCATCCGGCTGTGGGACTGAAAGCGGCGCAAGCCAAGTTGGAGGTTGTGGAGCAACGGCTGGCAGAGCAGGATCCCGACAGCCACAAGAACCAGAGCTTGCGAATCTTTCCGGAGCTGCGGGCCAGGCCGGAACCCGATCCTGACAACACCATGCTGGTGCTCTCAGGATTGTTCTTGGGACTCGCGACGCTGGTGCTGCTGCTGGCTTGCGTGAACGTAGCCAATATCCTGCTGGTCCGCGCCACGGTTCGCGCCCGGGAAATGGCGATCCGCGCCGCATTGGGGGCGGGCCGCAGCCGGCTCATCCGGCAGTTGGTGACGGAAAGCGTTGTCCTGGCACTAGCGGGTGGCGCTGCCGGGATCGTCATCGGACTCTGGGGAAGTTCGTACGTGAGTTCCTTGAACATTCATTTCGATATCCCGTTGCGATTCGATTTCAGTTTCGACTGGCGCATCTTCGGTTTCGCCATGGCGTTGGCTTTGGCCACCGGGGTGATCGTGGGCCTCATTCCAGCGCTCCGCGCATCGCGGCAAGATTTGGGTACGGTATTGCACGACGCGGGGCGGGGCGTCATTGCAGGCCGGCATCGGCTGCGGGATGCGCTGGTCATCGCCCAGGTCGGTGGTTCGTTGATGCTGTTGATCATCGCCATGTTGTTCATGCGCAGCCTGGGCAAAGCGCACCAGAGCGATCTCGGCTTCGAGCCCAAGGGCGTTATCAACCTCACCATGGATCCGACCGAAGTTGGCTACAACGAGGAGCAGGGGCGGGCATTTTACAAGAATGTTCTCGAACGAGTGCGTGCCATGCCAGGAGTCGAGTCGGCCACCACCGCGGCTGCCACGCCGATGGGTTACGTGGGTGGTAACGACCTGGTCGATGTGGAGGGCTATCAGCCGCCTCCTGGGGAGGGTAAAAGCCCGCTGGTCTACAACATCGTTTCCTCCCAATATCTGGAAACCATGAAGATTCCGCTAGCGCGTGGCCGCATGATCGATGAACGCGATACCCAGACCAGCCCGTACGTCGCGGTGGTCAATCAAGCCATGGTCAAGAAATTCTGGGCAAACACCGATCCGATAGGCCGGTATTTCAGGATCGGAAGCGACTTGCAACACTCGATCCAGGTAGTGGGCGTGGTGAAGGACGCGCACGTTCAAAGCATGACGGGAACCATCAACCCGTATTTCTACCTGCCTTTTGAACAACATTATTCGGGAAACTCGCTGCAGTCGCTGCAGGTGCGCACTTCCGTTGCTCCCGCAACCATGATCCCGCAAGTTGAGCACGTGATCGACTCGCTCGCGCCGACCATGCCGGTGTTTGATGTGCAGACTATGACAGAAGCCTTGAACACGCTGAACGGCTTGCTCCGGTTCCAACTCGCCGCGGGATTAGCGACCGCGCTGGGTTTGCTGGGGCTTGTACTTGCGGTTGTCGGAGTCTATGGCGTGATTTCCTACTCCGCCAGCCAGAGGACGCACGAAATCGGCGTTCGCATGGCCATTGGCGCGCAGCCGCTGGATATTTTAACAATGGTTTTTCGGCAAGGATTGCTGATCGTGTCCGTGGGTTTGCTTGTGGGAATCGCCGCAGCGTTTGCGTGCGCGCGTGTGCTGAGCCGCTTCCTGGTGGTAAGCGCCACAGATCCCGCGACCTATATCCCGGTGGCGGTGGCACTGGCGTTGGTTGCACTTTGTGCTTGCTACATTCCGGCGCGGCGAGCCACCAAGGTCGATCCCATGGTGGCATTGAGGTACGAATGAGGACTGAATGAGCGGCTTACTTCAGGATGTTCGATACTCAGTGCGTCAACTGCGAAAAAATCCAGGTTTCACTCTGTTTGCGATAGTGATTATGGCGCTTGGGATCAGTGCCACCACGGCAATGTTCTCTGTGATTGACGCCGTGCTGCTCAAACCTCTCGCCTACCGTGATCCGCAGCGGCTGGTGATCCTCGGCAAGCAAATTACGCCCGTGCGCTTCGAAGAAATGAAGGCAGGGAGCCGCTCTTACAGCGGCCTTGGCGCCTATGCCGGGATCATCGAGGAGATGGCACTCTCCGGTAACGGCGCGCCGGAAGTTTTAAACGGCGCACGAGTGTCGGCGAATTTCTTGCAGGTTCTCGGCGTCGCTCCTTTGAGGGGGCGCAGCTTTCTCGACCAGGAAGACAAGCCCGGTGCCCCCGGCGTAGCCCTGATCAGCGAGAAGTTATGGGAGCGCCGATTTGGCCGAGACTCGAAATTCGTCGGCAAGACAATCAATCTGGCAGGCACGTCGCACACCGTTATTGGTATTCTGCCGGCCGGCTTTCAATTTCCATTTGCCGGTCTGGATGTGTGGGTGGCCAGACCATCCGAACTGTCCAGGATAAGCGTTGCGTCCCGCCCGATCAGTCCTACGCTAAGAGTGTTCGGCCGCTTGAAGCAGCAGATAACCGTTCAACAGGCAAATGCGGAACTGGTCGTGCTGAAAAGCCAGTACGCTGCGGGCCATCCGGGAATGCTGGATGCGAAGGCAAATGCACCTGAGAGCCTGCTGCCCTTGAAGGATGAAGTCGTATCAGATATTCGTCCGAAGCTGTGGATGCTGTTCGGCGCGGTCGGATTGCTGTTGTTGATCGTCTGTGCCAACGTTGGCGGTCTCATGCTGGCACGAGCAATGGCGCGCCATCGGGAATTCGCGGTGCGAGTGGCGATTGGCGCGGGGCGCGGCCACATCATCCGCCAATTACTCACGGACAGTATCTTGCTGGCGTCGGCTGGTGGCGCGCTTGGTATAGCCTTGGCTGTCGTCGGTCTCAACGCGATCAGAAGCGTGACGTTTGTAGACCTTCCGCGCGCCGCCGAGATCCATTTGGATGGTTTCGTGTTGGGATTTGCAGTGGCGCTCTCGGTCTTGACAGGCCTGGTATTCGGGCTGGCGCCTTCACTTATAGCGTTGAGACCGGATCTGGCCGATGTTCTGCGGGGAAGCAGCGGGGGCGGCGCGTCTTCAAGAACCGGAGCCCACTTTGGTCCGCGTCAGTTACTGGTGACGGGACAAGTAGCGCTGTCAATTGTGCTGCTCATCGGCACGACTCTACTGATCGAAAGTCTGGCTCACCTGGCTCGAGTCGATCCGGGCTTTCAAACGGCCAATCTCCTTACTATGCATATCTCCTTGTCCCCCGCGCGCTATGACACGGACGAGAAACAAGCCGTGTTCTATGAGCAAGTGGTCGAGCAGGTTGAGTCGTTGCCCGGGGTGCGCAGCGCCGCGGTAAGCCACACGCTTCCATTCACTGGCTGGGGAGGGGCTCCTGTGCAGCTGGCACAGGGGCAGCCCATGAAGCTGAATGAGCGGCCAATCAGCATCTTCCAGCTGATCACGCCGAAATATTTCCGCACCATGAGCATCCCGCTGAAACGGGGCAGGGAATTCGATGCTCACGACAATCTTCGCTCGGCTCCAGTTGTCATCATCAATGAAAGCTTGGCAAGGCATTTCTGGCCAGAATATCCGGGCGGAACCGATCCGATCGGCCAGCGCATGCTCATGGGAAACAATCGCCAGCCCCTAGAGATCGTCGGGATATCGGCGGACATTCGCGAAGTCGGCAAGGACGAGGATCCACGGCTCGAGTTGTATCTTCCCAGCGCGCAGGCGCCAAATCGCTCTGCATCCCTGATCGTTCGCACCAACAGCAATCCACTGACGCTGGCGGGAGCAATTCAGAAACAAGTATTGACCATTGACCCCGAGCAGCCGGTCTCGGACGTAGCGACCATGGATGAAGTGGAAGAAAGCTCCGAAGGACAGCTTCGATTATTGACCATGCTGTTGGGAGGCTTTGCGGGGGTAGCCACCTTACTGGCGACAGTCGGACTCTACGGCGTCATCTCCTACTCCGTCGCACAGCGAACAAAAGAAATAGGGATTCGTCAGGCGCTGGGTGCGCAGCGCGGCGATATTCTTGCGCTCGTGGTCGGCCAAGGTTTGGGCCTCTCTGTCTCTGGAGTATTTGTGGGTGTGTGCGCGGCGTGTGGGTTGACCCGCTTCCTGAAAGATGTGCTGTTCGAAGTGGGCGCAACCGACCCGGGAACGTTCGCGGCGATGGCGATTTTGTTCGTGCTGTTGGCTTCGCTGGCCAGCTACATCCCGGCGCGGCGAGCCACCAAGGTCGATCCGATGGTGGCATTGAGGTACGAATAAACGGTTGTTAAAGGGATCCTCGCGGTCACGGTAGTCAAAAAAGCTTTTGATCGCAAAGTACGCAGAGATCACGCGAAGAACGCAAAGAGAAATCGGCCAGGATCTTCTGCGATGGGGTGAGAGATGATTCAGCTACGCAATGTGGAGCGGGCTTATAAGACCGCAGCGGGTGCGACCTACGTGTTGCGCCGCATCAACCTTGATGTTCGCGAAGGGGAGTTCGTCACCGTAATGGGGCCGTCGGGGTCAGGGAAGTCAACCTTGCTCAGTATTGTCGGTATGTTGGATGACAGTTGGACGGGCGAGTATTACCTGCTCGAGCATCAGGTCCACAAGCTGGACCGCAAGAAGCGCGCCGATCTGAATCGCAA
>DASPSE010000138.1:0-18791 GCA_035624085.1 Terriglobales bacterium
TTTGGTTTCGACTTCAACCGCACTTGGGATGCGGATACCGACGACGGCGGCGCCGACCCTAACGAGGCTATCGATTTCGGGTCACCGCTCGGTCTTTACGAATTTCCGAACCTGGAAGCCTTTGCGCTTGGGGAATACATCAACTTCAGTCAGGCTGCCGGCGAGCCGACTTTTTCCTTCGCCGTTCCTTACTATGGATTCTATGTGCAGGATTCCTATCGTGCCCTGCCGAAGTTGACCCTCGAATTGGGCCTGCGCGAGGACTTCCAGGTTTATCCGCAGCCGTCGGAAAATCCGTTGTTTCCGCTGACAGGCCAGTATCCGAACCAATTCAAACGTATCGCCCCACGCTTGGGATTCGCCTGGCAGCCGTTGGCGAAGACCGTGGTCCGCGGTGGCTTCGGCATGTTTTACACCAACATGAACGGCCTGAACTACCGCAACGCGGTGATCTCGAACGGACTGCCTTCGCAGCAGGTGGAGTACAGTTCCAGTTATAGCTCATCCATAGGTTTTCCCAACGCACAGCTGCCCACGTTTCCCGGTATTCTTGCCGCAAATAACCCGCTGTTTGGCGCTGCCTCGGACATCTCCCTAGTTTCTCCGCAGTTCCGGGCGCCTTATATCGAGCAGGCAAGCTTGCAGATTGAGCGCGAGATTCTTGAGAACACCACCTTAACCGTGGGCACCATGTGGAATCACGGCGTGCACATAATCTCGGGCAGCGCCTATGACGCGAACCTCGAACCACTGCAAGGCACCACTACGTACACCGTTTGTCCTCCCGGCGCACTGACGCCGTCCTCCTGCACTGGCCCAGTTTTCACCCTGCCGACTATGGATAACGGCCTGCTCCAGGATGGCCGCATCGTCAATCCCAGTGTCCTCGGCCAGATCCAGGAGCTGATCAGCCCGGCGCAAAACTATTACAACTCTTTGTTCGTACAACTGCAGCGTCGGATGTCAAAAGGCCTTGCTTTGCAGTTCGCTTACACCTGGGCCAAGAGCATCATGCTTGACGGAATGGACTTCAACAATCAGTTCGACTTCAGCAACACCCATGCTCCTTCGCTGCTTGACCAGAGGCACCGGCTTACCTTGGCTGCTGTCTACCAGCCGCGCCTGAATGAACTGACAAACTCCGCAGCCGGACGCGCCCTGCTTTCCGGCTGGACGCTGAGCAGCGTTATGGAGTTCTCTTCTGGGCGTCCCTACGCCGGTTTGTTGAGTACCGCGTGCACCACTCCACTCAGTCCGGGAACGTCTTTCGCCACCGCGTTCCAGAGTTGCACTGGCGCCGATGACAATCTGAACGACACCGCTTTCAACCAGGACACCGCAGCCAGCGCCGGCGGCATCAATGGCGCCGGCCCCACGCCGGGCATCGGTCTGAATTCCTTCTATGGTCCGTGGCTGGAGCGGATCGATGTTGGGCTGGCGCGCAGGTTCGAAATCCGCGAAGGCAAAGAACTGGAGTTTCAGGTCGAAGCATTCAATCTGTTCAACCATGCCAATTACTACGTGCAAAACGGCGACGGAATTAACCAATTGCAATACAACCCCGTCGGCGCCACCTGCGGCGATGGTATGTCGTTGAACCAGACGTGTTATCTGGTACCCAATTCGGGCGCGGGTAATTTCGGCACGCTGCAGGAAATCAGCCCGAACGGTCTGCCGCGGGTTTTGCAGTTTTCGGCCAGATTCACCTTCTAGGTTCGCCAGTCGAGTCGAACTAAAAGCTTTTGCAGCATGAAAATTTTGGTCATCGAAGACGAGTCCAAGACCGCCAAGTTCCTGAAGAAGGGGCTTAGCGAAGTGGGTTTTGTGGTGGATGTAGCAGGTGACGGTCTGGAAGGCCTGCACCTGGCGCAGGAGGTGGATTTCGATCTGCTGATTCTCGACGTGATGCTTCCCAGTCTGGATGGCTGGCAAGTTCTGACCCGTTTGCACCAAGCCGGCCGGCAGGCGCTGGTATTATTTTTGACTGCCCGCGACGCAGTACACGAGCGCGTGCGCGGCTTTGAACTGGGAGCCGACGACTATCTGGTGAAGCCGTTCGCCTTCTCCGAATTACTGGCGCGGGTGCGCTCATTGCTGCGCCGGGCTCCGCCCCGCCAGCAGGAAACCCTCCGCATGGCCGACCTGGAAATCGATCTGTTGCGCCAGCGCGCCACCCGTGCCGGTCAACGGCTGGATTTGACGACTAAGGAATTTCTCTTGTTATCGCTTTTGGCGCGGCGCGCGGGCGAAGTGCTCTCGCGAACTCTGATTGCCGAAGCGGTTTGGGACATGAATTTCGACAGCGATACCAATGTGATCGATGTCAACGTCCGAAGATTGCGCAGCAAGGTGGACGATCCTTTTCCCCTCAAACTGATCCATACCGTCCGGGGCGCCGGCTATGTCCTGGAATGCGAGCAGTAGCACTGCACCGTGGTGGAGGACCCTGGCCTTTCGGCTCACTGCCGGGTACGCGCTGGCAGGTCTGTGTCTCGTATTCCTGGCTACCGCCAGTCTTTATCTAGTGTTGCGCACGGAACTGGAAAAAAGCACTGACCTGTTCCTCGCCGATAAGTTGCATGTGGTCCGCACGCTTTTGCGCGAGCGCCCGCAGGACTGGGACGGGTTGAGAGAGGAAATTGAGCTTGAATCAGCCGCCCGGCAATATCAGCAATTCTACATTCGCCTACTTGACGAACGTAACACACCACTTTTGACGACGCCGGGCATGGCCGTGCAATTGGACCTGCCTCAACTTACCAGCCAAACACAGAGGCGTCCGGCGCGTGCTTTTTCGATGAAGGGAACGCACGGGCAATTCTTTCGCGTCACCAGCGCTCCAGCCGAGGTTGGTTCACCTTCCGGTCGAACCGACACAATCGAAATTGCAATTGACGTCTCGCAGCAAGAGGCGTTGTTGGCGCGCTACCGGAATTGCTTCTGGGCAATCCTTCTGGGAACCTTCGCGATGTTCCCCTTGGTCGGATACCAGATCGCACGTCATGGCATTCGCCCGGTGGAAGAGATTGCGACAACGGCTCGCCACATAAGTTCAACGAACCTGTGCGAGCGCATCCTGCCGGAAGGGTATCCCTTCGAGCTGGCCTCCTTGGCCGGCACCTTCAACCAAATGCTGGACCGCTTGGAGGGATCTTTCGAGAGGATTTCCAGGTTCTCCGCCGACATTGCGCACGACCTGCGCACGCCGGTGAATAACATCCGCGGCGAAGCCGAAGTGGCCTTGGCCCGCGCACGCACCGTCGAGGAATACCGTGATGTGCTCGGATCCTGCCTGGAAGAAGTTGTGCGCCTGTCGGACCTCATCAGCGATCTTTTGTTCTTAGCTCGCGCGGAGAGCCCGCTGACCCATTTGCATCGCGAACGGGTGGATGTCGCCGAGTTGCTGGACGGTGTGCGGGAATACTACGAAGCTTCGGCCGAGGATGGCGGCATCTCGCTCACCACCGCTGCCGGTCCAGAGCCGGTCATTGTTGAACTGGACCGCACCCTCGTGCAAAGGGCGGTGGGTAATCTGGTGTCGAATGCCGTCGCACATACTCCCTGCGGCGGATCGATCGTGCTGGGAACGACACTGGGCACCGGCGCCGAAGGGTCCACTGTCCGCATCGAAGTCGCCGATACCGGCGAAGGCATTCCGCCGGAAGCGCTGCCCAAGGTCTTCGACCGTTTCTACCGAGTGGATACGTCACGCTCGCAAGCATCCGGCGGTACTGGGCTGGGGCTGGCGATCGTTCAGAGCATCATGCTGCTGCATGGCGGCAAAGTGGAAATCGCCAGCCAAGTGGGGCAGGGCACCCGCGTCACGCTCCGCATTCCGGTCTCAAACACAAAAATGACAGAAATGTAATCTCCGCGTCATGTTGGCGTTTGCGCTCCGTTTCTAGACTTGCAATGCTGGCGCAGTCCTCAAGGCGCGCCAAGCCTCTGTCAAAATTTGAGGAGCGAGTTATGAGAACTTTTGGGAGGTCACTTCTGTTAGCCCTGGCAGCGCTCGCCGCGTTGTCAGTTGCCAGCCTAGCACAGTCGGCGCCAATCACGCCGATTCAGCACGTGATCGTTGTCTTCGGTGAAAACCGCAGCTTTGATCACGTCTTCGGTACTTATGCCCCACCTGCGGGGCAGACCGTTTGGAATCTCCTTTCCAGGGGGATTGTCACTGCCCAAGGAACGCCGGGCAAGAACTTCAACCTAGCCAACCAATATGAGGGGCTGGATACCATATCCTACGAGATCGCTCCCGTCAAGAGCCTTTATGCCTTTCTTCCGGCGCCGCTCACGGGGGGGGCCGACCAATTCTGCAATGACACCTACGGCGAGCCATTCTGTACGTTGTCCATCGCAGAAACCTACGAACCAAACGTGGACCCGGCCTACGATCCGTTTCTGATTACGGGTGCGACTGGCCTGCCCACGCACAGCCCGGACACCCGCATCACGAACGATTCCGACCTGCCCCCGGGGCCTTTCCAACTCACCAACGGAACCACGCTGACCTACGACGATTATGCGGCCAGCCCGGTGCATCGTTTCTATCAGATGTGGCAGCAATTAGATTGCGCCGCCAGCCGTCACCCTTCGCCCACGAATCCCAGCGGCTGCAGGCATGACCTGTTTCCTTGGGTGGAAGTCAGCATCGGCGCCGGTTCAAACGGCAATCCGCAGCCGGCTGGTTTCAGTAACCTAAGCACCGGCGAGGGTTCCACCTCGATGGGGTTCTACAACGTATCCACGGGTGATGCTCCCTACCTCACATCCCTGGCTCGACAATACACGCTCCTCGATAACATGCACCAAAGTGTCATGGGGGGCACGGGCGCGAACCACGTCGCCTTGGGTTATGGCGACGCCATGGCGTACACCAACGGCAACGGGAGTATTGCAACGCCTCCTTCCAACCAGATCGAAAACCCAAATCCGCAGCCCGGCACGAACAACTGGTACACCCAAGATGGGTACAGCGGCGGCACCTATACCAATTGCTCCGAGGAGTCGCAGCCTGCAGTAAGACCTATCGTCACTTACCTCAGTAGGCTGGGCATCAGCCCCAACTGCGACGATGGCAACTATTACCTGCTGAACAATTACAACCCCGGCTACTACGGTGACGGCACCCCGGCACCGTTGGGTCCGACCGAATACACTATCCCGCCCACCACTCAGCGGCATATCGGTGATGTGTTGGGGGCGGCCGGTCTTAGCTATACCTTCTTCGGCGAGGACTGGAACATCTACGTGACGGATCCTTTAGGGATAAACCCCATGGACGCCTACTGCAACATCTGCAATCCGTTCCAGTATGCGAGTGATGTCATGACCAATCCGGCGCAGATTGCCGCTCACATCGCGGATATGACCGGACCTAACGGTTTCTACACGCAGCTTGCGGGGGGCAACCTGCCGAACGTTTCGATCATTCAACCGAGCGGCTTCGTTGACGGCCATCCCGCATCTTCCAAGCTCGACTTGTGGGAAGGTTTCGTGAAGGACATCATCGAGTCAGTGCAGGCAAATTCCGCGCTCTGGAATAGCACCGCCATCATCCTCATTTTCGATGAAGGCGGCGGCTACTATGATTCCGGATATACGCAACCGCTGGACTATTTCGGCGATGGCACGCGCATGCCTAGCTTGATTATTTCTCCCTACACAACCGGCGGCAACGTTTATCACGGATATGCGGATCACGTGTCGATCGACAAGTTCATCGAGAGAAACTGGAGTCTGCCGACGATTTCGTTCCGCAGCCGCGACAATCTTCCAAATCCGACAACCTCGGCTGGCAATCCTTACGTGCCGACCAACGGCCCGGCAATTGATGATCTGTTTGGCGCTTTCACGTTTCCTGCGCCTTAGTGAGACGAGGTAGAACCAACTTTGCAACACCGGCCGGCGCGGCCGAATGCGCCGGCCGGTCTTTCGCTCAGCCGTTCCAGTGAGATTGATATGGGGAATATGATCCTACGCAGACGTAACCCGATACTCTGTTCGCTCATAGCCGCGGGTGCCTTGTTCGCCGGCGGCGCGCAGGCAAAAGCCAACGGCCCAAATCCCGGTGATACGGTTCCGGCGCTCAAGACCGTCAGCCTCAAGCCCGCTAAGGTTGGAGGAAAGTGGCGGATCGCCTGGGACGTGCGCTTGGGGACGGTCCGGGGAATTCTGATTCTGAAGCAGAGAGCCTCTCAAGTGAGTGGCACGTTTGAAGAGAATGGAAAAACCCATTCGCTTGCGGGAAGTATTCAGGGCCATTCCATTACCTTTCAGGTCCCCTTCACCGGGACCTACCCGTTCACGATCGAGTTCAACGGGACCATCGACCGCGGAAAAATGAGCGGCACATCCGCGTCGGTAGGCGGCGGGCCGGTCTATTTAGGACATGGCGGAGAAGTCGATGAGCCCCAGCGGCCCTGGTTGGCGATAAAAGGCTTGAAGCATCAGCTTGTCAGCCCGAATAAACCACCCAAGGAAGATGATGACGACTGATGAACGCGGTCAAGGATGTCCAAACCGCAGGCAGAGTGATGTAACGACTGTGCCAAAAACCTGCTCGCCACTGCTGCTCTGAACCGAGTTCCCCGCTTTCTGTAGAACGCCGGCCATGAGCCCAAGGTTGAAAGGGGATTTGGGCGTCGTGCGCCATCTCGGCTGGCAACACCTTCAGCGCTACATCGTGGCCGAGTCTCCTATCCGTGGCGCGATATACTCGCCATTCCGCCCGCGCCGAGCGGAGATTGATTTCATAAGCCCCGAGTCTTGATCCGGAGGTAGCCCCGCGCACCCGCCATGTGTGCCCATTTGTGGCTTCTGGGGACAACAGCATGCGCAGCCCACTGATCGTGATTGACATTGGAACATGGTTTTTGCCATATTGCCAAAGCGGTTAGAAGGGCCGGACATCTTTGGCGGATCTCAGGACACAGAGGCAAGTTGGCCGCGAAAGTTAATTATGAACGAAAGTGATTTCTTAGTTCATTCTCGGAGTTTACCGTCGGAACAGGCAGGTGAGCTTCTTCATCTGCCTCGCCAAGACGCCAAGTGGGAGTGGATGAGTTTCTTCGTCCGCCGGTTGCAACCGGCGGACGTTTACCAAACCCGGACGGAACATGAAGAAGCAGCATTTGTCCTTCTGGGGGGGAG
This sequence comes from Terriglobales bacterium, assembly GCA_035624085.1. GTDB lineage: Bacteria > Acidobacteriota > Terriglobia > Terriglobales > Acidobacteriaceae > JAFAGX01. The sequence continues at coordinate 7,156 of DASPSE010000138.1, forward strand.
TTGTCAGGCGCATTGGGGAGAGGGGTTGCATCACATCGGAAAGCGGAAGGATGTTTTTGATGGTTTTCCGTACGCCCTGTATCTGCCAGCCGGCAACGAGGTGACGTTTACGGCAGAGTCGGTCTGTGAAATCGCCGAATGCCGGGCACCTTCGGAAGCGCGGTTGGCGCCGAAGTTAATTACTCCCCGGGAAGTTGCGAGCAGCTTGCGAGGGGGTGGAAATGTGTCGCGCCAGATCGTCGATGTGATTACTCCTGCCTTTCCCGCGGACAAACTGATGGTGATCGAGGTCTACACGCCGGGCGGAAACTGGTCCAGTTACCCTCCGCACAAACATGACGTTCACAATCCGCCGAGTGAGGTTGATCTGGACGAAATCTACTATTACCGGATTCGCCAGCAGGAGGGGTTTGCGTTCCAGCACCTCTACTCGCGGGAGAGTTCGGGCGAGCGACCGCTGAGGACCAAAGATGGCGACGTGGTTCTGGTGCGCAGCGGCTACCATCCCGTGGTGGCGGGGCCGGGATATGACGTGTACTACTTGAATTGCCTCGCGGGCTCGTCCCGAGCGCTGGCTGTAACGGAAGACTCACGCCATGTCTGGATTCGTTCTACCTGGAAGGAAACTGATCCTCGTCTGCCAATGGTCCGGGGATGATTGCTTCGGAATGGGAATCACGGCAGCTCGCTGCTAATCGCTTAGAAAGTTCTGCGCCTCGTGAATATCTTCCGTTGGAATGCCGGAGCGAATACACCTGGCGGCGACTTCTTCCGAGAAGAGCTGGGATCTTATGACCAAACGTTTGACCATGGCGCAAGCGATCGTCGCGTTCCTCAAGCAGCAGTACACCGAGCGAGACGGGAAGCGGCAGCGATTCTTCGAAGGCTGCCTGGGGATTTTCGGACATGGGAATGTCGCCGGGATCGGGCAAGCCCTTGAGCAGGATCCGGAATTGCCGTACTACCTTTTCCGCAATGAACAGGCGATGGTGCACACGGCAGCTGCCTTCGCCAGACAGAGCAACCGACTGCGATCTCTGGTCTGCACGAGTTCGATCGGCCCTGGCGCTACCAATATGGTCACGGGAGCGGCCGTGGCGACAATCAACCACGTGCCGGTGCTCCTCTTGCCTGGGGACATCTTTGCGCGCCGCAATGTAGCGCCGGTGCTGCAGCAGTTAGAGTCCGCTACAACCCAGGACATCTCTGTCAACGATTGTCTCAAGCCAGTGGCCCGCTACTGGGACCGCATCCAGCGGCCAGAACAGATTCTGACTGCATTGCCGGCGGCGATGAGGACCTTAACCTCTCCATCGGAGACCGGTGCGGTTGTACTTGGTCTGCCCCAGGACGCGCAAGCCGAAGCCTTCGACTACCCCGAGCATTTTTTCCAAGAGCGAGTGTGGACGATTAGCCGGACGAGGTGCGACAGCGAGCTTCTGGCCAAGGCCTCCGCCTGGATTCGGTCGGCACAGCAACCTTTGATTGTGGCGGGCGGCGGAGTGATTTATTCCGAAGCGACCGAGGCACTGCATGAGTTCGCGACCCAGACGGGAATTCCGGTGGTGGAAACCCAGGCGGGCAAGGGCTCGCTACGCTTCGACCATCCTCAGGCTCTTGGCGCCATGGGCGTCACGGGCACACCCGGCGCCAACATTCTGGCCCGCGAGGCCGACTTGATCATCGGAGTTGGAACGCGATATACCGACTTCACCACCGCATCCCAGACCGCCTTCCAGAATCCCGCAGTGCGTTTTATCAATGTGAATGTGAGTGAGTTTGATGCCGGAAAGCAGGCCGCTCTGCCGCTGGTTGGCGACGCGCGTGTGACCCTGCAGGAACTGGCGAAGTCTGTGCAGGGATTTCGCGTTTCGCAACCCTACGCGGCCCGATTGCAATCGCTGCGCGAGGCGTGGGACAAAGAAGTTGACCGAATCTACAACTTGGGTTGGGGGCCTCCCATCAGCCAGGGAGAAGTGATCGGCGTTGTCAACGAAATTTCTGAGCCCAGAGATGTGGTGGTTTGCGCAGCGGGCAGCCTCCCCGGTGATCTCCACAAGTTGTGGCGAACACGGGATCCCAAGGGCTATCACGTCGAATATGGCTACTCCTGCATGGGCTATGAAATCGGCGGTGGGTTGGGGGTCAAGATGGCAGCCCCGGATCGCGAGGTTTATGTTCTCGTCGGCGACGGCTCCTACCTGATGATGGCGCAGGAAATCGTGACCTCTCTTCAGGAGGACTACAAGCTGAACATTGTCGTGCTCGATAACCACGGATTTTCCAGCATCGGCGGTCTGACCCGCGCCTGTGGCAATGAAGGGATGGGCACGGAGTATCGCTACCGGCGCAATGGAAAGCTGCAAGGCGACTTAATCCCTGTCGATTTTGTGGCGAACGCGAAAAGCCTGGGAGCCCACGCTGTTCGGGCCCAGACCCGCGAAGAGCTGCGGCAAGCCCTGCTCGCTGCGAGGAAAAACAAGCAAACCTCCGTAGTTGTGATCGAAACGGCGTACGCGCAGCGTGTGCCGGGATACGAATCGTGGTGGGATGTGGCCGTCGCAGAAGTTTCCGAGGTCGAATCGGTGCGGGCGGCTCGGGCGAGGTATGTCGAAGCCCGGAAAAAAGAGAGAATTTTCTAGATTAGCAGTATCGACGCATCAACGAGTCGAAATGCAATCAGCCATCGAGGGACCGGCCACAACAACCCCGCGCTTGAAGCGTGTGCTCGGCCTTTGGGACCTCATCTATTACGGGATCATCCTGATCTCACCGATTGCGGCCGTTCCCATGTTTGGCGAGGCACAAGTTCTCTCCAAGGGACATGCCGTTACTACTCTGCTGGCGGCGATGGTGGCGATGACCGCAACGGCGGTGAGCTTCGGTCGCATGGCCACCGTCTATCCTTCGGCCGGGTCTGTGTATACCTATGTGAGCCGAGGCTTCAATGCTCACATTGGTTTCATCGTTGGATGGGCAATGTTCCTTGAGTACCTCATCCAGCCCATGCAAAACAGCCTGTATGCTGCCCTGACGATCCAAAGGTTGCTGCCACAAGTGCCGCTCGCCGTGCTCGCGGCCGCGGCGGTGGGATTCATGACCTGGCTATGCTGGTTGGGAATTCGCACCACGGCGCGGACGAACCAGATACTGCTCGCGTTTATGTCGGCGGTGATGGCGGTGTTTCTTTTCGAGGCCTTCCGCTATATTCTTCTGCACCAGCACTGGCACGGGCTCATTTCGACACAGCCGCTGTACGACCCCAGAACCTTCAGCGTGCGGGCGATTGCCGCAGGCACGGCGCTGGCTGCCACCACCTACATTGGGTTCGATGGGGTCAGTATCCTCGCTGAAGAGGTCCACAATCCCCGGCGAAACGTTTTGTTGGCATCGGTTCTGGTCTGCATTTTCACCGGACTCTTCGCCGGGCTGCAGGTTTACCTGGCGCAACGAGTGTGGTCGGACTATCGCACGCTGGCCAATCCGGAAACGGCGTTCATGGATGTTGCCCGAGTGGTCGGCGGCTATCGTCTGTTCGCCGCGTTTGGCGCCGTGCTGCTGGTATCCAGCCTGGCTTGTGGACTAGCTGGACACTTGGGAGCGGTGCGCTTGCTGTACGGAATGGGACGCGACAACCTGCTCCCGCGCAAGGTGTTTGGTTACCTCAACGCGGAACGAGGCAATCCAACCTACAACGTGGCGATCGTTGGAATTCTGGCGTACCTTGGCACTCTGACTCTGGGTTGGGAACGAGCAGTTGAGATTTTGAATTTTGGTGCGCTGCTGGCTTTCATGGCGGTGAACTTGGCGGCTCTTCGCCATTTCGGGTTCGGACAAGAGCCGGGACGAAAACGGAATCTGCTGCTCGATGTCATCGCTCCTGCTCTAGGCTTTCTGTTTTGTCTCGTAATTTTTCTAGGTCTGCAGGGATCGACACTAGTCGCGGGAGCGATCTGGTTGGTGCTCGGTGGGGCGTACGTGGTTTTGAAAACCAAGGGCCTGCGTACCGAGCCGGTGGTCATTGACTTCAGCGAATCTTGATCGGGCTATAAGTGGCGTTCAATCCGCTACGTACCCTGGGGGATGGCTTTGGCCAACAGGAGCCTCGCCTTGTTGGCTCCGCGACACGTGCATTGCAAATCCACAGGACTCGCGAATCCGCAATTCGGGTTGAAGCTTCTTCACTACCGCCTTACTGGTGTTTCCCATGATGCGCTGAATCAGTAACTCGGCGGCCTCGCTGCCCAGTTGGTGCTTAGGCAGTTCCACCGTCGTCAGTCTGGGGTGAAAGATACCCAGCCACGGGTAGTCATCAAAACTTACCAGGCCGAAGTCCTCGGGACATCGCAAGCCCATCTCCTCAGCGGCTTTCAGCAGTCCGATGGTCATAAGGTAGTTGGCCACGTAGATCCCATCGGGCCGCCGGGAAAGCAGGGCGTGCCCGGCACGAAAACCTGACTCAATCCGGTAGTCTCCTTCGATGACCAACTCGGGCTCATAGGTAAGATTCTCCGCCTTCAGCGCGTCGTGAAAACCTTGCCAGCGCGCCATGGCGTTGCTGACTTTGAGGGGACCGCTGATAAGCCCGATGCGTCGGCGCCCAGCTCGAGCCAGGTGACTCACCGCTTCGTAGGCGCCTTGCCAGTCGTCGGTGATCACGGCATCTTTGGTCAGTTTCGGATAAGTGCGCATAACCAGCACGAAGGGAATGTTTACTTCCTTCACCATCTTGCGCAAGGGAGGCCGAAAATCGCCTGCCGCTTTGGTGAGCAAAATTCCGTCGACCCGTTTGGAGAGCAGCAGCTCTACCGCCGCCTCCTCCTTGTCAATGCGGTCGTCGCTGTTACAGAGCAGAAGGTTGTAACCATGCTTCTGAGCAGCGTCCTCAGCGCCGCGGACTACCATCGGGAAAAAAGGATTGGCAATATCCGGCACGATCATGCCGATCGTGTGAGTGCGCTGCTTCGCCAGGCTTCGCGCAACGAGATTCGGACGATAGTTCAGTTTGCGGATGACGGACTCAACTCGATCGCGAAGTTCTTTCCTGACGTGACTCTTGTTGTTAACCACCGCAGACACTGTGAAGACAGACACATCTGCCTCACGCGCAACGTCATAAATGCTGGCTGCCTTCGAGGTCTTCATCCGATTAGTTTTTGGCGATGCCGACATAATTTCCCGTAATACCAGAACCGCTTAAGTTGCTCTTAATCCTTTCACTTGACTTTCGTACCTTACGACTACTGGCTTCTGCTCCTTCGCAGACTGATAGATCGCGTGCAGGATGATGATATCGCGATGACCTTGCATTCCATCTGCAGCGACAAGCGGCCCGCCGCCCTGAATGGAGGCAGCGAAGGCGTCGATCTGGGGAGAAAATTCATCAACGGTTTTAAACTTTCGCTCCACGCGGCGTCCTGCGATTTTCCCCATGACCCACCGCTCTTCCTCGAAGGGGAACGCCGGCGACAGGAAAACCCAACCCTTCGTCCCTTGAATATAGATAAAAGAGGACGGAGCTGCAGCATAGGTCGAGGCGCCTTGTACCAGCAGACCGCTCGGGAAATGCATGCGAAAGGAGATTCCTTCCTCCACCTCGCGGAAACGAACTGTGTCATGGCGCCACGCGCATGCGTCCACCTCGACCGGGTCCTCCTCGACCAGCCAACGGCTGGTATTGACGCAATAAATCCCCAAGTCCATCAGCGGCCCGCCACCGGCCAATTGCGGGTCGAAGAGCCACATCGGACAGGAGGGCGGCGTAGGCAATTCGCTGAAGGAAGTGTGAATCACATCAATTCGGCCAAGGTCCCCGTTCTGAACCAACTGTTTCAGGTAGAGGCTGCTCGGTTCGTAATACTTTCGATATGCGGTCATCAGCAAAACGCCAGCCCGAGCGCAGGCCTCGACCATTGCAAGAGACTGTTCCACCGTGGCGGCCAGCGGTTTTTCGCACAAAACGTGCTTGCCAGCTCGTGCAGCCCGCACGGTGAACTCCCGATGCACGCCCGGAGGAGTAGCGACGTAAATTGCGGCGATGTCTGGGTTCGCCAAACACGTGTCGTATTCTTCGTTGCTATAGAAGGCGCCGGCGCCGAATTTCTTCGCAAGCCGCGCCGCTTTATTCCTGTCCCGGCTCACCAGGGCTACAAGTTTTGCCCTCTTGCTCCCGGCGAAGGCAGGCAACACTGAACTCTGCGCGATTGCGCCGAGACCGACCACGGCATACCCAATTTTTCTTGCCCTGCTCACGAACGAAACTCCCCCTTTATTTAACGACCCTTCTAACTTTCGCGGTCGGCCCGGCTCAGCCCCTGGTTGCGAATCGCTTTGTGTTCCAAGCCACGCAGCTCCTCGATGTTGTCGAGCACCTTGTGAATGGCATTGGCGATTGCATCTGTGTCTTCGTTGCCACCAAGGAACAATTGATGCGGAAACCACACAGCTTCGTGGTAGGCAGCCCGTTCGGCTTCCGGACAGGAATAAATGCTTCGCAGATCGAGCGGCTTTTCACGTCCCCAAGTCAAAGCCGGAAAATCAGCCGGATCCAGCGGGAAGAGCGAGCTCTTATATACCGGTTCATAGAAGAGACCGTCGCAAGGAATGCCTTCCAGTTGCAACGCTGCGACAAACGCGGCGCGGGGAATGCCCTTTGCCTGGTTGGAGAAATACTTGAGGACGTAACCATAGGGAGCGAGGCGGGTGATCCGGGGCTCGGGCGGCAAGAGACCAATTGCTGGCGTGCTGTTCAATTTGGTTTCGAGCCGCTTCATGTTCCGCTCGCGCACTTTTGCCTGCTTGGGCAACCGCTCAAGCTGAGCACACAATACCGCAGCTTGAAATTCACCCAGCCGGTAATTGAATCCGATGATCCGGTGATGAAACTTGTCCGTAACGCTGGCGCGCCCGGCATTGATATAGCTTTGGACCAACTCCATATACTCCAGGTTGTTTGTAACCACTGCTCCACCTTCTCCAGACGTGATGAGCTTGCTCGACTGGAAGCTGAACGCTCCGAGGTCTCCCATCGACCCCGCTCCTTTACCCTTCCACATGCCACCGTGAGCATGCGCGCAGTCTTCAATAACTTTGAGATTGTGTTTCGCGGCGATGCGCGGAATCTCGTCCATGTCAGCGAACCGCATTCCCAAGTGAACGGGGAGGATCGCTTTCGTCCGCGGCGTGATGGCCTTCTCGATCAGCGTCGCGTCCATGCAATAGGTGCCCGGATCGACGTCCACGAAAACGGGAACCGCATTCAGCAGAAGCACCGGCCCAACCGTTCCTTCCCAGGTGTAGGCAGGCACGAGCACCTCGTCGCCAGGACGGATGCCGATGGCTTTCAGGGCGGCCTGAATCGCAACCGTTCCTGTATTCACGCACTGCCCATACTTTGCAGTATGGAGCTTCGCGAATTTTGTGGCAAAAGCGACAGCATACTTGCCAGGAAAAGGCTGGCCTCCCCACTTTGAGCTGGTAAGCACATCCTTCAGCACCGAAGCTTCCTGTTTCGTTGACATGGGCCATTCGGTGAACGAAGTCTTTCGCAGCGGCTTACCACCAGTAATTGCGAGTTTCCCCACACGCGCCTCCATTCAGAAATGTAAGCTTGGTTTTTGGTTGCTCAATCACACCGGCAACTCACAATGCAGTATCTGGATTGAGAAGCAGAAAATCTCTCACCAAGCCATCGAGATCGTGGCAAGCGGCGATGAACTGCCGCAGAGTCCGGCGAGTCGGGCCGAAAGAATCGAATTCTTCGATCGAGAGGCCGCCCTCGGTGTATGCGCGACCGAAGTCCGCGAACTTTCTCGACAGTTCATCGACAATTCTCGGATCGACGGGCTGGTCGATCCGCGGACGAACCTCGATATCGCTCGCGTTGAAACGAATCTGCCACGAGTAGGGCGGTGAAATGACGATATCGCCGCCGATCAGTTCGCTCCAGTGCATGTGGTTGCGGAACGCGGCTGACAGCAGGCGTATCCGGTAACCGCGCTTGCGAAAAATTTCGTAAGTCTTCTTGAATACCGCGACCCCTGCCCATTCCAGGTATCCTGGATCAATAGCCACATTGTCTTTCTCGATGAGGACTTTCAGCCAGTCATCGAGGCGGCCCACCATGATCGTGCAGACCGGCCCCATACTGGCAATTTCCTTGCCTTCGCGCTCGCGTCGGGTAAGGCCGCGCTCCACCGCTTCCGCCACTGCGATGCACTGCGGCAGGCTGAAGCAAACCGTAGCGTTGATACTGATTCCGCGGTAAGTAGCCTCCTCGATTGCAGGAATTCCAGCTCTAGTCACGGGAATTTTCACGATCATGTTGGGGGCGATGCGACTGAACTCCATCGCCTGCTCCACAATGGCTTGAGTATCACGAAAAAAACGTGGGTCAGTTTGTATGGAAAGCCGGCCATTCCTCCCGCGGTGCGCATCGAATACCGGTTTGAGCAGGCCGGCAGCTTTCGCGGAAACCTCCCGCACTAACTGCCACGCAATTTCGCCCTCAGTCGCCGTCGGACGCTCATCGATCAGCGCATAAATCCGGTCCTTCCAGAGGCCCATCTCCTTTTTCAGAACGCCCAGCACGATGACAGGATTGCAAGTTGCGCCCACGGCGCCATGCTCGATCGAGTAAGTAAGTTCCTGGATGGAGGCGGAGTCGTTCCACAGACAAGTCGGCGTGGTCTGGGTCATTTCGTGGAGTGGGCTTTTGTAAGCAGCCGCGGTGGCTCGAGTCATAAACTCCTCCGGTCAGACAGTTTTCGTCTTAACTCCCGCAAAGTCGGCAGTACCGACACGAGGGCCAGATTGAGTGACCTCGCACGGTTTGCCTTGCAAGTGTGAATTCTCAGCGGCAACCGCGATGGCCAGCGCTTTCAGACCGTCTTCTCCTGAAACACGCGGCGGGTGATCGTTCAACATGTTGTGAACAAAGTCCCGTACCTCCGCCACGTAGGCGTCGGCAAATCTGGTGAGGAAGTGGTCGGCAAGCGTCCGCGCTCCCCCGTTGGCCGTCAGAAAGGTAGCGGGCATCTGCGTGAGGCTGCCCACAAAAATCGAGCCTTTCGATCCCACGATCTCGGTGCGAACGTCGTATCCGTAGAGCGCCTGCACGTAGGATTCGATATTGCCAATCGCGCCCCGGAAAAATTTCAGATTGACCACGCTCGCAACGACGTCGTGGTACTTCGCTATCTCGGGGCGGATAGCGACCGTGGTGTAGGCCTGGACCTCGTTGACCTCGTCTCGCACCAGCCAGCGTGCTAGATCGAAATCATGAATTGTGTTGTTGTAAAAAAGCATGCCGTTGACGTTCGACTGATAGGCCGCCAAAGAGGGAACATCCTTGTCGCGGCCGATGGACTTAAACACGACGGGTTCACCGATCTCACCGGCTTCGATACGCTTCATCGCTGCCGCATAAGCAGGATCGTAGTGGCGCATGAAGCCAATTTGCAGGCGGACACCCGCCTTGGCGACTGCTTCGAGGGCGGCGTAGGCCTCCGCTAGGTTCGTCGCCAGCGGTTTCTCGCAGAGAATATCTTTGCCCGCCGCGGCAGCGGCGCAGATCGCTTGGGCATGGAACTTGTCGGGAGTTGCAATCACCACGGCATCAAGACCGCGATGGTCGAGCAGATCATCGAAGCTGGCGTACGAGTGCTCGACCTCAAGCTCCGCGGTGACCTGACGGGCACGCTCGGCAGCGACGTCAGCCACAGCGACTAGATGCGCTTCGGGCACAAGCCGGCGCAGGTTTTCCGCGTGACGCTTGCCCATCTCCCCGACTCCGAGCACGCCGACCGCCAGCTTCCGCATCTCCAGCTTCTCCTAAAGTTCTAACGTCCTGATCGATGGCAACACGTTGCTACGTCTCACGTTTGCCTGGGAGACCTCGTCAAATCACGAAGCATTGTATCAGGGAAATAAGCGCTTAGAAATCTCACTCCATCCAACAAGGATCCGATCGCTGTAAACGATCCGCAGCTTAAAACGTTCCTTCCGGCTCCAGTTCTGTGCTGGGACCAGGGGGCGCATCGGGCTCCGATGGCAGGAAAGGCCATTCGCGCTTGCGCCATGCCAGAATCAGATACGCTGCGAATCCCAGCCCGATAGTTCCGAACGCATACGCCATGTACTGCCAGCCACCGGGCTGCAAGGCCGGCGTCACAAACACTCCCAGCCAGCCCACCAGCGCGAACAGCGCCGGCAACGGATACAGCCACATTCGAAAAGGACGGGGCGCTTCCGGCCGCAACCTGCGGTGGATGAGCAAGCCAACAATCTGGGCTACAAACATGGAAAGAATCCTGGCCAGAATCAGGGCGGTGATGATTTGCACCAGGTCAAAAAAGCACGAAACAATGACGAGCGCGCCCACCAACAGCAGGGATCTGTGCGGGAAACGCTTCTTGGGATGCACTTCGCCAAACCAGCGAAAGAAAGCGCCATCGAGTGCGGCGGCGTAGGGAATTCGGGAGTAGCCCAACATCATGGCGTAGGTTGCAGCGAACGCCGTGACTTCGACCATGATCGTCATCAAGACAGAAGCCCAATGTCCGTTGATTCTTTCCATGTACACAGAACCGATGGCGTTGAATGCCTGCGACCCAGGCTGGATCATTTCGCGCCACGGCACGACCCCAGTGAAACTGACCGAGATGAAGAAGTCGATCAGGGTAACCAGCAAGATAGAAAATATGACGCCGAATGGAACTACGCGCTCGGGACGTTTTACTTCGTCGCCCAGATAGCAGATCTGGTAATAACCCAGAAAATTGAACATCACCAGCATGGTGCCGTTGCCCAATCCCAGCATGAACGGCAAGCCGATCTGCCAGGCCCCAGGAGGAAAGTCGAAAAGCAGCTTGGGATTCAAGTGGATCATTCCGGTGAAGATGACCCAGGCTGCCGTGAGTAACATGCCGATCCAAAGCAGCAACATCAGGCGCGCGATGTCCTGAATCTTGCGATAGAGAGCTAGCAGTGCCACAGCCGTGATCCCAGCGGCAAGCAGCTTCACGCCCCATCGGTAGGTGAGCAGTTGGGGCCAGAGAAATCCTGTATACTCCGCCATGCCGATACTGCTGGTCGCAATTTCCAGAGTCCCGCTGAAGAGAAACTGCCAGACGAAAAGCCAGGCCATCATGTGGCCCCAGCGTTGGCGGCCCAGGCACTCACGCAGAAAGATGTAGGAGCCACCGGAGGCGGGAATCGATGATCCCAGTTCAGCGAACACAAGACCGTCTGCGATAGCGAGCAGTGCGCCCACGCCCCACGCGATCAGGGATTGCGGCCCACCCAGCGTTGCTACGATGGCCGGAACGGTAATGAACGGGCCCGTTCCCACCATGTTCGACATGTTGATGGAGATGGCGTTCAGCAGCCCGAGTTGTCGTGTCAGCGGCAGATGTTCGTGCGCTGGTCTTGACGCCGCCGTATCGATATCAGGATTCAAGCGGAAATCACCAAATCAGCGATCATGCCTACACCGTGAAGTCCTTCGCGCACCGAAACACAAATTACCGCTTTCCCTTTGCTGCCGAGAGCTTGCTGACCACTCCCCGCAGGTATTTCAGGCTGGCCGCGATACTTTCTGCAGGGGGAATTGCAGTCGCGCCGAATTTAACGTCTTG
>DASPSE010000314.1:0-10372 GCA_035624085.1 Terriglobales bacterium
TGCTCGTCGAAGCTGACGGTACGGTTGTGCTGGCGCATGTAGACTTCGAACTTGCGGGCGGCGCGGCGGCGCTTCCAGCGGTAGAAGGCGTTGCGAAGGCTGAAGTAGCGTTCACTGGCGCCGTAGGTCAGGCCTCGGCGCGGCATGAATTTCACGTAGATGAACCCGAAGAGAAGGCCGCCGAGGTGGGCGAAATTTGCGATCCCGCCCTGCGATGGCTGAAACGTGGCGATGATGACCAGGAAAATCATGATGGCGACCATATACTTGGCCTTCATCATGAAAGGCAGCGGGAACATGAAAATTTCCCGATCGCCGTAAAGCATGCCAAACGCCATCAGCACGCCGTAAACGCCACCGGAGGCGCCGATGGTGGGGGTGATCGGGCTCACGCCGCGAATTGGCGAATAGGCTACAGCAATCGTGGTCAAAGCCGCGCCGGCCACGCAGAAGAGATAGAACTCCAGGAATTTCTTCGATCCCCAATCCAGTTCTTCCTGGGCGCCGAACATCCACAGCATCAGCATGTTGATGAGAACGTGCATGACGCCGGCATGTAGAAAAGAATAGGTGATGATCTGCCAAATGAATCCGTGCAGGACGTATGCGGGAATGAGGGCGCCGAAGGAAAAAAGATAACCCAGGGCGCCTGGGAAAACGGCGCCGAGCACGACTTGCAGGAAGTAAATTGCCGCGCAGCTAATAATGATCCGTTTGATCCAATAGGTAAACGGAGGAAAGCTTAACGAGATGGTTCGTCCGCGGTACATAAAAACAGTTCTCAGTTCCCGGGGATCAGTTCCCCAGCTTCGCATAATCTTAGCAGGTTATCGCTCCGGAATCGGTACCACCGGTAAACTGCGATGCCCTTCTTTGTCGGCGGCGACAACGGCGAAGATTACATTATCTTTCGATAACGGCAGGGTGATGCGGGTGGCGTTTCCCGCAGACTGTGTGTGTTCCCATTCGGCGCTGGTGGTGGCCCGCCACAATACCTCATAGCTCGTTGCCCGGCCGCCGGGCGACGGCTCCCAAGTCAGAGTCGAGTCGTTCTGCAATTCTTTCGTCAGGAGATGAACCTTGGCCGGGGGTGCTGGGGCAGAGGCTAACGACGCAAGCGTGGCTGCATTCAGCCGCGCCACGGCGGCGATGTAGTCGAAGTTCACAAACTTTGTCAAATCACCATATTCCACGCCATTTTCGGTGCGGACATTCTGATGCTGATGGTTGTAGTCCTCGCGAAATTCGGTGAAGCGCACGGCCGGGTATCCTTCGCGATTGAAAGCGCTGTGATCGCCGCCGCGCAGGTAGCGGTCAAGGCGGAACACCAGCATGGGCTTGACGCCCGAATCGTAAGTGCGAGCAACTTCCGCGACATAGCGGGCGACCTCACGCGAAGTTGAGTCGTTTTCACCGCCCAGATTGCGGATGAGCCGTAGATCGGCATCGCCAGCGGCAAGCGGCACGCCTTCGGAGAAAACACGCACCACGCTTGGGTCCTGCTGCGGGCTGCGATCGCCTCCGACGATGTCATTGTTTAGAACGGCCTCAATGTTCCATCCTGCGGCTTTGGCCATTTGGGCGAAATGGTGGCTGCCGTTTAATCCCTGTTCCTCGCCGGCGACGGTGAGAAAGATCACGGTCGCGGGAAATTTCAATTTGCTCAAAACTCGGGCGCATTCGAGACTCACAGCGGTGCCGCTGCCGTCGTCATTGGCGCCGGGAGCGGCTGCCGTAGCGTCGAGCGTGTCGCTGTTGCGGGAATCGTAATGTCCTGTGACCAGCACGACGCGCTTGGCATTCTCCGGGTCGGTCCCATTCAAAACCGCATAAACATTGGTGATTTCGGTGGGCCTGGGAATCCGGTCGGCGGGACCTTCAGTGAACGTATCGGTCTTTACCTCCAAACAACCGCCGCAATCGCGCGAGTAGCTCTCGAACTCGGACTTGATCCATTCCCGGGCTGCACCGATGCCATGACCGGCGGCGATGGAGGCTGGATCCTGCGCGGAAAGCGTGGACCGAGTCTGGAGGCTGACCAGCTTTTCAATGGTGCTCCGGATTCGTGACGGTGAGACTTGTTTCAGAGCGGCCACAATTTGCGGATCGCGAGGACCAGGGTCAACGGGGTGCTGGGCGAAAGCACCTGTTGCCAAGGCCGCGAAAATCAGAATCTGCCTCATTCTCCGAAGGCACGCGACCGGCTTTGTGCCAGAAACATCAAGAGATAAACCAGCGTGGAAATTCATGCGGGAGTCCTGAGTCACGCCAAACGGCGGACAGGGCGTTCGCGAAGCCGGGGTACTTGACCTCAGCCCCAAGAGACACTAAATATTATCAAGAGGACTCATAGAACGGAGGCAATTATGGTTTCCTGCCCTGAATGCGAGAGCGATCTGGACATCGCGGAAGATGAAGTCGATGAGGGTGAAATCGTCTCCTGTCCGGAGTGCGGAACCGACTTCGAGGTGATCACCGTCAGCCCCATTGAGCTGAAGCCCGTAGAAGAAGAATACGAAGAGGATGAGGAAGAAGAGGAGGAGTCCGAAGACGGTGACTTCTCTTAACACGCTTTTGTCTACAGGGGTTATGCGAAATGGGCCCCTTGCAAAAGGAGTTCACACGAGCTTTCGAGTGGCATTTGCGGTGCTGCTGCTGATCGGCCTGGGTTCAACTGCGAACCTTTACGGCAAAGACAAGGAGAAGCCCGCTCCTGGTCGCCTGCTGACCGGAAAGGTGCTGGACAAGCACGACAATCCTGTAGTGGACGCTGTGGTTTACCTCTCCAATACGCGTACTCACACTGTGACTACCTATATCATTGGCCCTGACGGTACCTACCGTTTCCCCGAGCTTTCTCCCAACGTGGACTATGAACTTTACGCCCAATATAAGGGCCAGAAGAGCGACACCAAGACCGTCAGCCAATTCGACGACCGGAAGCAGATCAACGTCGTGCTGCGCATCAGCACTAAATAGGCAAGCGGCGGCCGGGGAACCAGATTCCGCAAGAGCGCCGCGTGTGGCTAGGTGCTATAACAGCAGCGGGTTGGGGATAAGCGCATGAAAAAGTTGGGGGTTGCGGGCGCTCTTCTGTGCGTCATAGCGATTGGATTGTATGTGGTCAGCTGCAGCAGCAAGAGCGCCAGTTCGAGTCAAAGCGGAGGGGGTGCACCACCTCCGCCGGGCGCAAACACCGGCTCCGTGACGACTTACCACAACGACAACGCGCGGAGCGGGCAGAATCTCAACGAAACTATTCTCACTACCGGCAATGTGAATCAGTCCAGTTTCGGTAAGCAGTTCGTAATTTCGGCGGACGGCAAGGTCGACGCTCAGCCGCTTTATCTTCCAAGTATCAGCATTTCCGGCCAGACCCACAACCTGCTCTTCGTGGTGAGTGAGCACGGCAGCGTCTTCGCCTTTGATGCCGACACGGGCACGCCGATCTGGCAAATCTCAACTTTGCTTTCCGGCGAGACAACCAGCGATGACCATGGCTGCGGGCAGATCACGCCGGAGATTGGGGTTACGTCAACCCCGGTGATCGACCCGAAGGCAGGCGCGCACGGCACGATCTACGTTCTTGCTATGTCGAAGGACGGTTCGGGCAATTACCATCAGCGGCTGCACGCTTTGGATGTAACCACCGGCGCGGAGGAATTTGGCGGACCACAGGAGATTCAAGCGTCTTATCCGGGTACCGGGGATAACAGCTCTGGTGGGAAAGTTATTTTTGATCCCGGACAGCAGGTCGACCGGCCGGGACTGCTACTGCTGAACGGAGTGATCTACACGAGTTGGGGCTCGCATTGCGATTTTCGGCCTTATACCGGTTGGATCATGGGCTACGACGAGAACACTCTCGCTCAGGTGACCGTGTTGAACGTTACTCCGAATGGCAACGAAGGCGCGTTCTGGATGGCTGGGGCAGGGCCGGCCGCGGATTCTACGGGGAACATCTTCGCGCTTGATGCCAATGGCGTATTTGACGCCACGCTCAACGCGCAGGGATTTCCCAGCCAGGGCGATTTCGGAAATGCCTTTCTGAAGATTTCGACGGTCAACAATCAGCTTGCGGTCGCCGATTACTTCGAGATGTCCAACCAGCTATCGGAAAACGATTCGGACGAGGATTTAGGCTCCGGAGGAGCCTTGGTGCTGCCCGATTTCACTGACAGTTCAGGCAACACGCGGCACCTTGCCGTGGGAGCGGGAAAGGACAGCAATCTTTACGTGGTGGATCGGGATTCAATGGGGAAGTTCAATCCCAACACGAACAATATCTATCAGGAAATCCAGGGCGCGCTGGCCGGCAGTGTATTCTCCATGCCTGCTTATTTCAACAGTACGGTCTACTACGGGGCGGTTGGAGACAGCATTAAGGCTTTCGCAATTAGCGCTGCGCAGCTGGGAAGCAGTCCGTCGTCACAAACCGGCAATCAGTTTGAGTATCCCGGGGCGACTCCGAGCATTTCTGCCAATGGAACCAGCAACGCGATTCTCTGGGCGGCAGAGAACACTGATCCAGCAGTTCTGCACGCCTACGATGCCACTAACTTGGCGAACGAACTGTACAACAGCAACCAAGCGTCGGGCGGACGCGATCAGTTTGGGGCGGGAAATAAGTTCATCACGCCGACGGTGATTAATGGAAAGGTCTACGTCGGAACGACCAATGGAGTTGGCGTGTTTGGGCTACTGCAGTAGTTAGAGCTAGCCGCAGGCAAAGTGGCGTGATGCGCGTTTCTCACCAAAGACGCGTGAGAACACTTCCAGAGCAGTGTCATCAAAGGTTGTGCCGCTCACGGCGTCGTCCAATTCCGGGCACGTTGGATCCTCGGCCCGAGCGCAGCTCCGCGCAGATTACCTGAAGCATTTGTGAATTTTCTCTCAAGAATTTCTCCGCTTCAAGTTGGAGGTTTGTTAGATTTTCTTTGCTGGTGTCGTCCATTTGGTTCGAGGCAATGGTTAAGCGCGGCTGTAGACGAAAATGTTGACGGGCAGCCGAACTCCCAAAAACCGAACCCAGTTCGTAGTCCACAGCCTCAGAGACGCTATCCATCATGACCGGAACAATCTGTTTCGCCCAGCCGAGCAACCCCCAACTTTTGGCCCGGTTATAAGTAATTCCGTCGTTGCGATCGCCGGTTCCGACGGACACAATCAGAAATTCAGTTGCATCTGGATAGATCCGCCGCGCCTCGGCATACGCCGCCATGCCTGGATTGTTGACGAAAATGCCGCCATCAACAAGCGCGTAGTCCGCACCGTCTTTCTGCAAGTGCAGTGGCGGGAAAAATGTGGGTGCCGCTGAAGTCGCCCTGGCGATCAGTCGCGATTTCCAGTTGAAGGTTGGGTCACCGGCAATCCGGTGGCTCTTGAAAAAGAACGGCAACTGGCCCTGAAGGTCGTAGCTCGAGATCAGCAGCGGCGTCAGCGCGGAAGAAAATTCGTTCTCTCCAAAGAAGGTCTGCAGCACCTCCTCCAAGGCGTCGGGCGGATACTTTGGGCCGAACAACGACTTTATTGGCGCGAGGAAACCTTTCTTAAAGATTTTCGGTCCGTTTGCCACATACATTTCGACCAGATCAGCCGGACGATAAGGTTTGCCGCCATCTGCCGTGGTGCCAATGCCCAACGCGATAATTCCTCCGGTTGAGGTGCCCGCGATCAGATCAAATATTTGGTGCAACTTGCGGCCCACACACTTTTCAAGAACTGCCAGAATGGAAGCCGGAATAATACCCCGAATGCCTCCGCCATCGATAGAAAGCACATGGATGCGGCTCATTTTCGTTTACTCCTTTTGCGGCGCGGAACCTGCTCGCTGTCCCTGCGTAAGGATACGCCGACGCCGCCTCTGAAGTCGGCAGAGAGCGCTGTCTTGTCCGGAAAACGGAAACTCGGCGCGGTTCATCAGCCCAAGTAATTGAGAGGATCGGCACTTACGGCCTCGTGTTGGAAGAGACTGCCGGTGAGACAAAAAGGCCGCCATGGCTGGCGGCCTTTGTAACGGTTCTTGACCGACTTACTCCGCGGTCAGTTCCTCGGTTTCGCCTTCGTGACGCATCAGCTCGAGCGCGCGCTCAGCTTCCTCGTAGGCAGCCGAGACTTCCTCCTGCACCTTGGCGGCGGCCTCTTCCATCTCGGGCGAGAGGCGCACGTTGCGGTAGTATTCCATGCCAGTGCCGGCAGGAATGAGGCGTCCGACGATGACGTTCTCTTTCAGACCGCGCAGGTGATCCACTCGGCCGTTGATAGAGGCCTCGGTGAGCACGCGCGTAGTCTCCTGGAACGACGCCGCGGAGATGAACGAGTCGGTCGAGAGCGAAGCTTTGGTGATGCCCAGCAGCAGCGGCCGGCCGGTGGCCGGACGCCCCCCCTGCGCAATCACCCGCTCGTTCTCTTCGCCAAAGTGGAACTTGTCCACCTGCTCTTCCAGCAGGAACTTGGTGTCGCCGACGTCTTCCACCTTGCGCCAACGCATCATCTGGCGGACGATGACCTCGATGTGCTTGTCACTGATGTTGACGCCCTGCAGGCGATAGACTTCCTGAATTTCGTTCACCAGGTAAGCCTGCAGCTCTTTTTCGCCGAGCACGGCCAGGATGTCGTGCGGGTCCAGCGGACCGTCCATCAGCGGTTCACCGGCCTTGACGCGCTCGCCTTCCTGCACGTTGACGTGAACGCCACGTGGCACCGAGTATTCTTTCTCCGTGGCGTTGTCCGCGACCACGTAGATTTTGCGCTGACCCTTCGAGACCTCGCCGAACTTGACCGTGCCATCGATCTCGCTGATGACCGCGGTGTCATGCGGCTTGCGGGCCTCGAAAAGCTCGACCACGCGCGGCAGACCGCCGGTGATGTCTTTGGTCTTGGTGGTTTCACGCGGGATCTTGGCCAGTACATCGCCAGGATGGACGCTGTCTCCATCCGCCACCATGAGGTGAGCGCGCGACGGCATTAGGTAACGCTTGCTGGTCTTGCCCTTGATCACGATCGCGGGCTGGCGCTTCTCATCGGGCGAATCGGCCACCACGTGACGCGACAAGCCGGTGACTTCATCGACTTCTTCGTGCAGCGTGATCCCTTCCTGCAGGTCTTTGAACTGCACCGCGCCGCCGATTTCGGTGAGGATGGCGAAGGTGTAGGGATCCCACTCGACCATCACCTGGCCGAGCTGGACCTGATCGCCTTCGTTGACCTTGACTTTCGCGCCGTACACCACGGAGTAGCGCTCGCGCTCGCGATTTTTGTCGTCGACCACGGCGATGGAGCCCTGCCGATTCATCACGACCAGGTCTCCTGCTTTGGACCTCACCGTCTGCAAGCCGATGAAGCGGACAGTGCCGGTGCTCTTGGCTTCCAGGCGCGACTGTTCGGAAACTCGCGATGCCGTGCCGCCGATGTGGAAGGTACGCATCGTGAGCTGGGTTCCGGGCTCGCCGATGGACTGCGCCGCGATGACGCCTACGGCCTCGCCGAGTTCGACGAGGCGTCCGGAGGCCAGGTTGCGGCCATAGCACATCACGCAGACACCGCGCTTGGATTCGCAGGTCAGCACCGAGCGGATTTTCACCCGTTCGATGCCGGCCGCCTGAATGGCTCCGGCGAGCTCTTCGGTGATTTCCTGATTGATGTCCACGACGACGTTGCCGTCGTAGTCCTTGATTTTCTCGAGCGAAACGCGTCCTACGATGCGGTCGCGCAAAGGCTCGATAATTTCGCCGGCTTCGACGATACCGGAGACGTAGATGCCGTCGACGGTGCCGCAGTCGTACTCGCTGATAATGACGTCCTGCGCCACATCGACTAGACGGCGAGTCAGGTAGCCGGAATCGGCGGTCTTGAGCGCCGTATCGGCCAGACCCTTGCGGGCGCCGTGAGTCGAAATGAAGTATTGCAGCACAGTCAGCCCTTCGCGGAAATTGGCGGTGATAGGCGATTCGATGATTTCGCCTGACGGCTTGGCCATCAAACCGCGCATTCCGGAGAGCTGGCGAATCTGCTGTTTCGATCCGCGCGCGCCGGAATCGGCCATGATGTAGATCGGGTTGATGGCGCCTTCCTTGTCGCGCTGCTGCATCTCGGCGAACATCTCGTCGGCCACTTTTTCGGTGATGGCCGACCAGATTTCGATGACCTTGTTGTAGCGTTCGCCGTTGGTGATGGCGCCGTCGAGATATTGCTGCTGAACGCTGACCACCTGCTTTTCGGCGTCGCGCACCAGGATTTTCTTGTTGTCGGGGATGACCATGTCATCGATGCCGATGGAAAGGCCCGCCCGGGTGGCGAAGCGGAAGCCAAGTTCCTTTACCTCATCGAGCATTTTGACCGTGGTCTCGAGCCCGTACTGCAGATAGCAGTAGCTGACCAGCGCGCCGATCCCCTTCTTCTTGAGCAGGCCGTTGATGTAGGGCATGCCCTCGGGAAGGTGATCGTTCAGGATGGCGCGACCGACGGTCGTGTTCATGAACGCGCGGTCATAGGTCACGGGATCGGTGTGGGTGATGTCCTGATCGTCGTAGGCCTGGGTCAGATCGATGACGTCGCCGGTGTAGCGAAGACGAATCGGCGAGAGCGTTTCGATCTCACCCGCCTCGAGCGCCAGCAGGACTTCTTCGATATTGGCGAAAGAGCGGCCTTCGCCCTTGGCGCCGGGCTTGGCTTTGGTCAGATAGTAAAGGCCAAGCACCATGTCCTGCGTGGGCACGGTGATGGGATGTCCCGACGCTGGCGACAGAATGTTGTGCGAAGACAGCATCAGCACACTGGCTTCGACCTGCGCTTCAGGAGATAGCGGAATGTGAACCGCCATCTGGTCGCCGTCGAAATCGGCGTTGAACGCGGTGCAGACCAGCGGGTGAATCTTGATGGCCTTGCCTTCCACCAGCACCGGCTCAAACGCCTGAATGCCGAGGCGGTGCAAGGTTGGGGCGCGGTTCAAGAGCACTGGATGATCCTTGATGACCTCTTCCAAGATGTCCCACACGATGGGCTCTTGCTGTTCCACCATTTCCTTGGCTTGCTTGATGGTGGTGCAGTGGCCGGTCTGTTCGAGGCGGTGATAGATGAAGGGCTTGAACAGCTCCAGAGCCATCTTCTTCGGCAGACCGCACTGGTGCAGCTTGAGCTCCGGTCCAACCACGATGACGGAACGGCCGGAGTAGTCCACACGCTTGCCGAGCAGATTCTGGCGAAAACGGCCCTGCTTGCCTTTCAGCGTGTCTGACAGGGACTTCAGCGGACGATTGTTGGCGCCGCGCAGTACGCGGCCACGGCGGCCGTTGTCGAAGAGCGCATCGACGGCTTCCTGCAACATGCGCTTTTCGTTGCGCACGATGACCTCCGGAGCGTGCAGGTCCATGAGCTTCTTCAAGCGGTTGTTACGATTGATAACTCGACGGTACAGATCGTTGAGATCCGAGGTCGCGAAGCGGCCACCGTCGAGAGGAACAAGCGGACGCAGCTCCGGGGGAATGACCGGAATCACGTCCAGAATCATCCAGAAGGGTTTGTTGCCGCTCTTGCGGAAGGCCTCGACCACTTTCAGGCGCTTGGCGTACTTGAGTTTCTTCTGCTGCGAGCTTTCGTTCTTCATTCTCTCGCGCAAGTCAGTTGCCAGGCCTTCGATATCCACCCGCTTGAGAAGTTCTTTAATGGCCTCCGCGCCCATCATGGCCTTGAAGCCGGCGGGACGAAACTGCTGGTCCAGTTCACGGAACTTAGCCTCGTCCTTTATCACTTCGCGCTCACGCACAGGGGCATCGCCCGGTTCGATCACCACGTAAGCTTCGAAATACAGGACGGACTCGAGATCGCGCAGCGAAATGTCGAGCAGGTGCCCGATGCGGCTGGGCAGTCCCTTGAAAAACCACACGTGCGAACAAGGCGAGGCCAGCTCGATGTGGCCGAGGCGTTCCCGGCGTACTTTGGAAAGCGTGACTTCGACACCGCACTTGTCGCAGATAACGCCGCGGTGTTTCATGCGCTTGTATTTGCCGCAGAGACACTCCCAATCCGTCACCGGGCCGAAGATGCGGGCGCAGAACAAGCCATCCCGCTCCGGCTTAAAGGTGCGGTAGTTGATGGTCTCCGGTTTGGTTACTTCGCCATGCGACCAGCTCCGGATTTTCTCCGGCGAGGCGAGGCTGATGCGAATGGCATCGAAATCAGCGATAGGACTTGCCAGATCAAAGGGGCTCGAACGAAACAAGGTGTTCCTCCACTTCCTGCAGCCGTTCGCCGCTGCTCGCGGCTCCTGAGGGTGGCCAGTGCTCAATGGCCCGGTAATTTGCGGCTCGATAGCTCAGGTGCGCCGCTATCAGCCGACGTTCCTAAAATCTTCTTCAGCGCCAGTGGACAGCCA